>MFAF01000130.1:349-7347 GCA_001774505.1 Candidatus Coatesbacteria bacterium RBG_13_66_14 | reverse complement strand
GGCCACCCCGGATACGTTCCTGGTCATCCCCGCCGGTCGTTCCCCGGAGGTCCGGGCGCTCTCGGAGCGTTTCGACCCGCCGGGAAAAGGCTCTTGATGGAAACTCTTTTCTGCGGTAACCTTACCCGGGGAATCCCGCCCGAGACTCCGGAGCGAAGTGCGGATGAAGGACTGTAAAGGTCGGATTGCGGCTACCCTGGCGCTGATGGCGCTTCTGGGCGGAGCGGGGTGCGTGAAGGAGACGACCCCCCCCGTGATCCCCGCCACACCGCGACCCGTCGAGCTCGCCGAAACCCCGGAGGTCACCGCCACCACGGACCGGGTGATCGCCGATTTCGAGGACATGGACGGCTGGGGCTTCACCGGCTATCCCGGCGAGGTGGACGGCTACCTCACCCAGAGTTACGACGACGAGCCCAGCCACGACGGCGACTGCGCGGCCAAGCTCGTCTATGATTTCTCGAGTACGGGCGGCGTCACGGCGGCGGCTTACGCGCAGACGGCGCACCTCCTGCCGCTGAACTGGGACAGCCTCAGCCTCTGGGTGTACGGCGACGGGTCCGGGCACTGGCTGCGGGCCGAGTTCGTGGACTCTACGGGGGAGAAGTTCGTCGGCAACCTGACCCCCACGGTGGACTGGAAGGACTCCTGGCGCCTGTGCACGCTGAGCCAGTCCGAGCTGGTGGGCTTGCGCGACGCGGGGGTCCGCCGGCATCCGCCCCTGGCGCTGACCCGCATCTACCTGGTCGTTCTACCCACCGGGGAGCACGATTCGGGTGAAATTTACTTCGACACCCTTACCCTGAAGTGAAAAGGGCGATGATGAGACGTTCGACGATGGTGTTCGTTCTGGTTGTCGTGCTTCTGTCCCCCTTCCTGGCCGGGTTCGACCTCTTCAAGACCATCGCCGCCGAGGAGGCCATGAGGGAGGGGAAGGCGCTCTTCGAGGCCGGCGAGTACGCCGAGGCGGAGGGCAAATTCAAGGAAGCGGCGCTGGAACTGCCCAAGCTGGCCGACCCCTTTTACTGGATCGGGCGGACCTTCGAGGCCCGGGGTGACACGGTCAAGGCGGCCAAGTACTACAACGCCGCCCTGGAGCGCAACCCGTCCCACTTCGACGTCCTGAACGCCGCGGCGGGCCTGGCCACCTCCGAGGCGCGCTGGTCCGAGGCCCACGGCTACCTCCGCCGGATGGCCGACCTCAACGCCACCGACCCGGTGATCCAGGCCAACCTCGGCTACGTCCAACTGGCCCTGAAGGATTACGTTTCCGCCGAGACGAGCTTTCGGGAGGCCATCCGCCTGGGCGGCGAACTGGGACGGGCTTACGACGGGCTCGGTCTGGCCCTCGACGCCCGTGGAATGGCCGATGAGGCGGAAGAGGCCTTCAAGAACGCCGTCGAGCAGGACCCGGCGCGCATCGAGGCGTACGTCCACCTCGGCCTTCTTTACGAGAAGCGGGGGATGACCGACGAGGCCGCCGGCGCTTACACCCAGGCCTTGCGTGTAAGGACCACCGGTCCCTTCGCCGAGATCGCCAAGAAGAGGCTGGACGAGCTGGGCGTAATCTACTGATGCCCCGTCGCGTTTCTCCTCTCCCCTTTGGGGAGGAGCATTTTTCTCGCATAGATCGGTTCGCTCACGGATAGGGTGAGGGGTGCGATAACGTAGGGGCCGACCGACTGGTCGGCCCATTTTTATGGTAGCCCTCACTCCAGCCCACTGGTGCGCCGCTCCAACATGGAAAAGGAAACCGCCGGATTATAAAAAAAGGAATCAGACATAAAAGTGGACTGTCGTGAAGTTGTAACTAGCTGTAAAGAGGACGCTTAGCTCACTATAAAAAAAGCGGCACAGGCTACGGGGATTATGTGACCGGGTGCAGATGCTCAAATAGAGTCTTAAGGGTCTCCACGCCGGTAGAAAACGAAATAAAAGAGGTGCTGTTGTAAGACCGACTCGGATAAAATGGCGCGAAAAATGGTTTCAGATCAGCCGCTGTATCAGGCCCTTAAACCGGTCCGACTGGATGAAGTGACCCCTAAAAAAAAGGCCCGCAGGCCTTCTTTCCTCGGGGCGGTAACGTCAGCTTTTCTCCTTCTTGCGCGCCAGAACCACGCGGAAACTGCAGTTGGAGCACGTGTATTCCACGGCGTTCACCTTCTCGTTCTCGGCCTCGCGGATTTTCGGATTCGATGCGCCGCAGACGGGGCAGGAGCGCAGGGCGAGGTCCTCGGCGGCGTGACCGGGGCGGAACTTGGCCCACTCGAACCGCGTCCCGCACTTGGCGCACTGGGTGACGACCATGCTCACGTCGTCGTTGACGGTGACCACCTCCACCGTGGCGCCGAATTTGCCGCATTTGGGGCAGTAGGTCCCCTGCTCACCCATCGGGCACCCCCTATCCAGAGGCAATTATACCACACCGATTGAGACGGCTACGGTAGATAAAGGGGCGGCTCGGCACCGCCCCTCTCCCATTTTACCGGTCCCTACTCCAGCACGTCCTGGGGGGGGACGTAATTCTTGAAGAGCTTCCGCTTGATCTTGATCTTCACTTCCTCCAGCCACGAGTAGAAGGTCGGCACGACCACCAGGGTGAGGACCGTGGAGATGCCAAGGCCGAAGATGAAGGCCCAGCCGAGAGGCGCCCACTGCGGATCGGAGAGGGCCAGGGGGAACATGCCGCCGATGGTGGTGACGGCGGTGAGAAGAATCGGGGTCAGCCGGATCTTCCCCGCCTCCACGATGGCCTCGCGCATGGACACGCCCTCCCGGCGCCTCTGGTTGATGAAGTCCACCAGGACGATGGCCCCGTTCACCACGACGCCCGCCAGGCCTATTATCGCCACGAAGGCCACGATGGTGAAGGTGCTCCCGGTGATGACCAGGCCGGCGATGGCGCCCACCGAGGCTAAAAGAATGGTGGACATGACCGTGACGGGCTGGGCAAAGCTGTGGAACTGGAGGGTGAGGACGATGAAAATCAAGAGTACCGCCAGCAGGGCGGCGAAGCCCAGGTCGGAGAAACTCTCCTGGATGAATTTGTAGGAGCCCTCGTAGTCTATACGGTACCCGGGCTTGAGGGTGACCGAGTCCTTCACGTACTCCTTGAGCCGGGAGGTCACGTCCACGGGGCTGTAGCCGGGGAGGAGGGAGGCGTTGATCGTCACCGCGCGGTCGCCGTTGTAGTGTCGGATTGAGCTGATGCCCTCGCCCTTCTCGATGCGGGCGATATCGCCCACCATCGCCTGGTTGCCCATCGCGTTGCTCACATAGAGGTTCTCCACGGCGCCGATGGTGGTCAGCTGCTCTTTGGGTATCTTTACGACGATGTCGTACTCCTCGTCACCCTCGCGGTACACGCCGGCCGTCGTCCCGCTGATGAGGTTGCGCAGGTTGAGGGCCAGGTCGTAGGAGGTGAAGCCGAGGAGGTTGCCCTCCTGACGGCGGAGAATGGCCTGAATCTCCGGTGTCCCCGGGGAGATGTCGTCGTGGGGGTCGCGAACGCCGGGAACCGTTTTCAAGAACGCGATGAGCTGGTCCGTGATGCGCCGCTGCTCGTCGAGTGAGTCCCCATAGACCTTGATGTCCACGGCCGACCCGGTGGGCGGACCGCCGGTGGCCTCGGCGAAGGATATATCCACACCCCCGATCTGGGCCAGATAGGGCCGCAGGTCCTCCTGAATTTCCCCGGCGGTGCGTTCCCGGTCGTCGCCGGGGACGAGGTCTACGATGAGACCGCCTTCGTTGGTGTTGGTAATTCCGAAGAAGCTGCCGACGCGGACCCTCCCACCGCCGCCGGGCTGGTCACCGCCCATGGCCACCAGGCGGTCCATCTCCGGCACGTTCTCGGTGATGATCCGCTCCAGCTCCTTCACCTTGGCGTCGGTGATTTCCAAGGGTGTGCCGATGGGGGTTTCCAGGTTGATGTAGATGGAGTCCGTGTCCACCGAGGGGAACAGCTCCACCTTCAGTATCCCCAGCATCGGCAGGGACATCACCAGGAAGAAGGAGGCCAGGGTGAGGAAAAAGACCAGCTTCCTGCGCCTCAAGGCGCCGCGCACCACCCTTTCGTACCAGTCTCCCAGCTTCCGCAGGTTGAGCACCTCACCCAACCGGATACCGAAGCGTCCGAAGGTGCGCCTGAACCGGCCGCACTCCTCGCACTCCAGCTCCTCCCGCGTCTTCTTGAGTTTGATGAACTTGGCCGCGATGGGGGGGGCCAGGATCAGCCCCACGAAGAGGGAGGCGAAGAGGGCCAGGGAAACGGCGATGGGGATGAAGCTCATGAACTCGCCCATCACCCCGCGCATCATCAGCATGGGCAGAAAGGCGAAGATGGTCGTCATCGTCGAGGTGAAGACGGGGTACGCTATCTCGGCGGTGGCCGTCACGGCCGCCGTCTTCCGGTCCTTGCCCATCTCGATGTGGCGGTAGAGGTTCTGAACGGAGACGATGGCGTTGTCCACCAGCATTCCGACCACCAGGATGAGCCCCGAGATGGTCATGGTATTCAGGGTGCCGCCGGTGAAGTAGAGGACCGCGATGGCGATCATGAGCGAGAGGGGGATGGCCGTGGAGACCAATAGCGCCGTCCGCAGGCCCATGAAGAGGAAGAGGACCAGGATGACGATGGCCACGCCCTGCAGGATATTGCCGGTCATCGTGTCCAGGCTCTCGTTCACCTCGTCGGCCTGGTCAGAGGTGATGTCCAGGATCACCCCGGGCGGGATCGGAGCCACCAGGGTCGGGTCTATCCCGGTCTTGCCAAGCTCGTCGGCCACCTCGCCCCGGCTCACCGGGACGAGCTCCCCATCTTCGTCGCGGGCCTGAACGGTGAAGGAGTCGCTGGAGGCGAAGTAGAGGCTGCGGATCTGCGTGGGGAGAAGCTCCACCCGTTGCCCGCCGGCCAGGGTTACCTTCAGTGGCTCCTCGGGGATGCCCAGCCTCTCTTTTATCGCCTGGGAGGTCTCCAGGACATTGGAGTTTGTCCGGCGTTTGATGGAGATGGTCACAGAATCCTGGCCGTTGGTGCGCGAGGTGGAGGTCACCTCCACCGGGCCGTCCACGATGTCGGCTATCTCGGAGAGCCTGACGCGGGCGCCCGTGGAGCCGGCGACTATTATCTCCCCCATCTCGGCGGTGTCGTCGAACTCGCCCATGGCGCGGACCAGGTAGCGCTGGGGGCCGACCTCGATCGTTCCCGCGGGCAGTTGAAGATGCTGTGACTGTATGGCTCCGACTACCTGCTGGGGGGAAATCTGGAACTCGGTGAGCTTGGCGGGCTTGAGCTGAATCTGTATCTCGCGCTCCACACCGCCCACGACGCTGGTTTCGAGCACGCCGGGTATCTTCTTCAGCTCGTCGGCCAGGTCTTCGGCGGTCTGCCGGAGCGTGAGGGGGTCCATGTCCGCCGAGACGGAAAGGACCATGACGGGGATGTCCGACAGGCTGAACTCCACGACCTCGGGGGGCTGACAGCCATCGGGGAGGTCGGGGGTCACCTTGTCCACCCGCTCGCGGACCTTGTTTACAGAGTCGTCGAGGTCGGCGTCCGTGGTGAATACCACCTGGGTGAACGCCAGCCCCTCGGAGACCGAGGAGTATGTCCGGTCGAGGTCCGGCAGGTCCACCATGGCGTCCTCGATCTTCTCGGCGACCTGCGTTTCCATCTCGTCGGGTCCGGCGCCGGGGTAGAACGTGACGATGAACGCCACCGGAATCTCGATGTCCGGGTCTCCCTCCTTGGGGATGGTCATCACGGCGAAGACGCCCGCGATGAATACCAGAAGGACCACCAGGAAGAGGATGCGGGGCCGTTCGAAGGCGATTTTCGTTATCTTCACTGCCCGTCCTCCCCCGCCGTCTGCGCGCCGCTTTCATGGTTCGGGATGGTCACCAGGCTCGAGTCCTCGAGGAACTGCTGCCCCTCGGTCACGATCTCCTCCCCGACCTCGAGCCCCTCCAACACCACCACGCGGTGGTCGGTAACCGGCCCGAGGGTCACCGCCCGCTTTTCCACGCGCAGCCGCGTCGTCGGTTCAGGCGGACCCGGCTTTCCGTCTTCCCCCACGGGGGTCACGTCCTCGACCACCTCCTGCACCACGAAGACGTAATCCACCTCCTGGATTTTCACCGCCGCGTTGATGGGGATGGTCAGCACCTCGCCCAGGTCCTTTATCGGCAGGCGGACGTGGGCCACCATCCCGCTTTTCAGGCGTCCGTCGGCATTGTCCAGCCGGACCTCCACGGGGAAGGCGTGGGTGCGCGGATCGGCCTTGATACCGATGCTGTAGACGACCCCCTTGAACACCTCGTCGGGGTAGGCGTCCACGGTGACTAGGACCTCGCTCTCGGGGAGCACGGTGCCGATGTCCTGTTCGTTGACGCCGATGGACACCTTCATGGGATCAATCTTGACGATTTCGAAGACCTGATAGCTGGGGCCGACCATGGAGCCTATGTCGAAGTTGCGCACGGCGACGACGCCGGCGATGGGAGCCCGGATGGTCGTCTCGCCCGCCGTGTCCGCGGCGCGGTAGTACCCGGCCTGCGAGGCGTCGTAGTTGATCTTCGCCGCCTCGTAGGCGTTGGAGATGTTCTCCCACTGGGCCGCGGAGATGGATCCGGAGTCGTGGAGCGGCTGGTAGCGGTTGTAGTTGTCCTCGGCCTGTTTGAGCTGAAGCCTGGCCGCCTCGAACTGCCCCCTGGCCGCCTCCGAGGAGAGCCAGTAGCTGGTTCCCTCGATCCGGGCCAGGGCCTGTCCCTTGCGGACCTCCTCTCCCACTTCGACGTAGATGTCCTGCAGGCGGCCCGCTATTTCCGGGGCGACCAGGGCCTCCATCTCCCCGCGGATGACGCCGGCCAGGTCCCGCTCGATGGTCTCGTGGGACGCGCCGACGACCTCGCTCGAAACGGTGTAACTCTGCTCAGGGCTCATCGTCCGCTCCCCGCCGCAGGCCGCGAGCAATAAAAACGGGAGCGCAAGGGCGATG
>MFAF01000130.1:0-333 GCA_001774505.1 Candidatus Coatesbacteria bacterium RBG_13_66_14 | reverse complement strand
AACCCCTTGTCTCTACAATGGGTGTAAGTTGGCGCATCACTACCTTCCGGGAATGTTGACGCGCTCGGCGCGTGGGTGGGTGGAAGCTCAGGGTACTATCGCTCCCATGAGCGAGGCCAGGTTCTCCCGCGCCGCGAGGTAGTCGTAGCGCGCCGAGACCTCGCCCAGGCGGGCCATGAGATAGGCCAGGTTTATATCCAGGTAATCGGCCTCCACGTCGGACACCAGCCCCTGGGCGACCATCTGCTCCATGAGGTCCAGGGCCCCGCCAGCGGCCTCGAGCTGCTTCGAGGAAACGCCAATCAGGGCGACCTTCTCCATCAGCCCCAGGTA
>MFAF01000129.1:6142-6208 GCA_001774505.1 Candidatus Coatesbacteria bacterium RBG_13_66_14 | reverse complement strand
GGAGTGCGGCGCCGACGTGGCGGTGGGCGACGCCCAACCCGTGGCGACGACGCTTTCCTGCGGCGG
>MFAF01000129.1:3996-6123 GCA_001774505.1 Candidatus Coatesbacteria bacterium RBG_13_66_14 | reverse complement strand
GCCGCCGCGGAGAGGTTGGCCCGCAAGATGCCCGGCCGCATCGTCGGTCAGACTGTGGATTTGGACGGCAAGGTTTGCTACGCCCTGACCCTGCAGACCCGCGAGCAGCACATCCGCCGGGAGAAGGCCACGAGCAACATCTGCACCAACAACGCCCTGGTGGCGCTGGCGGCGAACATCTCCCTGAACGCCCTCGGCCCCGTGGGCATCACCGAGCTGGCCGAGTTGAACCTGCAAAAAGCCCACTACGCAGAGCGGGAGCTGACGAAGCTCCCCGGGGTGGGGCGCTTATTTCCCAAGGGCCGCTTCTTCAACGAATTCGCCCTGAAACTACCGGCGGGCAAGGCCGAGCGGGCGTTCGCCGAGCTGCCGGGGAAGGGGTTCGTACCGGGGCTGCCCCTGGGCCGCTTCTACAAGGAATACGCCGACGGGCTCCTGGTGGCCGTCACGGACCGCCGGACGAGGGTGGAGATTGACGGCCTGGTCGCCGTTCTAGGGGAGGTGCTGTGATGGCCGAGAAAATCATTGACCGCCCCATCGAGCCGGCCATCTACGCCCACTCCCGGAAGGGGAGGCGGTGCCATCGGCCGCCCGCCCCCGACGTGCCCGTCCGGCCGCTGGACGAGCTGCTGCCGCCCGAGCTCCGGCGCGCGAAACCGCCGGCGCTCCCCGAGGTGGATGAGCCCACCCTGGTCCGCCACTACGTGCGCCTGTCCCGGCTCAACCACTGCATAGACGTGGGCTTCTACCCCCTGGGCTCGTGCACGATGAAGTACAACCCGAAGCTGGCCGACGCCGCCGCGGCGCTGCCCGGGGTAAACGCCTTCCACCCCCTGGCGCCCGAGGGGATGCTCCAGCCGGCGCTGGAGTTGATGCACGAGCTCGAGGGCTACCTCTCACGGATAACCGGGATGGACCGCTTCACCCTCCAGCCCGCCGCCGGGGCCCACGGCGAGTTCACCGCCATCAAGATGATCCGGGCCTACCACAAGTCCCGGGGCAACCCGCGCAAGGTCCTCCTCGTTCCCGACTCCGCCCACGGCACCAACCCCGCCTCGGGCACCATGTGCTCCTACGACGTGGTGGTGGTGGCCTCGGACAAACGGGGGAACGTCTCGGTGGAATCGCTGAAGGAGAAGCTCTCCGACGACGTGGCGGCCCTGATGCTGACCAACCCGAACACCCTGGGGCTCTTCGAGGAGAACATAGTCGAGGTCGCCGAGCTGGTCCACCGGGCCGAGGGACAGCTCTACTACGACGGGGCCAACCTCAATGCCATCCTGGGCCGCATCCGCCCCGGCGACATGGGCTTCGACGCCGTCCACCTGAACCTGCACAAGACCTTCGGCACCCCCCACGGCGGCGGCGGACCCGGCGCGGGTCCGGTCGGGGTCAAAAAGCACCTGGCGGAGTTCCTCCCCGTGCCCACCGTGGAGAAAACGGACTCGGGCTACCGGCTGGATTACGACCGCCCGAAGAGCATCGGCAAGCTTTTGGCCTTCTACGGCCACTTCCTCGTGTCCCTGCGGGCCTACGTCTACATCCGCCACCTGGGGCTCGAGGGCCTGCGCGGCGTCTCCGCCCACTCCGTCCTGAACGCCAACTACCTGTTGAGCCTGTTGAAGGGTAACTTCCTCTTGCCCTTCGACCGGCTCTGCATGCACGAGTTCGTCCTGTCGGGGAAGCGGCACAAGGAGACCCAAGGCGTTGCCACCCTGGACATCTCCAAACGGATAATAGACTACGGCTTCCACCCGCCGACGAACTACTTCCCGCTCATCGTCCCCGAGGCGCTGATGATCGAGCCGACGGAGACGGAGTCGAAGGACACGCTGGACGCCTTCGCCGCGGCGCTCCTAGCCATAGACCGGGAGGCGGCCGAGGACCCGGACCTGTTGCACGGGGCGCCCTACTCGGCGCCGGTCCGGCGCGTGGACGAGGCCCGGGCGGTGCGGGAGTTGAACGTGAGCTGGCCCGAGGAGAAATAATAGAACAAGGGGTTTAACCGAGCGAAGCGAGCTATGCCCCCGGTAAAACCCCTTGTCTAAGGAGGGCTTCGGCCCTCCTTTGATCACTACTAAAAGGCAAGGGGTTGAAACCCCTTGTCTTTCTTTGAATATGCGCCAC
>MFAF01000129.1:2545-3929 GCA_001774505.1 Candidatus Coatesbacteria bacterium RBG_13_66_14 | reverse complement strand
GGGGGGGGGTAATAGTCCTACTTCTCGCCGCCCTGACCGCCTGCACGGACGGTCTGTCGGCGGATGTTGACAACCCCTTAACCGACAGAGATTGGAACGTCCACGGCACCGTCTACCTGGATGATGACCCGCACACCGCCGCTGTCGGGCTCCGGCACATGTACACGTCCCCCTTCACCGACTACATCAGGGAGACGACGGCGGGGCAAAACGGCTATTACTCCATTGGCCTAAGTGGCTTGGACGAAGGCTGGTATGCCTGCGACGCCTGGTACGAGACAGCCACCCATAGATGGGAGGGCTCTTCGACTCAATTCTACTGGTCAGGTGGTCAAAGCTTCCAACGCGACATCTACATGGTACAAGTTTATTAGTAATCCTTCGGGGTTACTAGATTCTTTTTGAGGAGGAACCGGGATGAAAACCCTTGTCTTTATCGCTGTCCTAGCCGCGGCGGCGGCCTTCGCCGGGGAGACCGTGTCGGTGGACAAAATTGAGCCGCCCACGCAGTACAACGCCAAGTGGAACCTGTTCCGGGAAGGCGAGGTCCGCTGCGACCGCGAGGGCCTGGACTGCTACGGCTCCAACGACGACGCCGCGCTGTATTACATCGGCCTACCCATCAACCTTCTCGGCTACGACGGCGTTGTGATGTTCATCGGTTACATGCAGGAAGCCGCCGACGACGGCGATTACTGCCGGCTGTTCCTCGCCGACGAAGACAACAACTACACCCTGTTTCACACCTTCGAGGACACCGACGACCTTGGAAGTGTAAGTATCATGCTCGACGACTACTACGGGGTGCGGGACCTGGGGATGAAGTTCATCTGGGTTTCCGACGAGACCGGTGTGGCCAGAGGTTTCCGTTTGTATGGCATCGAAATCAACGGCGTCAACTGGGGCGAGGGCGAGTACACCAACATTTTCACCTGGGACGACACCTCCGACGTGACTGGTCACCAGTCCGTTGGTGTGGACTGGATGCTTTTACACAGCAACATGAACTGTCTGGCTTTCGAGTACGGCACCGACCTGGACATCCAGGGGTGGTGGGCCCTCGACAACATGGAGCTCATGGCGGACGGGGTTAGCGTCCTGCCCCGGCAGGGCGGCGGCTACGGCGTGGAGGACTTCTCCAGTGGCGGTTGGTTTCAGGATACGCACGGCCTGGACGGCGAGTGGGAAATAGGCACCGACCACGCCACCGGGGACATGTCGGGGGCGAACTGGCAGTGCGACTCCGCCGCCCGACCCGGCTGGCTGTACCAGGCCGAGACCTTCACGCCCTGGGTTGCGATCGGCAACGATAATATAGTCAGCGTCGAGTTCGACACCTGGTATCACCCGGTGGGGTTCGGCGAATACGTCTCCCTCGGCTGCT
>MFAF01000129.1:129-2481 GCA_001774505.1 Candidatus Coatesbacteria bacterium RBG_13_66_14 | reverse complement strand
CTTTTTTTCAAACACACCCCTCTCCCTATCCCTTTCCCCAAATGGGCGAGGGGACGGGCGGCAATCCCAATCCAGTTTACGATGACGTTGGGGCCGACCGACGGCGCGCCATTCAGGTCGGCCCTTTTTTTAGGCTTCCGCGGGATTTACATGAAGAAGTTCGAGCCGCCCGAGTCGATCACCTTGTCGAGGAAGTAGAACAGAAGGCCCAGGGCGAATAGACCGGTCACCAGCAGGTTGAAAAAGCTGAATTTACCCTGCGGCGTCGTAACTTCACCCTTCGGCTCGGCGTCCACCTCGTTCTTGAGCTGCATGGCCCGGAAGGTGCCCGCGATGATGCAGAGCATGAAGAAGATCTGGGCCACGATGTTCAGGGCCGCCCCCCAGCTCGAGAAGGGCAGGACGAAGAAAACGAGCGCCACGATCAGCACGAAATAGAGCCAACGCAGTTCGGTACGGTGGGCGCGGTAGGTGGGTTCGCTCATGGGTTCCCTCGCTTGGTTGGAGTTGCGGTAAAAAAGAAATAGGGATCATTTATAAGGGGGATTACTCCTCCTCGCGGCCGGCCTCGTGGTAGAGGAGCATGAGGGCGACGCGGGACATCAGCACCCAGCTCCCGCCAAGCTCCGCGATACCGGCCGAGTCCACCGCCCGCCGGTAGCCCTCCACGGCCTTTTCCCAGTATCGCTCCGACTCGAGGGCGACGCGCCCCGCCGCGGCCTCCGTCTCCTCGGGCAGGTCGCCTATCCCCTGGTAAGGCCCGGCGTAGCGCGTGACGCGCCAGGCGTTCTCGGCGGCGTGGCCCGCGAAGTACAGGGTGATGATGACGTTCTGCCCCTCGCCCCCCGACGAGACGCGGTCCGCCGCCTCTCCGGCCACACCGACCAGGACGGCGATACCGTCGAGGAGCCGGTTCACCGCCGGTACGTCGCCCACCACGGCGATCTGGCGAACGACCTGACCGGCGCGGTCGGCGAGCTGGAGCGCGGCGGTGACCTCCTCGGGGCGATGCTCCAGCCATCTGGCCGAGGCCACCAGGGCCAGGCCCTCGTCCAGCGCGTGCCCGAACCAGCGCACCCCGGGTAGGCTGTCCGGCTCGCCGTTCCCGGGCACGGGAGACCTCCCCCGCGCCAGGTCCTCGCCCAGGAGCCACCAGTCGAAATTGACCGGATCGCGCGCCCCCCGGCAGGCCCCCGAAACGGTCCCGTGATTCCAGCGCAGGGCGTAGCCGAACCAGCCCTCCGGAGTCTCCGCCAGGCGCAGGCAGACCGTGTCGTCCGCCTCGGACTGGGCGGCGTAGACGATGAGCTCGGAAAGGGTTTTCGGCGACCGGAGGGCGGTCCGCACGTCCCCGAAGAGACTCGGGGTGTTATAATACCAGTCCCCCTCGACCCCCAGCCCCCCGGCGAAATTTTCCGCCGCCGCGGTCGGGGCGACGGGGGACCCCTCAGGCAGCGTCGGGGCATAGATGACTGTCAGGGCGAAGACCGGGACCGGAGACAGAAGCAGGGCCGCCAGAAAAACCGCCGCCCGGCTCACGCCCAGAAAGGTGAGAGCGTCCGACTTCAAACCCGTCGCCCTTTCGGGAGGAGCTTGGCTCGGCACATCGTCTGCTACGGCAAGTGTACCACGTACTCTCCCGGCGAGGTAGAGGGCGCCCTGGCCGCGGCCCTGGCGCTCTTCGGCGGCTGGGGAAAGGGGCTGCCGCCGCCCCCGGCCCACGTCCTGTTGAAGCCGAACCTCCTGGCCGACTTTCCCCCGGAAAAGCACGTCACCACCCACCCGGCGGTGGTGCGCGCCGTCGTCAGGTCGCTCCTGGACGCCGGGTACGCCGTGACGGTCGGCGACGCCCCCGCCCCCTCCGTCGTCGGAGTGGAGAAAATCTGGGCCGTGACCGGCATCGGGCCGGTCTGCGACGAGCTGGGGGTTAAGCGGATCAGCTTCGACGCCGCCGGGCACGTCCGCGTCGCGGGGATCAACCCCATAGACCCCGACCTCACCATCGCCCGGCCGGTCATGGAGGCCGACGCCGTGGTCAACCTCCCCAAATTCAAGACCCACGGCCTCACCCTCCTCACCGGCGGGGTGAAGAACCTCTTCGGATACGTCCCGGGGATGCGCAAGCCCGAGCTGCACAAGAAGGCGCTCCACCCCGCGGACTTCGCCCTGGTGGTCGCGGACGTCTTCCGGGCGCGACCGCCGGAAATCACCATATTCGACGCGATCACCGCCATGCACGGCAGCGGCCCCAGCGCTGGCAAGCCCTACCCCTTCGAACGGCTGGTCCTCGCCGACAACGCCGCCGCGGGGGACCACTCCCTGGCGCTCAAGGTGGGGGCGGACCCGGACTTC
>MFAF01000129.1:0-113 GCA_001774505.1 Candidatus Coatesbacteria bacterium RBG_13_66_14 | reverse complement strand
CCTGCCTGGCCTACGGCCTTTTCGACCCCGGCGCCATCGTGGAGCGGGGCGACGTGCCCGCCGGGGCTCCCGGATTCAAACTGCCGGTCACCTACTGGGTCCCGCGGTTGCCG
>MFAF01000128.1:14933-16927 GCA_001774505.1 Candidatus Coatesbacteria bacterium RBG_13_66_14 | reverse complement strand
AGGTTCCCCAATCGGCGGTGTCAGTCTTTTTTCAACAGTCCGTGGAAGAAGACGTTCAAGAGGTTGTTCATCGCGCCCTCGGCCCCGACGAGGCGCACCTGCTTGATCCAGTACTCGCCCGTGGCTTCGAGTACCGCGACCAGGATCATCGAGAGCAGCTCGACGTCAACCTCCCTGAACTCCCCGCGCCCGATGCCGTAGGTGAGTATTTGGCCGAGGAAATCGGTTTCTTTAGTCTTGAGCTTCCCAAGAATTTCGGTTATCTCCGGGAAGAGCTCGTCGAGGACTCCCTGCTGGATGTTCAGGATGTCCAGCTCCTCGCCGAAGACCTGGTAGCGCACCTGGATGTAGGTGGAGAGCTTCTCCCGGGCCGTCTCGACCTTGGTCAGGGCTTCGGTTATACGCCCGATGGCTTTTTGGACCTCCTCGCCGACGATGGTGTCCCAGATTTCCTCTTTGCTCTTGAAGTGGAAATAGACCGTGCCCTTGCCGACCTGGGCGGTGCGCGCTATCTCGTCCACCGAGGTCTTCCGCTTGCCGAAGCGGATGAAGAGCTGTTTGGCCCCGGCCAGGATCGCCCGTTTCGTGTTCTCGGACAAGCCCTCCCCCTTTTATCAGCCGGACGTGAAATCGGATAACCGACTGAATATACATTATCGGTCGGTTCGTCAGAAAGTATAGAGCGGTTCGTTACGGTTTTCAACCTTTTTTTGCGCCGGGGGAAAAGGTCGGAGGGTGCCGGGGTTGGGCCCGCGGGTTCCCTTGACACGGCCGGGGTTTTGCTGCTAAAGTACCCCCTCGCAACGTAACCGAGACCCCCGGGAGGCTTAAATGACCTACGAAGAGATCGAGGCCAAGGTTAAAGAGATCGTGGTCAACGAGCTCAGTGTGGACGCCGACCAGGTAACGCCTGACGCGGCCTTCGTGGACGACCTGGGCGCCGATTCCCTGGACACCGTCGAACTCGTCATGAAACTCGAGGAGGAGTTCGACATGGAGATCCCGGACGAGGACGCCGCCGGCATCCGCACCGTGGGCGACGCCATCAAGTATCTCCAGGATCACGTCAAGGAATAATCGTCGAGGTTGTCACC
This sequence comes from Candidatus Coatesbacteria bacterium RBG_13_66_14, assembly GCA_001774505.1. Taxonomy (GTDB): domain Bacteria; phylum RBG-13-66-14; class RBG-13-66-14; order RBG-13-66-14; family RBG-13-66-14; genus RBG-13-66-14. The sequence goes on along the minus strand of MFAF01000128.1, from coordinate 15,833 downwards.
CAACCCGGGCGATGACCGTGAATAACGGCGTCTCGCAAGGACGCCTTTATCAAACTCCGAGGTGTTTCAGATGACCCGACGAGTCGTCGTCACCGGCCTGGGCGCCGTGACCCCGGTCGGTCTGAACGTCAAGGATACCTGGGACGCACTCCTGGCGGGGAAATCCGGCGTGGCGACCGTCACCGCCGTGAATCCGGAGCAGTACCCGTGCAAGGTGGCGGCCGAGGTCAAGGGTTACGATCCCCTGGCGACCATCGAGGCCAAGGCCGCCAAACGGATGGCCCGCTTCGTACAGTTCGCCCTCACCGCCTCCCTGGAGGCTCTGACCGAAGGTCGCCTCGCGCTGACCGACATAGACCGCAGCCGCTTCGCCGTCATCATCGGAGTCGGCATCGGCGATATCAACTACATCGAGGAGACGGCGGTCAAGTACACGGAGCGCGGCCTGAAGGGGATCAGCCCCTTCTTCATCCCCCAGGTAATCGCGGACATGGCCGCGGGGCAGGTTTCGATCAGCCTGGAGCTCAAGGGACCCAATTTCTGCACCACTTCGGCCTGCGCCTCGGCGACGCACGCCATAGGGGAGGCCCTGGACCACATCCGCGTCGGGCGGGCGGACGTCGCCCTCGCCGGCGGGAGCGAGGCGGCCATCGGTAACCTGGGCTTCGGCGGATTCTGCGCCGCCAGGGCCCTGACTACCAGGGATTGCCCCCCCGGGGAATCCAGCCGGCCCTTCGACGCCCTGCGCGACGGCTTTATCATGGGGGAGGGCTGCGGGATTCTGCTCCTGGAGGAAATGGAGCACGCCAAGGCGCGCGGCGCGAAAATCTACTGCGAGCTGGCCGGCTACGGCCTGACCGGCGACGGCTACCACCTCACCGCCCCGGCGCCCGGAGGCGA
>MFAF01000128.1:14219-14906 GCA_001774505.1 Candidatus Coatesbacteria bacterium RBG_13_66_14 | reverse complement strand
CCTCAAGGACGCCGGCCTGGCCCATACGGACATTGACTATATAAACGCCCACGGCACATCCACCGAGCTGAACGACAAGTTCGAGACCATGGCCATCAAGTCCGTCTTCGGGGACCACGCCCGCCGCCTGGCGATAAGCTCGACCAAGTCCATGATCGGCCACGGCCTGGGCGCCGCCGGCGGCATGGAGGCGGTGGCCACGGTGAAGAGCGTCGCGGAGGGAATAATCCATCGCACGGCCAACCTCACCCACCCCGATCCCGAGTGCGACCTGGACTTCGTTCCGGAGGGCAGCCGCAAGCTGGAGGTAAAAGCCGCCCTGTCCAACAGCTTCGGCTTCGGCGGCCACAACGCGGTTATCTGCTTCAAGCGGACGTAATCCCCGTCACGATTAAAACGAGCGGCCCCGAAGGACGAATCCTCACGGACCGCCGTATTACACCTCACTCAGCCCGTGCCACGCAGACCTCCCACGGGGAGAGGGAAACATGGGCCGACCTAAAGGTCGGCCCCTACGAGAGTGGCACACGATTCAATCAAATCCCGTAGGGCGGGGATTCCTATCCCCGCCGCTTTTACTATCCCAACCTCGACCCTCACCCTAGACAGTAGGCGCGCCTCTCCCAATAAGGGAGAGGGGAACCGCCGTAATGGCGGGCTCCTTTGGCAAGCGATAATGCAGGGCTT
>MFAF01000128.1:3784-14189 GCA_001774505.1 Candidatus Coatesbacteria bacterium RBG_13_66_14 | reverse complement strand
ACGCACCTTTTAGAATCGGCCTGGGATAGCCCATAATCGAGTTGACGAGTCGGATTTAAGCTGCTAACCTCCGCGCAGAGGGAGGTTGATGACCGTGGCCATTCTGCCCATCTTCTGCTACGACGACGAGGCGCTCCGCCGGGACAACGCGACGGTGGACGATGCCGCATCCCTCTCCGAGCTGGCCCGTGACATGGGGGAGACCATGCTGGCCGCGCGGGGGCTCGGGCTGGCCGCGCCGCAGGTGGGCCGCAACGTTCGGCTCGTCGTGGTTCACCCCCGCCTCATTCCGGGAATCACCCCCGAGGAAAACGCGGAGCCCGTTCCCCTCGTCAATCCAGAGTACGAGCCATCGGGAGGGCTGTTCTCCGACAAGGAGGGCTGCCTGAGCCTGCCCGAGATTTATGGCCGGGTGGCCCGGTACGACAGGGTCCGCCTCCATGCGCGGGACCTCGACGGCGGGGAGCTGGACTTCGTTCTCGACGGCCTGGCCGCCCGCGCCATTCAGCACGAGGTGGACCATCTGAACGGCGTCCTTTTCGTGGACCGCCTGTTCAAGGCCCAGCGGATGCTCCTATCCCGCAAGCTCAAGGCCCTGGCCGCCCAGACGGCGCGCGGCTGGCGCAGAATCGTCCCCGACGACCTGGGGGAGTGATGGGACCCAGGCTGGTATTTTTCGGCACGCCGCCCATCGCGGCCCGCGCCCTCGAGGCCCTCGTCACCGGGGGCTTCGATGTAGCCGCCGTGGTCAGCCAGCCGGACCGCCCCGTGGGGCGGGGCCGGAATGTGCAGCACACGCCGGTCCGCGAGTCGGCCGAAAAACTCGGCCTGCCGGTTATCCAGCCGGAGAGCGCCCGGGACCCCGGGCTCGTGGAGTATCTAAAAACCCTCGATCCAGACCTCTTCACCGTGGTGGCCTACGGCAACTTCCTCCCCGGAAAACTCCTGTCCGTGCCGAGGCTGGCGGCTCTCAACCTCCACTTCAGCCACCTTCCCGCGTACCGCGGCGCGGCCCCGGTGAACTGGGCCCTGGTTGACGGCGTGGATACGACCGGCGTCACCGTCCAGCGGATGGTGAAAAAGATGGACGCCGGGGACGTCGTTCTCCAGCGCAAGCTCTCCGTCGGGCCCGACGAGACGGCCCCGGAGCTCCAGGAACGCCTGACGGCCCTGGGGATACCCCTCCTCGCCGAGGCGGTCAATCTGATTTTTTCCGGGAACGACGACCGCACGCCCCAGGACGAGTCCCGCGTCACCTTCGCGCCGCTGTTGAAGCGCGAGCACGGCGGCCTGGATTTCACCCGCCCGGCGCGGGAGCTCCACGACCGCTGGCGGGGCCTTTTACCCTGGCCCGGCGTTTTTTGCCTCCTGGGGGAGGAAACGCTCAAGGTCCACCGCTGCCGTCCGGTTCCGGAGAATACAGCCGAACCGCCCGGCGCGGTCTTCCGCTTCACCGAAGACGGCTGGCTCACGGCCTGCGGCGGCGGGTCGGTCCTGGAGATTCTCGAGGTCCAGGCCGGCGGCTCCAGACGGCTGCCGGCGAAAGATTTCGCCAACGGCCGGCGCCTGAAACCTGCCTTCCGCCTCATCCCGGTCGTCCCCGCCCCGCGCGCCTGACCCCTTGCCCGGACCGGGCATCTCGGTTATACTTTTCGAAAATACCACCCGCCCAGGAATCCGCCTGAAGATGCGATTCACCACACCCATCCTTATCCTGGTCCTCGCCGCGATCTCCCGGCCGCTCTCGGCGCAGGAGGTCGAGGTTTACGAGTTCGTCGCCGACCCCATCGTCATCTCCGCGCCCCAGAGCCGGGTTGCCCCCGACCTGTTCCGCGCGCCGACCGGGGCGGGTTCGCCCGAGGAGCGGCTTCAGGCCGGTTTCGACGCCTTCGCCGCCGGCGACTACGACCTCGCCCTGGCCCGCTTCCGCGAGGTGGACCGGAACCACCCCTTCTACCCCAACGCCCTCTACGGCAGGGCGATGTGCCTGGACTACCTCGGCCGGCCCGAGGAGTCGGTGTACGAGTACAACCGCCTGATCCTCTTCTCGTCGCAGCTCCCCGAGGGGGACGAGGGGAGGGTCTGGCGCAAGCTGGCGCTGGAGTCCCTGGTGCGCCTGCTGTTCTTCAATCCGCCGGAGGACATGCTCGACTACCTCCAGCGGATTCTCGACGCGGAGAACTACAAGGACGCCCTGTTCATCCTCGGCGGCGTTTACCGCGAGTACGGCGACTACGCCGGGGCGCTCGGCGTTTACGAAAACCTTTACACCCACGCTCCCGACGTCCGAACGAACGAGCGGCTGCTCTTCTCCATGGCGGAGACCAACGAGCTAGCGGCTCCGATATCAGACGATCCGGGGGCCGTGCTCGACAGGGCGATGGACCTCTACCTCCAGGTGGTCGAGCGCGGGGAGGAGCTTCTCGGAGAAAGTCCCGACGACGGGGAGACGGCATACTACGTGGTCCGCTCCCTCGGGCGCCTGGGGCTTCACCACCAGGAGCTGGCGGAACGCTACAACTACGGCGGGGCGTCATACCTGCCCCAGGTGGACCGCGAGGCCGAGTTGGAGCTCCTGATCGAGGAGACGGCCGCCTCCGCCACCGACCGCTCCTACATCTACTCCCGAAACCGCATCACCCGTTTCCTCGACAACTACATCGGGGTCATCGCCTTCATCTACAGCGTCCACGTGCCGGTCAGGGACCCGAACCACCGCATCGAGGTGCAGATAACCATAGAGCCCGACGGCACGGTGTCCGACGTGGAACTCCTCTCCAGCAACACCCCGGCGTACTTCACCGACCGGCTGCTGGACCTCATCGCCGCCTGGCGTTTCCCCCAGGGGCGCAAGCGGGTGGTGGCGGTGTACCCCTTCGTTTTTTCCGGCGAGTTCTGATTCTGGGGGCAAGGGGTTTAACCGTGTAGGGACGACCCGTAGGACAAGTCCTCTGCGGTCGCCCACGGGCGGGGACTTAAGCCCCGTTCCTACGACTCGCTTCGCTCGGTTAAACAACTTGTTTCCTTCACCGAGGTGAACCGTTGCGCAAACCGATCCGACTGGCCTTTCTTCTCCCCCTCCTCGCGTCCTGCGTGCCGGACGAGGGAACCCTCGAGCATCCCGGCTTGGAGAAGGAGTTGGCCCGGCTGGAGTACGAGCGGGCCGCCGATTACTACGGCGCCTACATCGAGCGCATGGACGAGTTCCCGAATCTCAGGGATCGGATCCCGCCCGAGGAACTGGCGCTGGTGGGTTACAGCTACGGCCAGTGTCTTGCCGAGCTGGCCTTCGCCGAGCCGGTGGAGGAGAGCCCGGTGGCGAGGTCCAAGGCCTCGCGCCTTCTGGAAATGGCCGGGGACGCCTTCCTCCTCGCCGCGGAGCAGAATCTGGCCGAGTACGTCCAGCCCGCAGTCTATTCCGCGGTCCGCGTGTACAAGCAGGCGCTGGACCTGGAGGAGGAAGACCGATCCGGCCTCGCCGAGCGGACCCTGGCCGCGTGCGCGACCTACTTCGACGAGAAGAAGGCCCGTCCCGCGGCCTTCGCCCTGCCCGAGGACGACGCGGACATAGCCCTGGTAAACGTCGAGCTCCTCTACCGCGCCGGGGAGGACGACCGGGCCGAGGAGTTTTTGGACCGCTTCCTCACCGAGGATTACCACCGCGGCGAGGACGAACAGACGCGCCGCGTAAGTCAGGCGTCGCTCCTGGCGCGGCTGGGGGACCAGACCTTCGACGCCGGGCTCTACGACAAGGCCCGGCAGATGTACCAGCGCGCCTGCGACTTGGTGGACCCGAAGAAGGATACCGAGCTGGCGGAGCGGTGGTCCTCCAACTCCAAGGTGGCTCAGTACCACCGGGCTCTGGCCCTCGAGGCCGAGGTGCCGCAGATTCCCGCCGTATTCCTCGACAACGTGTCGCGGGAGAAGCTGGACCGGGTGCTGGAATCCTACGCCGACCTCATCGAGAGGTATCCGGGGCACGAGGTGGCCGTGGCGGCCCTCTACCGGAGGGGGCTCATCTTCCAGCTCTGGCTCTCCGATCCCGCGGCGGCCGAGGCGGAGTACGCCCGGCTGGCGTCGGACTACCCCGACGACGACCTGGCCCCCGCCGCCCTGTTCCGCGCCGGGCTGATGGCCGAAACGGCCGAGGGCTGGCCCCGGGCCCTTGAATATTTTGGCGATTTGAAGAACTGGTACGGCGACAGCCCCGAGGCGGAGCTCGTCCCCCTGCGCGAGGCGATTCACGCCGGCGACGCCGACGGCCTGGATCGGTTCATCGCGCGACACACCGACGACCCGGTGTTCTACATCTGGGTCGGCGAGGCCTACGCCGCCCTGGGTCTTTTGGCCGAGGGAGAGGGCGACCCCGACCGGGCTCTCGAACTCTACACCCGGGCCGTCCAGGAGCATGCCCGCAAGGCGGTCAACCGCTACGGCAGCCCCGCCGTCGCCCACGCCTACTACGTTTACGGGGAGCACGGCTTTCAGGAGTACATGGGTGTGACCGTCGGCGGCGGCCTGGCCGAGGTCAAGGCGCAGTTGGAGCGGAAAACGGCGCTGATGGACCGGGCCGCACTCGGCTTCTCGGGCGCGGCGTCCTTCGGCGAGCCGGCCCTGGTGGCCGAGGCCCAGCTCAAGGCCGCCCGGGTCTTCGAGGAATTCGGAGAAATGCTCCAGGACGTGGTCATCACCGGCGGGGCCTCCGGTGAGGAAATCGAAAAGGCATATTTCGCCATCAACGACCGGACATACTTCTACCTCGTAGCGGCGCGGGAGGCCTACAAAACCGCCCTCGCCAGCGCCGGCCTGGAGCCCGAGAGCGAGACCTTCCGCCTCGCGGGAGAGGGCTACAGGCGATTGGTGGAGATAACCGGCGAGGAATGAAATCCCCCCAGATAAGGGGCATCGCCTGGGCTCATGGGGAAAAGCCCCACGCCACCATGGTCGTGAATGAAAGACGAAGACCGCCGCGAAGGGTGCTCATGGCCGAGAAGAACCGGGACCTGATACGGACAGGGGTCGTCGCCGACCGCGACCGGTTGGAGGAGCTCCTGGACGACCTGGTGGAGCGGGTGGCGCGGGAGTACGCCGGTGAACCGGACCTCGCCGTGGTCGGGGTGCGCGCCGGCGGCGAGAGGCTCGCCCACCTCCTGGCCGATAGGCTCGCCGGGCTGAAGGGATCGCCGGTCCCCCTCGGGTTCGTGGACATCACGCTCTATCGGGACGACATCCACCGGCTGGGCTACCTGCCCGAGGTGGGGGCCACCGAGATTGACTTCCCCCTCGACGATGTGGTGGTGCTCCTGGCCGACGACGTCCTCTACACGGGCCGGACCGTCCGGGCCGCCATTGACGAGCTCATAGACTTCGGCCGCCCCAAGGCGATACGCCTCGTCGTCGTCGCCGAGCGGCCGGGGAGGGAGCTTCCCCTCCAGCCGGACTACGTGGGTCTCCACGTGACGCCCGCGCCGGGAGAGCTGGTCCTGGTGCGGCTGGACGACCCAGAGCCGGGCGTATTCCTCTACCGGCGCTGACGGGTGGCGTAGCATGCTCAAGAGTAAAGACCTGTTGGGTATCCGCGAGCTCGATATTCCCGAGATAGAGCTGATTCTCGACCAGACGGCCAAGCTGGAGGAGGTCTCCACCCGGGCCGTGAAGAAGCTGCCCGCCCTTCGGGGCAAGATAGTGGCCAACCTCTTCTACACCCCCTCCACCCGGACGCGCATCTCCTTCGAAAGGGCCTGCAAGGCCCTTTCCGCCGATTTGATCAACATCGGCCAGCTTCCCAGCGCCCTGGGCGAAACCTTGACCGACACCGCCCTGACACTCCAGGCCATGGGTGTGGACATCATCGTGGTGCGGCACCACCTTGCCGGCGCGCCGGTGCAGCTCGCTCGCAACATCGAGGCCAGCGTCATCAACGCCGGCGATGGGGCCCACGAGCACCCGACCCAGGCCCTGGTGGACGCCTACACCATCCGCCGGACCCTGGGGCGGATCGAGGGGCTGAAGGTCGCCCTGTTGGGTGACATCCGCCACGCCTCGGCCGCCAAGAGCGACCTCTACTGCCTGGTCAAGCTGGGGGCCCAGGTGGCCGTGGGAGCGCCCAGCACATTGATCCCCGAGGGGCTTTCCGAGTTCGGCTGCCAGGTCTTCCACACCGTCGAGGAGGCGGTGGACGCGGCCGACGTCATCATCACCACCCGCGTCAGCCTCGACTACGGAAACGACAAGCTCCTGCCCAGCCTCCGGGAGTATTCGCGCTTCTACAGCCTGAACACCGAGCGGCTCGCCCTGGCCAAGCCCGACGTGATGATCCTGCACTCCGGGGCCATCAACCGCGGGGTGGAGATCACCGCCACCGTGGCCGAGCGCGCCCGTCCCCACCTCCAGCGGCAGATAGCCGCCGGGGTCACCCTTCGCATGGCGGTGCTCTACATGTTGGCCATGGGGAAGGGGGTGGCGTGAAGGCGCTGCTCTTGAAAGGCGGGCGGGTCCTGGACCCGTCCAACGACCTGGACTCGCCGGCCGACGTCCTGATCGAGAGGGGCCTCGTCGCCCGGGTGGGGCCGGACATCGCCGCCAAGGGGGCGGAAGTCTTCGATTGCTCGGGCCTTTTGGTCACGCCGGGGCTTCTGGATACCAAGGTCCACCTGAACGAGCCCGGCCGCGAGGACCGGGAGACCATCGCCACCGGCACCCGAGCCGCCGCCCTGGGGGGCTACACCGCCGTCGCCTGCCGCAGCACGCAGGAGATGGTGATGGACAACCAGACGGTGGTGCAGTTCATCCGCCGTCGGGCCGCGCGGGACGGCGTGGTGCGGGTCTTTCCCATCGGCGCCGTGACCAGGGGCATGTCGGGGAAGGAGCTGGCCGAGCTGGGTGAGCTGGCCGTAGCCGGGGCGCTGGCCGTTTCCGACGACGACCACCCCGTGGCCGACGCCGCCGTCATGCGCCGCGCGCTCGTCTACTCGCGGATGTTCGAGCTTCCCGTCCTCAGCTTTCCCCTGGATCCGGAGCTCGCCGCCGACGGGGTGATGCACGAGGGTCGGACTTCGACCGAGCTCGGCCTGCCCGGTATCCCCTCGATAGCCGAGGAGGTGATAGCCGCCCGCGAGGTCATCTTCGCCGATTCCCTGGGGTGCCACGTCCACCTGAGCCCCGTTTCCAGCGCCGACACCGTGGACATCATCCGGTACGCCCGCGAGCGCGGTGTTTCCCTGAGCGCCGAGGTGACGCCCCACAATCTGCTCCTGACAGACGCCGCCTGCGAGGGATACGACACCAACGCCAAGGTTTCCCCGCCCCTGAGGACCGACGCCGACCGGAGGGCCCTGGTCGGCGCCGTGGCCGACGGGACCGTTTCCGTCATCGCCAGTGACCACTCCCCCTGCACCGTGGCCGAGAAGCAGACCGAGTTCGCCAGGGCCGCCGACGGAATAGCCGGCCTCGAGACGGCCTTCGCTGCCCTGTACACCGGACTGGTCCTTACCGGCGAGCTTCCCCTGGAACGCCTCGTCCGGGCAATGACCGCAGCGCCGGCCAAGGTCCTGGGGCTCGCCCTCGGCTCCCTGACCCCGGGTTACCCCGCAGACGTGACCGTCTGGGACCTGGCGGGTGAGTGGACGGTGGACGTGGAGGCTTTCGCCAGCAAGGGGCGCAACAACCCCTTCCATGGAAAGCGGCTGAAAGGCAGGCCGGCGGCGGTTCTCGTCGGCGGTCGCTTCGTCCTGCGGAACGGTGAAGTGGCCGTTTAACTCCCGGGCGCATTCCCGCCCCACCCCATCCCTTGCGGTGGAGCGTTTTTTATGCGAATATGACTCTCGGTAGGAGGGGTAGTAAATAAAACAGGAGTTCGCGATGCGTATCTTCCTGATGGTTTTCGTTCTACTTGCCTTCGGAGTTTCGGCCCACGTCCCGCCGACGCTGGACCCTTACTTCGACGCAGCGGCCCTGGAGGCGGCGGCCAAGGCCACCGCCGCGGCGAAGGCCGTCCAACGCGGCGAGCCGGAGCGGACGGGCGTGGATTACGACCAGGAAAACCTGGACCTGAGCCTGACCCTGGTGTATTTCAGCGACATCGAACCCGTGTGGTGCACCCTGGACGGCACCGCCGCCTGGACCTTGAAATCCACCGAAGACGGCCTGGCCATCGTTGATATGGAGCTGGCCGGGGAGCTCACCGTAGACGCCGTCCTTCACGACCTGTTGTACCTCGATTTCGAGCGCGTCGGGGACATCCTCTCCATAACCCTCGACCGGACCTACGACGCCGGGGAGAGGTTCACGATCGTCATCGAGTACTCCGGCATACCCCCCTACGGCATGTACGCCGATTCGGCCAACGGCGGCATCATCCACACCTTCACCGAGCCCTACGACTCGAGCGGCTGGTTCCCCTGCTACGACGCGCCCGACGACCGCTTCACCTGCAACCAGAGCTACACCGTCCGGGACGACTGGCTGGTGGCCTCCAACGGCGTACTGGTGTCCACCGCGGACAACGACAACGGCACCAAGACCTTCAACTGGGAGGCGGACTTCGAGCTGCCGACGTATCTGGTGGCCATGGCCGCCAGCGACTACTACTATTTCTACGACACCTTCGACATCGGGGAAGGTCCCCAGCACGTGGACAACTGGGTCTATCAGGAGCACATCCCCGAGGCCGAGGAGGACCTGTCCATCGCCCCGGAGATGGTCGAGTTCAACTCCGGACTCTTCTCCGACTACCGATACCCCCGCTACGGCCACATGATAACCGAGATCGGCGGGGCCATGGAGCATACGACCACCACCACCTACTCCTCCGGCCTCATCACCGGCGACCACACCTTCGACTGGGTGGTCGTCCACGAGCTGGGGCACCAGTGGTTCGGTGACTGGATCACCTGCGAGACCTGGGAGAATATCTGGCTCAACGAGGGGTTCGCCAGCTACGTGGAGGCGTTCTGGGCCGAGCACATCGGCGGCGAGGAGGGGCTTCGCAACTACATGGCGGGGTTCAAGGTCCAGTACTTCCATGAGGATTCCTACTACCGCTACCCGCTCTACGACCCCGACTTCCTCTTCGGCACCACCGTCTACAAGAAGGGCGCGTGGGTGCTGCACATGCTCCGGCACCTGGACGACGACGAGACTTTTCTGAACATGCTCCGGGAGTACGTTTCCGATGACGACTCTGGCACCGTCACCACCGAGGAGCTCATCGCCGTGGCCGAGAACTACTACGGCGGCCTCGGCTCCCTGGACACCTTCTTCGATCAGTGGGTCTACGATGCGGGTTACCCCGAGTACGACGTGGTCGTCTGGAGCGAACAGACCCCGAACGGCTGGATGTGCCATGTCCAGCTTTCCCAGGTGCAGGACTATTCCGACGGGATCACCCCGGAGGTCTTCGTCACCCCGGTGGACCTCCAGCTCGTCACCCTGGACGGCACCGTGGACGTGGTCTTCGATGATGACCAGCGGGTGGACGAGCAGTCTTTCGCCGTGCCCGCCGCCGTCTCCCGGATCGTTTTCGACCCGGACGGCTGGCTCCTGTACAAGCTCCTGAGCTCCGACGCGCCGGTGGTCGAACTCACCGCCGCTCCCGATGATGACGGGGTGCTCGTCACCTGGGCCGCCGAGGGCGACCTGTCCGGGATCGAGCTCTACCGCGACGACGGCCTCGGCGAGGTGAAGCTGCACGAAAACGGGCTCGAGCCCCGGGGACGGTTCCTCGATCGGCCCGATTCCCCCGGCAGTTACCGCTACCGCCTGGAAACCTTATCCTCCGACGGCTCCAGGCAGAGCTACCTCACGTCCTGGGTGGACTGGCGGGAGAGCGCCGCCCCCCTGGCGCTGTCCGCGCCCTGGCCCTGCCCGGCGACGGGAGGGTTCAGCGTGGCTTTCAGCCTGCCCCGGAACGCCGACGTGGCCCTCGTCCTCTACGACCTCGCCGGCCGGCGGGTGGCCGTCGCGGCCGAGGGTGAGTACGCCGCGGGGCGCTACGAGGTCTCTTTCGACGCCGCCGGGCTGCCCAGCGGCGTGTACCTCCTGAAGTTGGACACCGACTGTGGCGCCCGGACTCACCGGGTCGTCATCGCCCGCTAGGCCGCCGGGCGGGTTTCCTGCTTCTGGGTCCGGAGCCGGTGGAAGGTGCGTGCGAACCGGGTGGGTTGTTCACGAAGGGTCCGTATAATCCCGTCCGCGTCGCACCTTTCGCCTATGACGGCCCGCTGATGCGTTTCCGGTCAGTCAGGGGAACGGTGATCCCGTGAGACAAGGGCGTGGGTCCATACCCCGCCCTTTCCCGAAAGGCGCCTTTGCCCAGGGACGAGGATTTTTCCCGGATGCTCCTGTCGGTGGAGCGGCCGGCCCGCTACGTCGGCGGTGAATGGGGCGCCTACAGCAAGAACCCGGC
>MFAF01000128.1:3297-3408 GCA_001774505.1 Candidatus Coatesbacteria bacterium RBG_13_66_14 | reverse complement strand
GTCCGGCCGGAGGCTGGGCTCGCTGACCATCGCCCCCGAGGCCGGGAGCGAGCGTCTCCGTGAGGTAATCAACAAGCCCCAGTTCACCAACGACGAGGTGGTGCGGCTGGC
>MFAF01000128.1:1932-3286 GCA_001774505.1 Candidatus Coatesbacteria bacterium RBG_13_66_14 | reverse complement strand
TCGAGGCGGGCTTCACCACGCTCAAGCTCTACTTCATGTTCGGGCTGCCCACGGAGACCGGGGAGGACCTGGCGGCCCTGGTCGAACTGTCGCGGCGCTGCGCGGAAGTTTCCGGAAAGAAGCAGGCGGTAAACGTCGCCCTCTCACCTTTCATCCCCAAGCCCCACACGCCCTTCCAGTGGGCCGCCCAGCCGCCGGTCGCTGCGCTGGAGGAGACGCTGGCCCGCCTGCAGGGCGAGCTGCGGCACCGGAAGATAAACGTCAAATGGAACAGCCCCCGGATGGCCCTGGTCGAGGCCGCCCTGACACGCGGCGACCGCAGGGTGGGCCGGGCGCTCCTGGAGGCGCACCGTCGGGGGGCGGTGTTCGACGCCTGGGACGACTTCTTCGACCTCGAGCGTTGGCGGGAGTCTTTCTCCGCGGCCGGTCTGAGCCTGGAGGACTACGCCAACCGGGAGCTTCCCCTCGACGCCCGCCTCCCCTGGGATTGCGTGAACAACCTGGTCCACAGGACCTACCTCCTGGAGGAACGCGCCCGGGCGATGGATGGCAAAATCACCCGGGACTGTCGCCGGTCCGGGTGCAATGTGTGCGGGGTGGAGCCGGAGTTGTGCGAGCCCGGCACCCTCGACGCCCTGGAAGGCGAGCTCGAGCGCCTGGTGCTCTACCCGCCGACGCCGAACCTTCCCGAGCCGCCGCTCAAGGTCCGGGTGCGGTTCGAGTTCGAGAAAAACTGGCCCGCCTCGCTCCTGGGCCACCTGGAATTGAAGAACCTCCTGGCGCGGTCCATCCGCCGGGCCGGGTACGCCCTGCGGCTGTCCTCGGGATTCAACCCCCAGCCGCGGCTGGTCGTTGCCCTGCCGCTCCCGCTGGGCGTGGAGAGCCGGGTCGAGGTGGCCGAGGTCGAGCTGGCCACCTGGTTCTCGGAAAAGGTGTTCGTGGATAGCCTGAACCGCAGCCTGCCGCCCGGGGTTTTGGTCAAGCGGGCGGTGGAGCTGCGCCCCGGCGCGCCGAAGCTCTCAGAGTGCGTCCGCGTGGCCGAGTACCTGGCCGGATTCAAGAGGCCGCCTGAAGGTTTCTCCGAAAAAATCGCGCAGGTTCTGTCCCAAAAAAAGCTCCTCCTCACCCGGACCAAGGACGACGAGTCGAAGGATTACGACGTCCGGGCCTCACTCCTCGATGTGCAAATACGGGGAGGCCTCTTGAAATTCTCCCTCTGGTTCGAGCCCTCCGTCCCCTCGCTGCGTGTGGACGAGCTCTGGTCTCTGCTCGGCGTTCCGCCGGACCGGCAGCCGGAGACCGTGAGGACGGGCATGCGGGGTGTGGACCACCGGGGCGCCTTCCACGACCTCTT
>MFAF01000128.1:0-1852 GCA_001774505.1 Candidatus Coatesbacteria bacterium RBG_13_66_14 | reverse complement strand
CCAGGGAGAGCCACGGCGAGGAGCCGCCGGAATCGGTTGCCCGGGCGATGCTGGGGGCCGACGTTATCATCATGCCCACCAGTAAAAGCCTCAGCCACACCGCCGCGCGGCTGGCCGCCACCCGGGCGGGGGCGAGAATCGCCAGCCTGCCCACCATTACCCCCGAGATCATGGGGCGCACCCTCGTCGCGGATTACGACGAAATCGAGCGGCGCAACGAGCGCCTGCTCGGCGTTCTCGCCGGGAAGAGCCGGGTCAGGATTATCTCCCCCGCCGGGACGGACCTCACATTCTCCATCGAGGGGCGGACTTTTCACGCCGACGGCGGGATAAACCACCGGCCGGGCGATTTCGCCAATCTGCCCGCGGGCGAGATGTACGTGGCTCCCGTGGAGGGAACGGCGGCGGGGATTCTGGTCGTGGACGGCTCCATGGCCGGCCTGGGGCTCCTGGCCGAGCCCGTCGAGCTGGTGGTCGCCGACGGGTCGGTGGTGGAGATCCGCGGGGGCGAGGAGGCCGAGGAGTTGGAGCGTTTAATCACGCCCTTCGGCTGGGACGCCCGCAACGTGGCCGAACTGGGAATCGGCACCAATGAGACGGCGACGGTCTCCGGGAACGTCCTGGAGGATGAGAAGGTCCTGGGCACCTGCCACGTGGCCCTCGGCGACAACTCGACCTTCGGGGGCGGCGTGAGCGTGGCGAGCCACCTGGACGGAATCGTCCGCGGCCCCACCCTGGAGGTGGACGGCGAGGTGATACTGGACGGAGGGGAGCCGGTGGGCTGGTAGCGGTCGGAGTCGCGGAGGGTGGCGGAGCGGTCCCCCTCTCCCCGTGGGAGCGGCGCGCCGACGGGGTTGAGGGTGAGGGCTACCATAGAGAATAACGGGCGGACCTGAAGGTCCGCCCCAACATTATCGCAACCTGCGAGGCATGGGCCAGGGTGAGGGTCAGTTGCGAGAACGACGGGGACTGAAATCCCCGCCCTACGGGATTTGATTAAATAGCGCGTCACCCTCGTTGGGGCCGACCGACGGCGCGCCGTTAAGGTCGGCCCGTGTGCGGGTGTGGACATCCGCCCTTACGTCTGTCCCTCGTGTATCCCACCCGTAGGGGCGAGGAGTCCACGGTCGCCCGCTTCGTATTAAAAAAAACGGCGGACTTAGATCCGCCGTTTTTCATAACGAGTTTAGAACTCCGCCTTGATGACCCCCCAGCTCGTTTCGGTGACGGGACCAGGATCTTCTTCCCAAACCCACTGTCCCCCCAGAACAAGGGTGGTCGGGCTGTCGGGGTAGCCGGGCGGGTTGGCGAAAATTTTCGTGTAGTACTCGTCATCGTAGTCGAAGATGTTGTTGAAATTGTGGGGGTTGATTATCATCCCCAACGGCTCGTACTCGGCGTACCACCAGGTTGGGTTGTTGATGTTCTTGGCGATGGGGTGCGAGGGGTCCTCGGCGGGGAGGAGGAATTCAAAGACGCTGAACTGCTTGATCCAGATGGAGTTTTTCGGGAGGAAGTCGAGCTGCATGCCGGCGGGGTCGGGCACGGTGTTCCAGGTCCCCGCGAAGATCAGCTTGCCGCCGAGACCGACGTAGGTCGTGAAATCGCTGCGGGTGTGGATCCGGTTGGCTATCCATTCATCGCCGATCATGACGATGTCGTAGAGGGGTTCCCCGGCGTCCACCAGCGGGTCGCTCTTGGTGATGTGGACCAGGTCGAAGGTGCAGCCCACCCCGGTGAGGTTGTCCTCCAGGCACTGCATGAAATCAATGTCCCAGGGCGGGTAGGGGGGGTATCCCTCCTGGAGCCCGTTGGGGATGTCGAAGTTGCCGATGCAGCCGATGGTCCCCGA
>MFAF01000127.1:7239-7422 GCA_001774505.1 Candidatus Coatesbacteria bacterium RBG_13_66_14 | reverse complement strand
GAGCTCAAGCGCATCCGGCCGGAGTACCTGGAGGAGTTCCTGCCGAAGTTCCTCGCCGAGATCTAGGGGGATAAATAAGCCGCTTTTCCCAAACGAAAAGGGTCGGCGTATCGCCGGCCCCTTTTTCGTGTTACGAATTAGGGCAATAGATGGGGAAAGTTTTCACTCAACCATTCAAGCAGC
>MFAF01000127.1:3617-7217 GCA_001774505.1 Candidatus Coatesbacteria bacterium RBG_13_66_14 | reverse complement strand
ATGAAATCATCTCGCCAGCCTCCAAATCAGAAATCTGGCCCGGTCTTATATATTCACCCATATTTCTCTTTTTACGAAATTGATCGAATAGATCTACTTGTTCGGCTTCAACTTCCATTGTTAATTCTAATGAATGAATCACGTGATAGTGATGAGAATCGCGTGACGCCCTGTAACCAACGGCCGCAAGCGCCGCCGAAGCAACCTGAAGTGCGGCGTTATAAGCAATACAGAATTTATTATCGGTATCAAGGTCTCCAGCTTGGCAGCTACGCAGATCACGCTCTGCAATTGCCAACAGGTCCTTGATCTCTTCGGGATCAGCTTCGTGCTCGGTAAGCCAACCGTTACTTAACCACGCTTTTAAACTCATTTTTATCACCAATAAGGAAAATCAAAGGCTTAGTCAGGACGTCACGTATAAAGTAATGCTTTTTCCCCATCTTGTCATCTAATTCTTCTTTACTCATGACGACAGGGTTTATCTCTCGGCCTAATTTCTTCTGGGCCCCCTTCAACAACTCCACCGATCTGGAAAACGAGATATCGCCGATTATCATGACATCTACATCGCTTCCTCTATTTTCGTTCAAACTGGCGTAAGACCCGAAAATGAAAGCTGCATTTATTACTTCATACGCCGGCATCAGCGCCTCTCGTATTACCTCTGAAACACCAGCCGTCTTCGTTATAATCGCCTTTAATTCCTTGAATATCGGACACTCCTCATTCGCCTGATAATTGACCTGATTACCGTTAACCATACGTTTTAAAATTTGAGCCCTGTTCAATCGGTGTAATTCCCTTTGGATCGTTCCATGCCCAACGCCGACAGCCCGCACAATCTGCCTGACATAGAATGAGCTATCAGTGTCGGAAAAAAACAGGGAGAGTATCGCCCGACGGGTCTTTCCAAACAGTGCTGAACCTATTGAATCCATATAGAGTGTACCCATTTTGGGTACGAGTGTACCCATTTTGGGTACGATTGTCAACACCTCTCACCGCAGGTTCTGGCGGCGGCGTAGGAACCACTCGGCCACGATGACCAGAATCAGCGCCCCCAGAAGCCAGGGGCTGGCCCGGAGCGGCTCCCGCCCGTAAAGCTCCGGGACCGCGCCGTGGCCGAGCGGCAGCTCGTCCCCGGGGCCGGAGAGCAGCCTCCCGCCTCCGAGCGACGCCAGAAGGGCCAGGGAGGACGCATCAGGCGCAAGTTTTTCGAACTCGGAAAAATCGGGTTCGACCACCAGCGGCTCCTCGGCCGTCTGACCGCCCATTTCATAAAGAGGAGACAAGGGGTTTAAACCCCTTGCCTTCATTTCGGCGCGCACGATATAGGCGCCCGCCTCCCCCGCTGTAAAAGAACCCCGCCAGCGGCCCGCAGGCCGCGCCTCCCCCGCCTCGCTCAAGACCACCGCGAGCCCGCCCTCATCCCCGATTCCGTGAACCGAGCACACGGGCTCACCGCCCGTACCTCCGGTGATTTCGACGCCCACGGCCCGCCCCGTCACGGCCCGCCGCCGGTCCAGGGTCAGGAGGAGCCGATCGTCGGAGACCGGCGAGGAGAGGTAGGCGAAGAGGTCGGACACGAAAACGTCGTAGGGTGTTTCGCCTTTCCCGTCAGTATCCAGCGCCCACCTCCACCACCCGCGCCCCCACATCACGATTCGGGGCGCGCCCGACGCGGCGAGCGTCGCGCCGGGGATCCGCCTTCCGGCCGTGTTTTCGAGTACCAAAAGCGACACGTTGGCTTCCCTCAACCCCTCGGGGTAGGTGACCAGAGCGGGCAGATCGGCCCCGACCAGCCCGCCGAAGGGCCCGCCGGCCGCCTGGACGACCCGGGCCTGACCCACGACGAGCCTCACGTCGCCCGTGTCGCGCGGGATGGGGAAGAGCTCGCGGAGGGCGTCGCCGGCGGGAGTGACCAGCCCCGGCCGTCCGAGGAAAAGCCCCACCCCCCGCCCCTCGGCGATGCGCCGTGAAATTTGCGCGAGCAGCTCCCCCTGGGGGAGAAGGTCCACGAGGAAAAGGGCGTCGGGCGCGACCGGCTCCGGTTGGCGACGGTCGCGCCATCGGACAGGTCAACCAGGGCCGGGTCGAGCTCGACCTCGCGCCGGCCGCCGAAAACCTCCCGGCCCGAGGCCCGCACCGTCGCCTCGGTCGGTCCCTCCCCGACGAGGCGCACATCCACCTGAAATAGGGCGCTCTTGCCAGTCAGGGCCAAGCGGGGTCCGCGCGGGGCGTCCAGGGCGACATCGAATCTTGACGCGCCCCCGGCGACAACGGCGTGAACCGTGAAGGGGATGTCGAGGCTCGCGACGGGAACACGTCCACCGCCGTCCCCCACCACGACGACCGCCGCCAGATCGGGCCGCCGGGAAGCGAGCATTTCCACGGCCTCCAACGGATCGGCGGCGGAAAGCTCCCCGAGCCGGTACACCGACCAGTCGAGCTCGGGATGGGCCGCCCGGAGAGCCACAGCCAGCTCCTCGGCGCAGCCGGCGCGGGTGCGCCCCTCGGCGTCGGTCAGGGACATGCTGGCGCTGTCGTCAACGACGATGGCGGCGGCGGGCGATTCCCCCGGACGTTGAACCTGGCAGGCCAGGTCGGCGAAAAGGAGCGCGGTGAGGGTGACGGAGATCCCCCGGAGAATGACGAAGAGTGCCTTCCACCCGGGCCGCAGGTCCGTCCGCCGGTACAGGAGGGCGACCAACGCCGTGGCTCCCAAAGCCACGAACAGGGCCCACGGCCACCACTCGGCCAGGCTCATCCATCCTCCAGGGTAAAGTGCAAGGATACCACCGCCACCGGGGTCGGGGCAATCGGCGGCTTGTCACCCGTTCCCGCCTCTGCTAAGCTTCTCCCGCCTTTTTCCCGGAGGACCCGTGCCCCCCCTCGACCGTCTTCTGCTGTATCTCAAGGCTCACCAACCCTTCTCCACCCTCTGCGAGCGCCTGTCCGGGGATACGATTCCGGGGGTGGACCTCGCCGGCCTGCCCGCCGGGGCCAAGGCGTTCCTGACGGCGGGGCTCTCCGACGCCCTCCCGGACCGACCCGTCCTCCTCCTGACCACCGACGAGGAGCGCGCCGAGGCGCTGGCGGCCAGCCTGGGCTCCTTCGTCGCAAAGGCCCTCCACCTGCCGGACTGGGAGCTCCTCCCCTACGAGCTCCACTCGCCGGAGCGCCGGACCTCCGCGGAGAGGCTGGAGACGCTGTACCGGCTCGGCGCCGGTTTCACGGGCGTCCTGGTCGCCACGCCGGCGGCGCTCGCGCGGAAAATACTGCCCAAGGCCGCCCTCCTCTCGCACGTCTTCGAAATCAAGCCCGGCGCGGAACTGCCGCCCGAGGAACTGGCACGACGGCTGGGCGTCCTGGGGTACGGGCGGGTCCCGCTGGTCGAGGCGCCCGGCGAGTACGCCCGCCGCGGTGGCCTGTTCGACCTCTACCCCCCCACCGCGGAGGGGCCGGTCCGCCTCGAGTACTTTGGGAACATCGTCGAGGGTCTGCGCCGTTTCGACCCACAGAGCCAGAGGACCGCGGGCGCCGTGAAATCGGCGACGGTCCTCCCGCTCCGCGAGGCGGTGGTGGAAGCCGCGACCG
>MFAF01000127.1:1834-3499 GCA_001774505.1 Candidatus Coatesbacteria bacterium RBG_13_66_14 | reverse complement strand
GCTCGGGGGGCCGCTGGATTACCTGCCGGAGCGCCCGCTGGTGGTCTTCGACGACTTCGGGCTCTTCGACGGCGCCCGACGGGATTTCGCAAAACTCGCCCGGGACGAGCACGAAAAAACGCTCGCCGACCCTCCCCGGTTGACTCCCGACGGCCTCGCCTCGCCGACGGCGCCCCACTCCCTGAACGGCCTCACCGAGCGTGGCCCGAAGTACCCATCTTCCATTCCCATGCCGGCCGTCGAGCCGGCGCGGCTCTTCGACGACCTCGATCGCCTGACCAGCTTCGAGCGCATCACGCCACCCCTGGACGCTCTCCCGACCCAGCGTTACCACGGGCGCCTGGAGGCCCTCTTCGACGACCTGCGCGACTGGGAGGCCCGGGGCTGGCAAACCGTGCTCACCTGCGAAACCCGGGGCAAAACGGAGCGGCTGGAGGAGATCCTCGCCGGGGAAAAGTTGTCGCCGCCCGTAGTCCAGTGCCCCCTGGCGGGCGGGGCGGTGATGCCGGGGCTCGGCCTGGTCCTGGTGACCGACGACGAGCTCTTCGGGCGGGTGGCGCCGCTCACGTCGCGCGGAAGACGGAAGGTCACCGACCTCGACACCTACCGGTCCCTGGATCTCGCCGAGGGGGACTACGTAATCCACACCGACCACGGCGTCGGCCGCTTCCTCGGCCTGGAAAAGCTCGAGCACGGGGGCGAGGAGGCCGATTTCGCCAAAATCGCCTTCCAGGGGGACGCCAAGCTCTACGTCCCCATCTGGAACCTCGGCTGCCTGGAACGCTACGACGCGGCCGAGGGACAGCGCGTCTCGGTGGACAGGCTGGGCGGCACCCGCTGGCGGAACACCAGAGAGCGCGTCAAGCGGGCGGTGGCCAGCCTGGCCGCCGAGCTCATCGCCGTACACGCCCAGCGGGACGCCATGCCGGGACACGCCTTCGCTCCCGACGCCGTCTGGCAGACCGAGCTGGAGGAGAGCTTCCCCTTCACCGACACCGAGGACCAACGGCGGGCCACCCTCGAGGTCAAGGGGGACATGGAGCGCGGACGGCCCATGGACCGCCTCCTCTGCGGCGACGTGGGCTTCGGCAAGACGGAGGTTGCGGTCCGCGCGGCGTTCAAGGCGGTGATGGATTCGCGCCAGGCGGCCGTCCTCGTGCCGACCACCATCCTGGCCGAGCAGCACCTGGAGACATTCCGCTCGCGCCTGGCCCCCTTCCCGGTCCGCGTCGAGATGCTCTCCCGCTTCATCCCCACCGCCCGGCAGCGGGAGATAGCCGCCCAAACACGCCGGGGCGAGGTGGACATTTTAATCGGCACCCACCGCCTCCTCTCCGGGGACGTGCGCTTCCGGGAGCTCGGCCTGATAATCGTGGACGAGGAGCAGCGGTTCGGCGTGGGGCAGAAGGAGCTGTTGAAGCAGCGGTACAGCCAGGTGGACGTGCTGACCCTGACCGCCACCCCCATCCCGCGGACGCTGCACCTGGCGATGATGGGCGCCCGGGACGTCTCCAACATCCAGACACCGCCGGTGGGGCGGTATCCGATAAAGACCTACATCGGCGAGGCGTCGGACGCGCTCATCCAGGAAGCGGTGGGTCGCGAGCTGGAACGCGGCGGGCAGGTCTTCTTCGTCCACAACCGTGTCCAGTCCATAGATTCCGT
>MFAF01000127.1:1637-1794 GCA_001774505.1 Candidatus Coatesbacteria bacterium RBG_13_66_14 | reverse complement strand
GGCGTCGCCCACGGGCAGCTTCCGCCCCGGCGGCTGGAGTCGGTGATGCACGACTTCATCGCCCACGGCTACGACGTGCTGGTCACCACCACCATCGTCGAGAACGGCACCGACATCCCCAACTGCAACACCATCATCGTCAACCGGGCGGACCGTT
>MFAF01000127.1:0-1587 GCA_001774505.1 Candidatus Coatesbacteria bacterium RBG_13_66_14 | reverse complement strand
GGCTTCGACCTGTACGTGCGGCTCCTGCGGGAGGCCGTGGCCGAGCTCCGGGGGGAGGCGGCGGAGGTCCGCGAGCTTCAAACCCAGGTCACCGGAGATTTTTCCGCCTTCCTCCCCGACTCCTACGTGGGGAGCCCCGAGCTCAAGCTCCGGCTCTACCGCCGGCTGGCCGAGTGCCGGACCCCGGAACGGGCGGAGGAGCTGAAGGAGGAGTTCGCCGACCGCTTCGGCCCCCTCCCCGATGAAGTCGAGAACCTCTTCGCCGCCCTGGAGGTCAAGCTCCTGGGCGACGCCGCCGGGGTCAAGGAGGTGCGGACGAGCGGGAAGAAGATCAGCTTCGCCTTCGACGACTTCTCCCGGGCGGGCCGGGTGGACCTGACCGGTTGCGCGGCGGTGCGCGATCTGCGTCCGCGGGTCGGCGCCCACGGCCAAGGGCTCCTGGAGGCACGGGCGGTGGGTAATCCGCTCCGGGCGGCCGGTGAGCTCCTCGCGCTGTTGAACGCCTCCCTCATCGGCGGCTGATTCCAGCGCCACTTGACCGGGGGCCGGCCCGCTGCTACCGTTGAAAGAAGGCAAGGGGTTTAAACCCCTTGTCTCCGCAGACCTACGGCTGATTCCAGCGCCACTTGACCGGGGGCCGGCCCGCTGCTACCGTTACCGGTGACGGAAGGGGACCGGGATGGGCTTTATAGACTGGCGCAGCGGTGTCTGGCTCCTCACCCTCGGCCTTCTAGGCCTGCTGCTGCCGGTGTTCGGGGGTTTAGAGTCGTCCGCGGTCGGATGGGTCACGCCGGCATGGCCGTTCTTCGCCCTCGTGACCCTCGGAGCCGCCCTCACCGGAATCGGGGTCTACAACCGGCTGAAAGGCCGCAGATAGAAACGGAGCGAACATGGCCCAGGGGCGCAGAAAGGGCATCGTCCTGACCATCGGCATCACCATTTTCCTCCTCGGCCTCGCCGGGACGCTGATGAGCCTCTTCGACTACAACCTGGTGATAGCCGGGGCCGAGCTCGAGGCCGAGATGTCGTACATCCTCCTGGGCGTCGGCGCCCTGATACTCATCGTCTACCTCGTCGTGATGCTCGTCAAAGCCAGGGGCGACAGGAGCGGGTAGTGCTCTACGTGGGCGTGCTGGAGGCGGAGCTTTTCATCCCCGAAGCCCGCAGCAAGAAGGAGCGGCGCCGGGTGGTGAATTCACTCAAGGAGCGGGCCCGGAGCCGTTATAAAATAGCGGCGGCCGAGGTGGGCGACGCGGACCGTCTCCAGGCCGCCACCCTCGCCTTCGCCACCGCCGCGGGAAGCTGCACCACCGTCGAGGAGACCCTGGACACCATCGAGCGCCTCGTCTACTCCGGCGAGGCGGAGGTTACGTGGATCCGGCGGGCGGTCCGTTCCGCCGAGGAGCTGTGGGACTGACGGGGAGACGCCCCGGGGCGTAAAAAAGGCTTCTCTCTTCGCATCGGAACCGCCGAGAACGCCCCTTACCCTTGGCCCGTGTCTCGCCAAATGCTCCGACGTAGGGGCCGACCGACGGCGCGCCGTTTAGGTCGGCCCGTTTTTACCCCTCGCCCTAACCCGTAGGTGAT
>MFAF01000126.1:10959-18267 GCA_001774505.1 Candidatus Coatesbacteria bacterium RBG_13_66_14 | reverse complement strand
GGGCTTGAAGTCCAGAATCTTCACCTTGGCCGCGAGTCCGCCGCTCTTGAGCGTGTCCAGGCGGGTTTGCTGCCGCAGGAAGAGCGTCCCGGCGTCCATGCGGTTGATGCCCTCGCGCATGGTGGGCATGGGCGGCAGGTCCTTGGTGAGCAGGGCCACCTTCCCCATGACCCAGACCATGACGAGGCCGGTGGCGATGAGCACCCCGCCGGTAATCCAGAGGACGTCCTGGGCCATCGGCACAAAGAATCCCGTCACGCCGGCGCCCGCACCGAGCACGACCAGGACCCAGCCAGCGCCGCTTCTAACGGCCATGCCGCCTCCTCCCGGAATCGGGCTCTACTTGGAGAACTCGTTGTAGAGGTTCCCGTAGCGCGTCCGCACCGCCATGTGCTGGCCCATGCGCTGCACCCAGCCGTTCTGCACGACCTGCCACTTCCCCGACGGCACGCCCATGCTCTCGGCGAAGGCGTTGACGTTCTCGACGCCCATGACGCCTTTTTTGAGCATCAGGGCGGTGATTTCGGCGTACTTGTCCACGGTGACGCTCTCGATGGGGGCCCACATGGGGTCGTTCAGGTCCACGGGCTTGTTGGCCTCCGCCTGGGCCTTCATGGCGGCGGCCTGCTGCTCCTGCGCCGCCTTGGTCATCTCGTTGGCGCCCTTCATCATGTCGCCGAAATCCTTCATTATTCCCATCGTATCCTCCCTCGGATGGTTGGATGATTCGCCGTCCGGCGGTCGCCGGATCCCGTAAATACCTTTTGAGCAAGCTCCGGCGGGTCGGCACCGCTTCTCTGGCGCATGCCGGCCTCAAAATATGGGGCGGCTTCGTTCGATGAATCCGCCGTGAGCCGCCGCGTTCGCCCCCCACACCGACCCGTAGGCGAGTCTCCCCTGGGGGAGGGTGGGGAGGGGTTACTTCGAGCCCATCATGAAGAACATCATGGGGTTGCGGGTCTGGAGCCAGACGCGGCCCGGGCCGCCGAACCGGCACACGAACCCCTCGCCCGAGAAGAACAGGGACTTCATCCCGCCGGCCTTGGTGACCTTGAAAGTGGCGGACTCGTCGAAGGCGACGATGTGGCCGGTGTCCACGATGTACTCCTCGCCGGCGCCGAGCTCGACCATGTGGATGGCGCCGTAGGCGGAGAGGAAGATGTCGCCCTGGCCGGAGATTTTCAGGAGGAACAGGCGCTCGCCGGAGAAGAACATCTTGCCGCCGCCGAAATAAATATCGATCTGTCTTTGTTTAACAACTATTCCTCTAATATCTTTTTCTTTTTTGCTTGGAACTCCTCTTCAGATATTAGACCACCGTCCCGTAGCTTTGCATACTTTTCTAGTTCATCAGCACCTGAATATTCTACTTTGGTAGATTGTTCTTTCTTTCTATCTCTCATCCGTCTTTCAATAACAGCCTGAAATAAATTAGATAAACAAGAAGGCTGAATCCCAAATCTAATTTCAAATCCATAGGGAGTAAAACCCCTCGCATCTACATCAAATCTAGGACCAAGTAGGAACTCCTTTGCCGGTGCGAACGCTGTAATATCTTCAACGGGAATCTTTATAATTTTACCAGCTTTTGTATAGTAAAACAAATTTTCAGTAGTCAGTAAAACTTTAGTTTTACCAATACACTGCATCTTACGATTTGTTTTTATTTTTCCCGAGTGTCCTCCTACTCCAATCCCCCCACCCAAATTAAAGCCAATCATTCCGCCAGACTGCTTCTGTATTATTTCCTCTTGGAAAAAATCTCCTTCAGAAGAAAATAAAGGTATCTCATTGTTTGATAACAGAATATTATCAATCTTGTTTGCATGAAATAACTCCATATCATTACTTAATGCTGCGATATTATATACAACAGAGAAGACTTCTAGAAAAGTACTCTTGTTCGTAACTGCTAAATTTTCCAACAAAAGATGTATTTTATTCTTAATATCTTTAAGCAAAGAGATATCGGTAATTAAATACAAACGGTCATAAATATGTTTACATATCCCCCCTTGTTTTTGAGGGTATTCTCTAATCATAGATGATAATCTATCAATATCAAACCTATCTAAACAAGTATCAAGATCAGCTTGATATCGTAATTCACACTCTTTGTGGGCTGTTTTCAGAAAACCCACTTTTTCACCACAGTATATACACTTCATTTCTTTCTCCTTTTGTTGTTTGTTATAATATCTGAATAAGTGTATTCAGTATAGACAACCGGTGGTGCCGTGTCAAGGAGAAATTTCAACCCACGCCGCCGGGCGCCGGCCGTGCTATACTCTTGAAGTAAGACATCCGAGGAAGGTGAGCATGACCCGCTGGATTCTCCCCCTGACCCTGGTCCTGTGCCTGGCCGCCGGCGCCACCACCCTGGAGACCCAAACGCGCCTCTGCCCCGTGTGCGGCGAGGAAGTGGAGGTCGGTGTCCTGGCCAGCACGAACAACTTCGGCGGGGTGGGCACCGACTTCGCCCAGCACGCCGTCGGGGACCAGCCGTGGTTCTACTGGCTGGCGTACTCGCCGGAATGCGGTTACGCGGACTGGGTGGGCCGCTTCGGCGAGGAGATCCCCGAGGGGGAGGCCGCCTTCGTGCGGGAGACGCTCTCCGACCGCGCCGGGGAGCAGCCGCTCTGGGAGCAGTACTACAACCTGTACCTTTTGGAGCAGTTCCGGGGCGCCGCGCGGGTCGAATTAGCGGACACGCTTTTAATCGGCTGGTGGTGCCTGCGGCCGGAGAACATCGGCGAGTTCTACCGCCACTACTACGCCTACGCCATCGTGGTGCTGCTGGACGGGGCGCTCGAGGCCGGCGAGGTGCCGCCGGAGCAGCTTGTGGAGCGGGTGTACCTGGCGGCGGAGCTGTCGCGCCTGGAGGGCAATCACGAGGGGGCCAGGGGCCGCTTCGAAGAGGCCATGCTCATGCCCGACCTCGCCGAGTCGGGGATGCACGACTTCGTGGTGCGGCAGCTTCTGTTGTGCGACGCGCCGGAGATCCGGGGGCGGGTGGCCGCGGGGGACTTCGCGGGCGGCGGGGGGATTGACGACGCCGAGGACGCCGTCACCGCCCGGGGCGCCTGGGAATTCTTCGCCAACAACGTCTCGGACGCCGTTGACCGGGCCGACGCGGCGATGCTGGTCTACTTCTACGGCACGCGGCTGGGCTGGACCGCGGAGGAGCTCACCCCGTGGGTCGGGCGCTTCAGGGAAAATTACGCCGCCGAGCTGGACCGCCGCCCGCTCCTCTACGACCCCGATGAGTCGGGTCTGTTGGAGCGGTTGGCCGGGTACGAACGCTGAAGTCGCCCGGAATCGGGACGACCCGGCGGGCGGTAAATGCCTCATCCGGTGTGAACGGTCGGCGATATTCACCCGGCGTCCGGTCGTCGGTCGGAAAAAATAAACGCGCGGGGCGGTCGGCGGGCCGCCCCTTTTCACGAGTCGGGCTTGACAGGGGGTTGCGGGGGGAGTAATTTATCCTCAGTGTAGGAGGTGGAGCGATGCATAAAATCCTGGTCATCCTCGCCGCCCTCGCCCTGGCGGCTCCCCTGGCCGCCGAGGAGTGGCACAAAGAGGCGGTTGACAGTCTTTCGGGCGGAGGCGAAGGCACCGCTCTCGTCCTGGATGGGTCCGGCCACCCCCGCATGGCTTATATCGCGAATAACAAACTCTGGTACGCCTGCTGGAACGGGTCGGATTGGTCCTACGCTTCCCTTTTCGAGAGCGACATCCTGGCCGGACTGCTCGACCTGGTGCTGGACGACGACGAATACCCGCATATCGCGTACTGCACGTACGAAGTGGACCCGGTAGTGTCGACATATTTTTTCTACACCTATTTCGATGAGTTTGGTCAACATGATTCTACAATCGATAGCTCCTATCACTTTCCGAGTTTTCCTCAAATCTCTCTCGATCTGGACGCGGACCTCTACCCCCACGTGTCCATGCATGCGAGTTACTACACTTACGCCTACTGGGACGGCGACCAATGGCGACGAGAAAAGATAACCGGACGCGGGGACATCGCCCTCGACGGGGATGACCGGCCCACCATCGCGACCTGCTGGACCGGTGACGAGCTCACGTTCGCCGTCCGGGAAAGCGAGGGGTGGACCGAGGAAACGGTGGACGCGGACGTGTCGTCGAAAATGGCATCGCTGGCCTACGATTCCCTGAACCGTCCCCATATCTCCTACTACGATTCCGACGGCGACGACCTCCGTTACGCCTATCACAACGGCTCCGACTGGCACGTGGAAACCGTGGACGCGGAGGGCGACGTCGGGAATTACAACTCCCTGGCGCTCGACTCGGACGACCAGCCGCACATCGCCTACTACGACGCCACCGAGGACGACCTCGTGTACACGCACTACTCCGGCGGGGAGTGGCACCGCGAGGTGGTGGATGCGGTGGGCGAAGTAAGCCTGTACACCTCGCTGGCCCTGGACTCCTTCGACAGACCGCACATCACGTACAACCACGACACCCTCGGCGCCGTCATGTACGCCGCCCTGGTCGAGGACCTCTTCCACCTGGTCTGGCCGGAGAAGGGGGAGGAGATTGACACCCTCAATCCGACGCTGGACTGGGAGGACCACGATATACCGGACCAGGCGAGCTACACCCTGCGGTGGGCGCTGAACCCGGATTTTACCGATTACGAGGAGGTCACCGGGATTCAGGAATCGGAGTACCAAATCACCGCTGGCCTCCAGGAGGGCGACCGCGTCTGGTGGCGGGTGAAGTCGGTGGACGAGGGGGAGGGCGAGCACTGGGCCGAGGAGATGGACTGGTACTTCGACCTGGACCTCGGCGGCGGGGTGGATATCGTCGAACTCGGCGCGAGCCCGACCGACGGGGGCGTTTTAATCTATTGGCGCTTTGAGGGGGGCGAACCGGTCGGGATTGAAATCCGACGGAGCGACGGCGGCGGTGAACCGGTCGCGCTTCTCGACGGACCGCTGCCCGGTTCCGCCTCCCGCTGCCTGGACCGGGAGGTGACGCCGGACGTCGAATATATTTACTGGCTCGACGTCACGGGGGCCGACGGGACGGTGACGAGTTTCGGGCCGACGGAGGCGGTGAAGATAACCGAGCCGAAAATTAAGCTGACGCTTTCGGCTTACCCCAACCCCGCCGACGATACCGTCACGCTTCGCTTCGACCTGCCCGACGACTGTCGGGTGGTTTTAGCGGTATACGACCTGGCCGGTCGGCGCGTGACGACGTTGATGGATGGGGAGCTCGTCGCCGGCAGGCACGACGTGACTTGGGATTGCGCCGACCTGAAACCGGGAGTGTACCTCTTCCGGCTGGAGACGACGGGGGGCGACTCGACCGAACGCCTGGTCGTCAGCCGGTAGGATAGTTCGGGTATATGGGCGCATATGAAAAAGGGGGATGACCTTCCCGGCATCCCCCCTTCTGTTACCGGTTCAAAAAGACCGGCGCCGGGCCTTCGATTTCCCGGTCGTCGGCTTTTTTTTATCAACCGGGCCGCTCCCGACCGACCGGTCGGCGTGATTCGGGGTCAGTCGGGTATAGGTCGGAGATAAAAAACAGGGGATGGCCTTTACGGTCGTCCCCCGTTTGCACTCTAGTTCTCAGAGACCGGCGTTAAGCCTTCGGCTTCTTGGTGGTCTTTTTCTTGCCGGGCATCGAACACCTCCCTTCGATTTGGGTGGTGGTGGAAGAGAACGAATACTTTATGGCTAAAGTATAGACGGTTTTAAAAAAAATTCAAGAAAAAAATTATTCAACTAAAATTATATAATTCAATAAGTTACGCGATTATGCCCTTCGCCGTTCCGATTTTTTTTCGAGCCGCGGAGGGCCTCCCGCCGGGGGGTATAGGCGTAAAACGAGGGTATACCTTTCACAAGCCGAATGGCCCCCCCGCCGAGAGCCCGCGCGACCGGGAAATTATTTTCACCGCCCGGGACGAATCGGGAAGGGCGACCCGATTTTAAAAAAAATCCCCCGCGAACGGCGTCCGGTTTCCGGCCCCGCCGCCCCGACGATCGAGGCGCTCCGCGGGCGCGAGAGCGGGCGAGGCCCAATCTGGTATAATAAGCGCCGCCCTTTTTCAACCGGACTCCGCCGTGACCTATCCCGAAAAACCTTTGGCGCCGGATGCGGAAAACCTCAGCCGCTTCATCGCGCGCGTGAGCGACCCGGACACGCATTTCGTCGTCTCGCTGGGATCGGGCGCGACGCTGGCGCTGGCCTCCAGCCTCTCGATCCTGCAGACGCTGGACGACCTGGGCCTGCGGAGCCACGTGGACGAGGTGTGGGGGGCCTCCTCGGGGGCGCTCGCCTCGGCGCTCTGGTGCTCGGGTACGCCGGTGGCGGAGGTGATGGCGCTCCTGCGGCGGCTGCGGCGCCGCGACCTGGTGGACGTGGCCTGGGGGCACATCCTCAAGGGTCTCTTCACCCGGAGGTGGGATCTGGACCTGGCCGACGGTCTCGTGAACGGCCGGGCGCTCCTCGGCCGGGTCAGAGGTCTGTTGCGCGCGGAGCGCGTGGAGGACTGCCCGGTCCGCTTGAGGATACTCCTGGCCCACGACGACGGCTCGGCGCGGATAAAGGTGGTCAAGCGGGGAAACCTCCTCGACGCGATTCGCAGCTCCATCGCCATGCAGGGGGTGATGCGGCCCGGGTGGTTCGAGGGGGAGAGGTTCGTGGACCCGACCCTTCTGGAAAAAACCCCGCTCCCCAGCATCACCGCAGACTTCCGCGCCTCGGGCAGCGCTAAGAAGCTCCTCATCCTGGCCGCCTTCTTCGGCTATCACGGACAGACCCGTCCCATCCGGGGGCTGATGAGCCGCATCTTCTTCTTCAAGGAGGTGCTGCAGTACCAGGTGTTCCTGGCCCACCTGACCGCGGTGCGCCACCAGCCCGGCACCGACGTCATCGTTTACTCCCCCTGCATCCACGACGTGGACACCCTGGCCGTGGAGCAGGCGGACGAGATTTACTCCGAGGTCCGGCGGCAGATGGCGGTCCGACTTTCCGACGAGTGCCTGGACGCCGACATCCACCAGGCCGACCCCGACGTCTGGGTCCCGCGCTGGTGCCCGTCCACCCTCTTCGAGAGGGACGAGGTCGAGTGATACCCCACCCCACGGGTAATCCTCGTAGGGGCCGACGGACGGCGCGCCGTTTAGGTCGGCCCGCGGGCGACCGCGGAGGACTCGTCCCACTGGTCGCCCCTACGTCATCGCAGCCAGGCGCGGGGTCGGGTTGAGGGCGCCCCGCGCGAACGGCGGGGAGGTTGCCCGTCAATCGGCTTTATTC
>MFAF01000126.1:10641-10921 GCA_001774505.1 Candidatus Coatesbacteria bacterium RBG_13_66_14 | reverse complement strand
AGTGCGTAGTTTAAAGGAAGAGTGATGAAGCGCCAGATCCTTATTCTCATCCTCGCCGCGGCGCTGCCCGCCCTGGCGGCGGCCGAGGTTTCACCGATCCTCGAGCGGCGGATGGCCCGCTCCGGGGAGGACGAGCTCCTCGGCGTCTGGGCCTTCTTCGCCGACAAGGGGTACGCCGGGCCGGAGGAGATGGAGGCCGCCCTGGACGACTTCGTGGCCGCGATGAACCCCGAACAGTACGCCCGCCGCGCCCTCAACCGACCCCCGGGTTCCCTGGCCG
>MFAF01000126.1:9974-10630 GCA_001774505.1 Candidatus Coatesbacteria bacterium RBG_13_66_14 | reverse complement strand
CTGCCGGTGCACCGACCTTACGACGAGGCGGTCACGTCGCTGGTCACCCGCCGCATCGGCGCCAGCCCCATCGCCAACGCGGTCTCGTTCGAGGCGACGACGGCCCAGATTCGCGCCGTCGCGGAACTCCCCTTCGTCGTCCGGCTCCAGCCCACGGCGACCAGCGTCCTGCCCGGCGTCTCTCCCGGGGGAAGCGCGGATTTCGACCCGACGGCCATGGATTACGGCCCCTCGGAGGACCAGATCACCCAGATCCAGGTGGATCTCCTCCACGACGACGGATACTCCGGGGCGGGGGTGACGGTGCTGATGCTGGACACCGGCTTCCGCACCGACCACGAGGCCTTCGCGGAGCTGGACCTGAAGGACGAGTGGGACTTCGTCAACGACGACAACGACGTGGACAACGAGCCGGGCGACGATCCCGACGCCTGGTACCACGGCACGTACACCTGGAGCGCCCTGGGCGGCTACTTCCCCACCCAGCTCATCGGGCCGGCCTACGGGGCAGCCTTCCTCCTGGCGAAGACCGAGGACATCACCCAGGAGGTCCACGACGAGGAGTACTGGTTCCAGTCCGGCCTGCAGTGGGGCGAGGCCCTGGGGGCGGACGTGTCCAGCTCCTCCCTCGGCTACCGCTACTTCGACGAAGGCGA
>MFAF01000126.1:8795-9627 GCA_001774505.1 Candidatus Coatesbacteria bacterium RBG_13_66_14 | reverse complement strand
GTACGCCACCGGGGCGGAGCGCACCGAGGACGGGGCGCTCATCGCCTGGCGGATATCCACCGACGAAGGTCTCGCCGCGGTCAACATCTACCGGCTGATAGATCCCGCCTCGGGGGCGACCAACGCCTCGACCCATCTCATGCGGACGGAGACGGCCTTCGCCGGCGAGGCTCTGGGTTCGGGATACCGTCTCGACGCCGAGGGCTGGACCCGCTTGAACGAATCCCCCCTGCCCGGTTACCTCTCCGGCGCTTACCTGGACACCGCCGTCCCCGAAGCGGCCTGCTGGTACCGCTTCGAGGCCTTCGACGCGGCGGGGGGCCGCCACCTCTCGCCCCAGGTACGGCTGCCGTCGGTGGACGAGCTGCCCTCGGGCCGCGAGACCCGCCTGGAAGCCTGCTACCCCAACCCGGCGCGGGGGAGCGTGAACTTCAGCTTCGAGCTGGCGAAAAGCGGACGGGTGGAGCTGGCGGTTTACGACCTGGCGGGGCGGAAGGTGGCCGTACTGGTGGACGCCGAGCTCGCCGCCGGGCGGCACGGGTGTGCCTGGGAGGCGGACGTCTCGGCCGGGGTGTATCTCTACCGGTTGATAACCGACGGTTTTACCTGGACCCGGCGCCTGGTCCTGGCCCGGTAGCGGACCGTCCGTTTTTCCCCAAAAAAAACCGCCCGCAGGGGCATAGCGTAGGACACCTTGGTTCAATGTAGGGCGGCCCCTCTGCGGGCCGCCGAGGTTTCCTCCCCCCGTGGGAGCGACGCGCCTTACGGGTTGAGGTGAGGGGTGAAAGCGGCCCCCCTCCCTTTTAGGGAGAGGCGCGCCGACGGGCCGGGG
>MFAF01000126.1:3492-8723 GCA_001774505.1 Candidatus Coatesbacteria bacterium RBG_13_66_14 | reverse complement strand
CTACGAGTCCATCCCCCAATGATGTCAACGCGCGACTACCCACGACGGGACGGTTTTTTTCAGCGATGAACAACCGGTCTCACCGGGTGAAAAGCTCCACGGCCCCGTTGGGGCAGGCCGCGACGCACAGGCCGCAGCCGTAGCACTTCTCGGCATCGAGGACGAGGGCGCCCTTCTCCGGGTCGAGGGTCCGGGCGCCGAAATAGCAGGTCTCCACGCAGGAGCCGCAGTCGGTGCAGACCTCGCGGTCTGTCCGCTCGACCATCGCCCCTTTGTCGCACACCCAGCGGCCGGGCTCCCGGAAATAACCGCAGCAGCAGTCGCAGCAGAAGCAGATGCCGTCGGCGCGGTCCGGGCTCACCTCCCGCCAGGGCCGGGCGACCAGGCGCTTCTGTCCCGCTTCGCGCAGGATGGCCAGAGCCTCCTCGCGGCTGATGGCCCACGGCACCCCGTTGCCGCTCACGTCCTTCGCCCCGGGGAACATCAGGCAGACGTCGGTGCGCGACCGCGCGCAGCCGCCCACCTCCTCGCGGCAGCCGCAGTTGGTGAGCCGGAATCCGCTCTGGGCCTCGATGAGCCGCCGGGCCTCCTCGTGGGAGCAGACGCAGTGGATGTTGAAATCGCGCTCGTCCGTCACTTGCCCTCCTCGAGCGGCTTGAACACGCCGAAAAAGGAGCCGTCGGGGTCGGAAAGGATGGCGAATTTGCCGAGTTCGGGCGCCTCCTGGATGTCGGAGACCGCGTCGCCGCCGAGCTCCTTGACTTTTTTCATGTACGGCTCCAGCTCGGTGACCTGGAAATATAAAAGCGGCCGGACGGTCGGTTCCAGATCGTCCACCAGGGCCAGGGCGCCGGAGAGGCCCGAGGGCGTGCGGAAGAGCATGTAGTTGTCGGCCCAGGGGGTGAACTCCCAATCGAAGAGGCCCTCGAAGAACTTCCGGGTCGCCTCGATGTCGGTCGTGGCCCACTCGAAGTGGTAGAGGTCGTGCTCGGCCATGCCCCTCCCTCGTGATGAGGGGACCGGACGCCGCGGCCCGGTCCCCGAAAGCACTCTAGCCCTTCGGCTTGTCCTGGTACAGGCCCAGGAGGTTCCCGTCGGGGTCCTTCACGATGGCGAACCAGCCGATCTCGGGAATCTCGGTCTTCGGCGTGTGGATGCGCCCGCCCAGGCCTTCCACCCGCGCCAGGTAGGGCTCGATTTCGTCCACCTCGACGTGGACCAGGGTGCCGGAGCCGCCCTGCAGCTTGTCCACCCGGTTGATGCCGCCTCCGGGACCGCCGGGGGTCGAGAACAACAGGTACTTGTCCCCCCAGCCCTGGAACTGCCAGTCGCCGAAGAGGCCGCCGAGGAACCGCCGCGTCCGCTCGAGGTCGGTGGAATCGAACTCGACGTGGCAGATGTCGTGCTTGCCCAAGATTTTCTCCTTTCGTCGGATTAACGTACCGGGATTAGCCCTTCGCCCGCCGTGTCGCCGGGGACCCCTCGCGTCCCGACCGGCGACGTTCCCTCCGGTCCGGGCAGAAAGGGGTTAATGCATGGAGAGGATACACAACCGCCCCGTCTGTGGCAAGGTTTTTGGTCCGCCCGGGGGGTGGAGGCCGCGGAATGCAGACCGAATTGGTCACAAGCCCGGAAAATGGCGCGCGGCCGTTTTTTTTCGGTCGGACCTTGACGGCGGGGAAGTTTTGGCTATCTTTTACGGTGGAGAAGGGTGGGCGGCCCGACCCGCGTAAAGAGCGGGGGGTTAGGAAAACCAGGGGTTCACGGGCCGCCCTCCCCGAAACCGCCGACCGCGAGGTCGGCCTGTTTAATATCCCCACCGGCGTGCTATACTGTTAAATGTTGGAGAAGAACCGGAGGAAAAACCTGAGGTTGAAGATGAGGGGAATCGTCATCCTCATCCTGGCCGCCGCCTTCCTCGCCCTGGCCACCGTCGAGGTCGTCCTGGAGACCGACGGCGACAGCTACGTCAGGTACTACGAGGAGTGGGAGAGCGAGCCGCAGTACGCCGACGACAACTACGGCGCCGAGCCTCTGATGTACGTCCTGTACAACTATTACCAGTGGGGCGAGGACAGCGAAAGAGCCTACATGCACTTCGACTTCTCCGGGCTGGACGGCTACGACGGGGCGGACCTGGTCGGGGCACAGCTCGTCCTCCACGCCGAGCACGGGGGCGGCGGCCCGCAGCGCTTCCGTGCGGTGGCGGAAGCCTGGGACGAGATGACCATCACCTACAACAACCAGCCGTCATGGGGCGGCCAGTTGGCCCTCACCGAGATGTACGCGGGGTACAACTACGTGGACCTGAACACGGGACCCCTGGCGGGCTGGGTGGACGCGCCGAAAACGGCCTACGGCATCGTAATCCACGACACCGAGCAGGTGCAGGAGTACGACCCGTCGGCGAAAATCCACACCCGGGAGACCGAATACTCACCGGAGCTTTGGCTGACCTTCACCGGCGAGGCGGTCGCGGAGTCGAGCTGGGGGGAGATAAAGGCGGCGTTCGAATGAAACGGCGGTGAACGTTCGGCGTAAACGGGGTGATAAGAACCCGAGTGGAGGCAAAAGCACACGGCGCTTCCCAGTGGGCATAGAGAAGCATCCGCGTAACGTGTTGTAATTTGGGCGTTAAACCGCGGCATCCCACTCTGGCATCAATCGTGCTTTAACGTCGGGTTGAAGCTGGGAGGTAATGATGAAGCGTGTCGTGTTTTTGTGCGCCTTGGTCCCGGCGGTTCTATCCGCGGCGTGGGCCTACGAGGTTTTCGAGCCGGTACAGGATTCGTTCATCATGATTTTTTGGTATGAAGGTGAAGAACCTGGTGGGATAGATGAGAATTACGGCGATTCGATCGAACTGTGGGTGGCGTATTTTTCGCATCCTACCCACTACTATGAATATGAGAATGCCGTAGTTCAATTCGATTTATCCGATGTGGAACCAGCAATGAATGTTATCAAGGCATATTTAATATTTGATCTCCACTACGGTGGGTGGGTATGGGAATTCTTCGATATAGAGGAAGGGTGGAGCGAAATGGAGATAACATGGGCAAACGCACCTCCCATAGGTGAATGTTTTTTGGTATACGATTTTTTTCCTGACCGTAGAACACTCTCTATTGAACTACCGGCTGATTACGTTCAAGGATGGGTGGACTATCCATCTGAAAATTTCGGTTTTCGAATCAACGCAGTAGTGGATTACGGCTATGTCAGTTCTAGGGAATCTGCAACCCCCCCGCAGCTCGAGGTCTATTTCGAATCCGACGACACCGACCGGCCGGTCTGCTCGGAATCGTATCCGGCGGATGGCGAGAGCGGCGTGCCGCCCGATTCCACCATCGCATTCGAGCTGACCGACGACCTGGCGGGAATTGACACCGACACCATCCAGTTCACCCTGGAGCAGGGCGAGGACCCGCCGTCCGGGAATCGAGCCTTCGTGGACATTGGGACCGAGCCCAACACCCCCATCGAGGGCATCCTCGAAATTGACGACGAGGACCCGCTGGAGGTCCTTTGCACGTTCACCCCCGCCGACGACCTGCCCTGGGGCGCCTACACCTGCACCGTGGACGGGAGCCTCGCCGACCTTCTGGACAAACAGATGGGCGAGGATTACGTCTGGACCTTCTCCACGTACGGCTGGGACGAGGACCCGCCCGAGGTGGCCGACATGAGCCCCGGGGACGACGAGGGCGACGTCCCGCCGGACTCTGTCATCACCTTCCATTTAACCGACGGCTACGCCGGGGTGGACGTCTCGACGCTGGCCTTCACCGTGCGCGATGCTTCACGACAGCCAGCGAACCTGAGCCAGACGAAGACCTTATCACCATCACTTTCCCAGAGCGGAGACATAGAGGGCGAGCTCGAGGTGGACTCCGCGGACCTCTTCGACGTGGTCTGCACCTTCACGCCCTCGGACGACCTGCCGCCGGGTCCGATTACCTGCACCATCGCGGGCTCACTGGCGGACCGGGACGGCAACGCCCTGGAGGAGGATTTCACGTGGACGTTCTCGGTGGCCGGGTCGGCGGAGGACGACGCGAGCTGGGGGGAAATTAAAGCGGCGTTCTAGTAAACCATACGAGGATAAACGAAAGGGCGGTTTACCCGCCCTTTTTTATCACGCCTTACACCGAAATGTAGGGCGGCCCCTCTGCGGGCCGCCGTTTACGCATCCTCCATCCCGACCCTCACCCCAGCCCTCTCCCTAAAAGGGAGAGGGGGAACCAGGGAAACCGTCAGTCCAGCGGGCCGATGACCTTCTCCGCGGCCGCCAGTATCGCGCCCGAGCGCACCAGCTCGGCCATGGCGGTGTTGTCGTCGTGGAGCGGCCGGTCCTCGTGCAGGTGCGCCACGTGCTCCCGGACCAGCCCGTAGACGGCCTGCGTGGCCGGGGCGAAATCCATCTTGCGGAAATCGCGCGCCTGGCAGGCGGCCATGATTTCTATCCCCAGCACGCCGGGGACGAGGTCCATTATCTGACGGGTTTTCAGGGCGGTGGTCCAGCCCATGGAGACGAAGTCCTCCTGGTCCGCCGCGGCGGGGATGCTGCCCACGGCCGCCGGAGTCGAGAGCACCCGGCATTCGCAGACAATCGCCCCGGCGGTGTACTGGGCCAGCATCATCCCGGAGAACATCCCGCCGCCGTGGGTCAGGAACCCGGGCAGCCCCGCGGACAGCGCGGGGTTCATCAGGCGGTTGAGGCGCCGCTCGGCGAGGACCGCCGCCGTCACCACGCCCATCGAGGCGTACTCCAGGGCCAGGGCCATGGGCGTGCCCTGGAAGTTGGCCCCGGCGACGACCTCGTCGTCCTCGGGGAAGAAGACGGGGTTGTCGCCGACGCCGTTGAGCTCGGTCGCGAAAACCCCGCGGGCGTGGGCCAGGGCCGTGCGGGCGGGACCGGCCGACTGGGGCGTCGAGCGCAGGGAATAGGCGTCCTGGACCTTCTTGCCGGGGCGCGCGAGAAGCGGCGACCCCTCGGTCAGCCGCCGGATGTTTTTCGCCACCGTGATCGAGCCGGCGTGCCCCCGGACGCGGTGCAGCCGCTCGTCGTAGCCCGACATGTTGACGTTTAGGACTTCGAGGGTCATGGCGGCGGCCACGTCCTGGGTCTTGAGCCACACCTCCATCTCCAGGAGGAGGAGCGAGCCGAGGCCGTTGATGAAGTTGGAGCCGTTGATGGAGGCCAGGCCGTCGCGGGCTTCGTAGGCGAT
>MFAF01000126.1:2170-3224 GCA_001774505.1 Candidatus Coatesbacteria bacterium RBG_13_66_14 | reverse complement strand
GGGCGATCTCCACCCGCTCGCGGTCCACCGCCACGGCCTTCAGCCGCTCGAGGGTGAGGCTCTCGCCGGTGAGGACGACGGGCATCGGCTCTCCTTGTGCGTCGGTTACCGGGGGATGATACACCGAACCGGGCGTGCGCTCAAGCCCGGCCGGGCGGGTCGCAAAACGGGGCGGCCGGAACCGCCCCGCGACGTAAACCCCCCTATTTCAACCCGGCCTTTTGGTGACGCTCCGCCACGGCGTCGGCCAGGCGGTCCAGGGCCTCGAAATCGGCGCCCGAGGCCAGCCCCTTGGCCAGCACCGGCGCCAGAACCTCGACCTTCAGGTTGGGGATGAGGGACGCCAGGGTCTCCACCGTCTTGCCGCCCCAGCCGTAGGAGCCGATGATGGAGAGGAAGCGCGCCTTGGGCCGCAGCGCGTTGGCCAGAAGGGTCGCGTAGGCCGCCAGCGGGTGGGGACCGGCGAGGACCGTCGGCGTGCCGACGATGATCGTCGCCGCGTCCACCAGCGACATCGCCAGCATACCGATGTCCACCGAGGCCAGGTCGTAGCGCTCCACGCCCACGCCGCGTTCGACCAGCGCCGCCGTGAGGTGATTGACCATCTCCAGCGTGCTGCCGTGCATCGAGACGAAGGGCAGCACCGCGATGTTTTTCGGCGCCCCGTTCACCCATTCGTCGTAGGCCTTGAGGATGACCTCCGGCCGGGAGTGGATCGGGCCGTGGCTCGGCGCGATGAGCTTTATATCGTACGGCTCCAGCTTCTCCAGGTTCTTCGTGATGATGCCGGCGAAGGGCATCATGATTTCGGCGAAGTACCGCTTGGCCGGACCGGCCGCCACCCGCTCCCCGTCGGCGTAGAGCTCGCTCGTCGCCAGGTGCGAGCCGAAGAAGTCGCAACTGAAGAGGATTTTGTCCTCCGCGAGGTAGGTCACGAAGGTCTCCGGCCAGTGGACCCACGGGGTGTAGATGAACTTCAGCGTCTTGCCGCCCAGGTCCAGCGTCTCGCCGTCGGCCACCACCTTGAACCGCTCCGCTGGGACCCGCAGGAGGT
>MFAF01000126.1:160-2164 GCA_001774505.1 Candidatus Coatesbacteria bacterium RBG_13_66_14 | reverse complement strand
GCATCCCCCGGGCCTTGTCGGAGGTGACGAGCTTCGCCTCGGGGAATTTCGCTAGGACGTCGGGAATGGAGCCGGCGTGGTCCTGCTCGGCGTGGTGGGCGACGAGGTAGTCCAGGCGCTTCACGCTTTCGAGTTGCTTCAACAGGACGTCCCGCATCGGCGGGTCCACCGTGTCCAGCAGGACGGTCTTGTCGCGCCCGCAGACGAGGTAGGCGTTGTAGCTGGTGCCGTCGGGCAGGGGGATGAGCTGGTCGAAGAGGCGGCGGTCCCAGTCCACGGCGCCCAGCCAGTGGACGTTTTCGGTAATCTTGCGCGGTTTCATAGGTCTCCTTTGATTGAAAATCTCTCTTTCAACACAGGTGCATTCTAGCACAGTAATACCGACTGCACAAGTCGGCTTTTATCGCCCGACGGTCGGCGATCGAACGGCAGTTCGCGGGCGTTCGTGGACTCATCGTCCCTACGGGTTCAGTTTGCGATTTGCAGACGTAGGGGCGGGTGTCTACACCCGCCCGTTTTATAAGGCGCCCTCACAACCGAACTGCGATGATTTAGGAGCCGACCTTCAGGTCGGCCCGCGGGCGACCGTGGACTCATCGCCCCTACGGGTTTGTTTCGCGGATAATTGTAGGGGCGGGTGTCTACACCCGCCCGATTATTCAAAGGTAGCCCTCACCCTTAATCCCTCTCCCACAGGGAGAGGGAGACCACCCCGACCCTCACCCTAGCCCGTAGGCGCGCCTCCCCCCAGAGGGGGGAGGGGACATGCGGCAACCCTCCCACGGGGAAGAGAAGCTTGGTATAATCACCCGGCCACCCGGCCCCGCGGAACGCCCCATGACCGGACTCGCCGACCTACTCAAAAACGTCGTCAACGACTGGCGGCGCAACCTCATGCGCAGCATCCTCACCGCGCTGGGCATCGTCATCGCCGTGATGACGGTGGTGGCGATACTGTCGCTGGTGGGCGGGCTGGACAGCTTCGTGCGCGAGGAAATCGGCGCCCTGGGGGCCAACAGCTTCATCATCAGCCGCTCGGGCATCATCCAGAGCGAGCAGGACTGGCTCGCGGCCGCCAAGCGTCCCAACATCACCGACGCCGAGTACTCCGCCCTCGTCCGCAGGCTCGAGGGGCGCTATCTCTACGCCTCGCCGCAGGTGCGGAGCTGGCTCAACATCGAGACCGGGGGGAAGGAGCTGCGCTACATCCGGACCCACGGCGTGGGCGCCGACATGTACAACATCAACGAGCGTCCGCTCGAGGAGGGGCGCTACTTCACCGAGGCCGAGGTCGCCCGGCGGCGGCCGGTGACGGTCCTGGGCTACGAGGTGGCCCGGGAGCTCTTCAGTGGCCTGGACCCCCTGGGCCGCGAGGTGCGCATCGGCGGCCGGCCATTCACCGTCGTGGGCGTGTACGCGGAGCAGGGCCGGCTCATGGGCCAGTCCACCGACGACTTCGCCGACATTCCCTATTCCACCTTCCGCAAGTACTTCGGCTTCCGCAACCCGGTGAGCATCTACCTCCGCGCGCGCTCCCAGGAGGAGGTATCCGAGCTCTCCTACGAGGCCCAGCAGGCGTTCCGCACCGTCCGCCGACTGGCGCCCGGCGAGCCGGACAATTTCGGCGTCGTCTCCGAGAAGCTCCTGGTGTCCGTCTTCGAGCAGATGACCGGCGTCATCTTCGGCGTGATGATAGTGGTGGGCGGCATCAGCCTTATAGTGGGCGGCATCGGCATCATGAACGTGATGCTGGTGGCCGTGAGCGAAAGGACGCGGGAGATAGGCATCCGCAAGGCGGTGGGGGCGCGGCGGTCGGACATCCTGCGCCAGTTCCTCACCGAGGCGCTCCTGGTGACTATCGTGGGCGGGGTCATCGGGGTGGGGCTGGGGGCGCTGGTGGCCAATATCATCGGGGGCGCGGTGGAGCTGCCCGTCGAGGTCTCCGCCGGCTCCGTGGCGCTGGCCATGATTTTCTGCGGGGTGGTGGGGGTGAGCTTCGGGATA
>MFAF01000126.1:0-143 GCA_001774505.1 Candidatus Coatesbacteria bacterium RBG_13_66_14 | reverse complement strand
CGCCCGCCTGGACCCCATCGTCGCGCTGCAGAAGGCGTAGGGATTTAAAGAGCCATGTATTTAATATACGCGGACGGCTCCGGCAATTTATCAGAAAAATACACCGGTGTTTTTGATTTCGTTTACGTTATCGTGGCCGTGTC
>MFAF01000125.1:26817-34862 GCA_001774505.1 Candidatus Coatesbacteria bacterium RBG_13_66_14 | reverse complement strand
GGTGAGCCAAACGATGAAAAAGACCCTGTTCGAGAGGCTTTTGGTCATAGACCGCCGGTGGATATTTCTGATCATCGGGATAGTGGTGATCGCGGCGCTCGTCCTCCCCATCAAGCTCTCCATCGGGATTACCACCCCGGTGCAGAACTTTTTCGATGCGATCGAGGGCGCACCGGAGGGCTCGGTGATCCTGGTCTCGATGGACCTGGGCCCGAGCACGCTTCCAGAGCTGGAGCCGATGCTCAAGGCCACGGTCTATCACGCCCTCGATCGCGGCCTGAAGGTGATCTCCCTCACCCTCTTGCCCGACGCCACCTCCATCGCCGAGCGGATCATGCTCCAAGTGACCGACGAGCTGAACGCCAAGTACGAGGCGACGGGCGTCGAGCGGCGGATCCGCATGGGTGAGGATTGGGTCTATCTCGGCTTCCGCGCCGGCGGCGACGCCGTGATACTCCAGCTCGGCACCGAGATCCGGGTGGCCTTCCCCGCGGATTTCTACGGGACCTACCTCGACGACCTGCCGATGATGAAGAACATCCACAACTACGCCGACATGCGGGCGATGGTGGACGTGTCGGGTACCGCCATGCCGGAGATCTGGGTGGCCTTCGCCGGCGCCCCCTACGGCATCCCCATTCTCGTCGGTGTTACCGCGGTGAGCGCCCCCCAGTACTACGCCTACACGCAGACCGGACAGATGGCGGGTCTGTTGGGCGGGCTCAAGGGCGCCGCCGAGTACGAGAGGCTCCTGAACTACGACGGGGCCGCGACCAAGGGCATGAACGCCCAGCAGTGGATTCACATCGTCGTCGTGGCCTTTATCGTGATGGGTAACATCGCCTACTTCGTCACCCGCGGCAAGAAGGACCGCGAGAAGTCCGCGGCACCGAAGCCGTAACCCCGGAACCGCGACGGAGGAGTCCTGGATCCGCGATGCGGTCGAGATGAATTACGGGCATGCCCGTAAGTTGCTGGAGTTAAGAGAGGGACGGTGAAGTCGGGCATGAGCGGCGGCGCGCCGATATCTGCGGTCAGGCTGGAAAAAGCTAAAAAGAGGGGTGGACGTTGAACATCTCCCTTGATATCTGGATTTGGGTGGCGGCGATCTTCACCCTGTTCGTCTACACATTCCTCTACAAGGACAACCCCTTTTACAAGCTCGCGGAGCACGTCATGGTGGGGCTCGGCGCGGGGTACTACACCGCCGTGCTGTACCACAACGTGATCGTGGAGGATTTCTTAGTCCCCTTCGGCGTCACGCTCAACAAACTCGCCCTCACCCCGGCCGAATTCCAGGCTTACGCCGACACCCAGGGCATGACTTCCCTCCCGCCGATTCTGGAGGACTTCACCCCCGTCGTGGCCCTCGTCCTCCTTCTGATCCCCGTCATCCTGGGCCTGCTGCTCTTCACCCGCTTCATCCCGAAAATCTCGTGGATCAGCCGGTACTCCCTGGCCTTCATCCTGGGCGCCAACTCCGGCATCGCCATCCCGAACGCCCTTCAGGCCCGCGTCATCTCCCAGCTCCGCGGCACCTTCGTCCAGGACCACGGCGCCCTGGTGGTGCCGCTGTTCTCCATAGACTCCTGGCGGGATTTCTTCGCCGCGCCGGGGATTTCGACCTTCTTCGACGCCATCTCGGGGCCGCTGTTCATCGTCGGTACACTGTGCACCCTCGCCTACTTCTTCTTCTCGCTGGAGCACAAGGGGGTTCTGGGCGGCGCCGCGCGCGTCGGTATCTGGTTCCTGATGATCGGCTTCGGCGCCAGCTTCGGTTACACCGTCATGGCCCGCGTCTCTCTCCTTATCGGCCGGGTCCACTTCCTCCTCTTCGACTGGCTCGGCTTGCCGAAGTGATCGCGGGAGCGCGTTCCTCCAATATTAAATCGCGGGGAGTGGCGGACGAAGTGTAGCTCAAGGATTTTCAAGAGGCTCGTCGTTTCAGGGGTTGTCGGAACGTTGGTGATCAGGCATTCGACAACCTTTTCTTCACCCATTTTCCGAGCGGCTATTCCCGGCAGGTTATGGCCAGTTCCGGCCTCCAGCGTTTCCTGACCCTCGACCGCCGCTGGATATTTCTCCTGGAGGCGGTCGTCGTCGTTCTGGCCCTGGTCGGACCCTTCGTGGTCGGGGTGAAAATAACCAAGCCGGTGAGCGACTTCCACCGCGTCATCCACCAGAGCGATCCCGCCAAGCCCCTCCTGGTGGCCGTGGACACTCCTCCGGCCGGGCTGCCCGAGCTGGAGCCCATGGTCGTCGCCATCCTCCGGCACGCCTTCAGCCGGAGCCAGCCGGTCATCCTGGTCTCCCTCCAGATGGAGGGTGTAGCCATCTCCGAGCGCATCCTGAACCGGGTGACGGGCGAGATAAACGACCAGGTGAGCCGGACCGGTCGCGGGGAGCCGCTCGTGTCGGGGGTGGACTACGCGCTTCTGGGCTTCCGGGCGGGGTTCAGCTCCGTCATCATCTCCCTGGGCGAGGAGATAAGGAACGTCTTTCCAACCGATTTCTACGGGACGCCCCTGGACACAATGCCCCTTTTCCGGAACACGCACAACTACGACGACATGGCGGCGGCCGTAGACATCTCCTGGTCGTCCACCCCGGAGGCGTGGGTCGAGTACGCGGGCGTGACCTACGGCGTCCCGATCCTGGTGGGTTGCACCGCGGTGAGCGCCCCCCAGTACTACGCCTACCTGCAGACCGGACAGATGGCCGGGCTTCTGGGGGGGCTCAAGGGGGCCGCCGAGTACGAGCGGATAACGAACAACCCGGGTGCCGCGGGCCGGGGGATGGTGGCCCAGTTCGGGGTGCACGCCCTGTTGGTCCTGGCCATCGTCCTGGGCAACGTCGCCTTCTTTCTGGATCGGTTCATGAGCTCTCGCCGTCCCTC
This sequence comes from Candidatus Coatesbacteria bacterium RBG_13_66_14, assembly GCA_001774505.1. Taxonomy (GTDB): domain Bacteria; phylum RBG-13-66-14; class RBG-13-66-14; order RBG-13-66-14; family RBG-13-66-14; genus RBG-13-66-14. Next base: position 31,966 of record MFAF01000125.1, on the reverse strand, counting down.
GCCCTCAACCGGTCCCACGGGGACCGACAATCGCGGAGCCTGAGACGTGTCCTGGGAAGGCTTGTTCGACGGGCTGACCAAGCTCGACCGCCGCTGGATCTACCTCCTGATCGCGGTGGGTGTGATTATTTCCCTTCTGGGCCCCTTCTCCGTGGACGTGTCCATCACCGCCCCGGCCGCCCGCTTCTACAAGGCCATCAATGTTCTTCCGCCCGACTCCACCATCCTCGTCTCGATGGACCTGGACCCGAGCACGCTGCCGGAGCTGGAGCCGATCATGGCCGCCACCGTCCGCCACGCCCTCCGACGGGGGGTCAACGTCATCGGGATGACCCTTCTGGTCGAGGGAGCCTCCATCGGCGAGCGGATCATGCGCGAGGCCCAGGACGAGCTGAACGAAAACTACGCCAAGATCGGTGAGGAAGAACGGATAACGATGGGCGAGGACTGGGTCTACATGGGTTTCCGGTCCGGGTACGAGGCGGTCATTCTCCAGCTCGGCGACGAGATCCGGCGGGCCTACCCCACCGACTTCTACGGGGTCCCCCTGGATGACTACCCCATGATGGCCGGCATCCACTCCTTCGACGATATGGGGCTGCTCGTAACGGTCTCCGGGACCTCCCTGCCCGTGGACTGGGTTTCTTACGCCCACACCCCTTTCGGGATTCCGGTCCTCGTGGGCTGCACGGCGGTGAGCGCGCCCGAGTTCTACGCCTACCTGCAGACGGGCCAGATGGAGGGCATCCTGGGCGGTCTCAAGGGGGCCGCCGAGTACGAGAAGATGATCTCCCGCCCTGCCGACGCCATGCGGGGGATGGTGGCCCAGATGGTGGTCCATGTGCTGATAGTGATCCTCATCTTTTTCGGCAACCTCTCCTTTTACGGCACCCGGTTCGTCAAGAAGCGCCAGGCCCGGGAACATGTCGGGGGATGAACCGTGGCCATTCGAAAAATCACGGACCTCTCGGGTCGGGCCATGGATTTTCTCCTGGGACTTGACCGCCGCTGGATCTTCCTTCTGATCGCCATCGGCGTGATAATTCCCCTGATCGGCCCCTTCAGCATGGACGTCTCGATCACCTCGCCGGTGTCCCGTTACTACAACGCCATTGACCGCCTGCCGCCCGGTTCCACCATCCTCGTCTCCATGGACCTCGGCCCGAGCACGCTGCCCGAGCTGGAGCCCATCCTGGCCGCCACGGTCCGCCACGCCCTCACCCGGGGCGTCCGGGTCATCGCCATGACGCTCCTTGTCGAGGGGCCGTCCATCGGCGAGCGGATAATGCTCCAGGCCCAGGACCAGCTCAACGCCGAGCTGGCGGACAAGGGCGAGGAGCGCCGGATAACGATGGGCGAGGACTGGGTTTATCTCGGGTTCCGCGCCGGCGCCGACGCCGTCATCCTCCAACTGGGCGAGGAGATACGCAAGGCCTACCCCAGCGACTACTACGGCACCTCCCTGGACGACTACCCGATGATGGACGGCGTCCACTCCTTCGACGACATGGGGCTGGTCTCGGCGGTCTCCGGGACGGCGATGCCCGAGGCGTGGATTTCCTACGCGGGCGTGCCTTTCGGCATACCCGTGCTGGTCGGCTGCACGGCGGTTTACGCGCCCAACTACTACGCCTTCCTCCAGACGCAGCAGATCGTGGGGATGCTGGGGGGCCTGAAAGGGGCGGCGGAGTACGAGAAGATGATCGGTCGGCCCGCCGACGCCACGCGCGGGATGGTCGCCCAGATGGTGGTTCACGTGGTTATCGTGGTGCTCATCCTGCTGGGCAACCTCGCCTACTTCGTCTCGCGGAGCTGGAAAAATAAGGCCCGCTGACCGCCGGAGCCCTGGTTCGGCGAAGAAAAAGCCCCCGACGGGGGCTCTTTTTTGACAAGGGGCTTAAGTTTCCCAAGCGAGGGGGGTCAGGGGGCATAGGAGGCCTTGATTTGACCCCAGCTCGATTCCTCGACGCCCACGGTGACCTGGAACCAGGAGAGTATGTCCGACATCATGTAGCTGCGCTCCTCGCCGGAGGATTCGGTGCCGATGCTCTCCAGGGGCAGGGCGGAGAGGACGATGTACCACGTGCCGCCGTAGGGGCTCGTGCCCTGGTTGGCGATGACGCTGGAGTGGTGTGTCGCGCCGCCCGAGTCCTGCCAGGTGAGGGCGGAGACGGCGGAGCCCGAGGTGTCGAGCATGTCGGGGTAGTTGTAGTCGCCGGGAGCCCACCAGATGGAGTAGGGGACTCCGTTCAACGGCGGCGACGAAGAGCCGGAGCCCCCGATCCAGGAGCTGTCCACGTGGATCGGGTTTCTGAAGTTGCTCGTCGGGTAGGAGAGGCCGATGTAGTTGTTGAAGAGCTCGGAGTAGAGCTGACCCTCCGTCAGGACTGCGGCGACGCAGTTCCAGGCGATGTACATCCCGGAAAGCCAGACCCCGCGGCACTCGCCGTCCGGCGTCGTCTCCAGGTACTGGATGACGGCGTCCTCCTCATCCAGGGTGAGGGTGATGTGACCCGCCGGACCATCGGCGGAGGAGGTGCCCCCCGAGATGCCGGTGTACCAGACGACGGCGCCGTGACCGGTGAGGTCCTCGACCCTGACGTCCCGCGTGTGATAGAGGATGTTGTAGTAGTACGGGTGCCCGAAGATGTCGTCAACGGCGTCCGCGTAATAGTCGTCGAAGTAGAGCGGTTCCGAGACGCCGTCCTCCTGGTCGCTCACCAGGAGTACGCCGGCCAGGGGCGGCGCCGGGCCGACGCGGACGGTCGCGGATTGGGCGGGAGAGAGCGCCGAGGCCGCCGCAGCCAGCGCCAGCAATAACGTCACCGATTTACGCATCCTTCCCCCTCAAGATCAGCGGTAACCGGCCTTAATCTCGCCCCAGCTCATCTCCTCGACGGGCATCGTTTCGCCGAGGTAGTCCAGCAGCCGGCCCATGAGTTCCTCCTTGGTGGAGGAGCCGTCGGCCAGGGCGCCGAAGAGGAACGTGGAGACCACGGCCCGGTGGTGGCCGTCGCCCGAGTGGGCCACCGTCCTGGCGTTGGAGACATGGCCCATGGGGGTGCTGGTGAAAATCACCGTGCCGCCGTCGTTGGTGATTTCGTCCAGATAGTTGTCGCTGGGCTCGGTCTGATACCCGGGGCAGTCGAAGGCGAGGCCGGCGGTGAGCGTGCCGGAGATTCCCTTCACCGTCTCGACGTTCCCGTCCTCGGTGGGTTCGCCGTCGTAGAGGTAGCGGGCGCCGAAGAGGTCCCACAACGGCGCCGGGGAGTAGTCGTAGCCCACGTCGCCGCCCTCCATGTACAGACCCCGCCACCGGCCGAAGTCCAGGAGCGCCTGCTGGTCGGAGTAGTCCAGGGACCGGGAGGCGGGGAAGGTCCCCAGAAGGACGAAGACGATGTCGTAGCCGGCGAGGTCTCCGATGTCGGTGACCAGGTCGTAGTCCCGGCCGTTGGCGTCGAGGGCGTTGAGAATCGCGTATTCGGAGCCCACGAGGCCGCCGCCGTCCGGGTCGGTGAACTCCATGTCCCCGTCGTAGTCGGCGACGAGCACCTCGGCGGCCGACGTCGCGGCGCAGAGAAGGAGCAACAGAAGTGCCGTTCTTTCGATCACGGTGGGGACACCTCGTCGGTTAATATAGACCAAAGCCCGTCCGGGGGCAAGTAAGGTACGCTCGGCGGTCGGTATCGGTTTCGCGGCGCGGGGAACGGCGCGCGTCGCTCGCGGCGGTGAATCCTCGAATGCAAGAAATGTAAACCGCGGAATCGGGTCCAGCACCATGCTGGTGGGCCCCATTACTTAATAATGCGTCGCTCGCGGCGAAAAACCCTCGAATACAAAAGATGTAAACCGCGGAACAGTGTCCAGCTTCAAGCTGGCAAGACGTTTTGTATTTAACTGAGCGTCGCTCGCGGCACTAATTATTCGAATACAGGAGATGTAAACCGCGGATCCGGGTCCAGCTTCAAGCTGGCTGGTGGGCCTGAGAGGAATCGAACCTCCGGCACGCGGTTTAGGAAACCGCTGCTCTATCCACTGAGCTACAGGCCCTCAACCCCCCATCCCCCCCTCCAGGGGGGGCAACCTCGCGACGGGGATTTATTGAAATTCGTTAATTCCGTGCCGCGTGCAGGGCCAGGTTTCCGATTGATACCCTTTGACCCCCATCCCCCCCACTCTTGGGGGGGGGCACAGTCGCGATGGGAACTTAGATTACTTCTTTGAGAAGGCGCCGCGTGCGGGAGCCTGTCGTCAAACGGCGAACCCCGCCGCGGAAGGTTAGGCGTGGATCAGCGTGTTGACCCGATACCCATTCAACTTCTCCCGCCCCTTTAAGAAGTCCAGCTCGATGACGAAGTCCACGGCCAGGACCCGGGCGCCGGCCTTCTCGATGAGCCCCGCCGCGGCCCGCGCCGTCCCCCCCGTGGCGAGGAGGTCGTCCACAAGCAGCACCCTCTGCCCCGGCTCGAAGGCGTCCCGGTGCACCTCGATGGCGGCGGTGCCGTATTCCAGCTCGTAGGTGGCGGAATAGGTGGCGGCGGGGAGCTTGCCCGCTTTGCGGATGAGCGCCAGCCCGCAGCCGAAGCGGTCCGCCAGCGCGGCGCCGAAGATGAACCCCCGGCTCTCTATCCCCGCGACCGCGTCGGGCGGGTCACCCCGGTGCAGCTCCTCCAGCTCGTCCAGTGTTTTTCGAAAACCCTCGGGGTGCCCGATGAGGGTGGTGATGTCCTTGAAGCTGATGCCGGGTTTCGGAAAATCCTCGATGACCCGGATGTAGGCGAGCAGTTCCTGGCTCATCGGCGCGCCTTTCGAGGGGATGTTGTGGGGGAATGTTAGCACAGACGGGCTTTCGAAGGCCAGGTGGAGCCTTCGATAAGCACTTCGCGGGCGTCAGTCGGGCCGGTGGGCGGTGTCCGTAAGCTCCTCGATGACTCGGGTGACTTCGCCGACGATGGCGCCCAGGCGCTGCGCCTGCTCGAAGTCCGAATCCGCCAGGGCCTCGGCGCCGTCAATGAGATATTTCAGATACAGCCCCCCGTGGTGCAGCAACGCCACGCGGAGGAGGTCGGCGCTCGGTGGATTTTCCCGCTCGGCGTCGTAGGAGACGACCAGCGTCTCGAAGGGGACGGCGCCGCAGGACGCGGCCTCG
>MFAF01000125.1:26611-26800 GCA_001774505.1 Candidatus Coatesbacteria bacterium RBG_13_66_14 | reverse complement strand
GCCGGCGAGGTGCATCCGGACCAGGTCGCGCTCGAAAAGGGGTTCATCCCGTTCGCCCGCCCTGCGGGCCAGCTCGTCGAGCACGTCGGGGTTGAGCTCCGGGACCAGCTCGGACACCGGCCCCACCAGCGGTTCGAGCGGCACGAAGGTGAGGATGCGCCAGGCGGTCCCGGCGTCCACCGTCCCGGC
>MFAF01000125.1:26267-26553 GCA_001774505.1 Candidatus Coatesbacteria bacterium RBG_13_66_14 | reverse complement strand
GGGTCGCCGATGCGCGGCCGGAGCATCTCCGCCAGGTTGGCGTCGCCCGAGGTGAAAAAGGCGGCGGCCAGGATGCCCTTTACATTTTCGTCCTCCGTCGAATCGAAGAGCCCGAGCATCGGCTCCCAGGCCGGTCCGCCTATAGAGCCCAGGGCGGCGGCCAGGTCGGCGGGGTTCACCGTCCCTTTCCGTAAGGCTTCGATCAGCGGCCCCACGGCGGGGGCGCCCGTCCAGCCCAACACCCAGGCGGCGTCGGCGGCGAGCGCCGGATTATCGGATGCGAGCA
>MFAF01000125.1:18321-25848 GCA_001774505.1 Candidatus Coatesbacteria bacterium RBG_13_66_14 | reverse complement strand
TCAGAGACCCTCCCCTACATTGATTCGTCACCTGCCCGGTGCCCCAATGACGATAAGCTTGGGAGTAGGTTAGAATTTAATGGATGTTTTTAATCCCAAATCGTCATCTGCTAATTCTGCGAAAACCTTTACATCATCATAGAAATTTTTACCGAATTCACCAAGAGCCGAATTGAACAGTTTACATAAGCAACGGGCAAAACGTTCGTATAGTATAATTAGCTGTTTAGCTGATTCCTTTAATTGCCTGTTTATAGAAGCGTATCTCGTATCTGAGCATAAAAATTCATTAGGCTTCACTATCTTGTCAGGGTTATACTTAATTAAGATACTTGTTGTTAATTTTTTAAATTCTCCAAAATGATAGTGAATGGGATACCTACCCGATAGAATAGCTTCTATATGGTAATATTTATTTGAACCGCCGTAATATGTAAGTAATTTTAATCCTCCGACTATCTCTCTTATGTGTAGTGTATTGTTGAATAAATCTTTTTTAATAATCCCTAATAGATGTTTAAATAAATGCAAGTGATCATGTTTCTCTAGTTTATGTTCCCTTGAAAAGTTTTTATTAATTTTTACACCTGATATATGATACTTAATATAGATGACTGTTTTTATAAGTAATTCGAAACCAAATGACAGCAAAATCATTGGTGAGAAGTGTAATCTTCTCAAATTATATCTGTGTAATAAGTATAAGCCATCTTTTATTAAACAAATAGCATGCCCTATTTCGCATCGAAAGAGCTGTTCAATATCGAATTCTTCAACTTTTTCGTTCATTATAACCTTTACAGCTCGTAAATCACCGGCACGACCAGCGGGCGGCGCTCCAGCTTCTTCTGGATGAACCGCCGCGTCTTCCGCCGCAGCCAGTCGGCGAAAAGCTCCCGGTCCTCCCGCACCTCCGGCTCGGCCTCCTCGATGAGTTCGTGGACCCGCGCCGCGACCTCGCCCAGGAACGCCTCGTTCTCGTCTATATAAACGAGCCCCCGCGTCACCAGCTCCACCTCGCGCAGGACCTCGCCGGTCTGGCGGCTGACGGCGACGATGATGACCAGGATGCCGTCGTCGGCCATTGTCCGGCGGTCGCGCAGGACGATGGGCCCCACGTCGCCCACGCCCTTACCGTCCACCAGGATGCGCCCGGCGGGCACCGGCTCCCCCCACCAGGCGCCCTCGGCGTCCATTAAAAGCCGCGCCCCGACGTGGGGGATGAGTATCTTCCGCTCGTCCATCCCCAGGGATTCCACCAGTCTTTTATGGGCGTAGAGCTGGCGGTACTCGCCGTGGACCGGGATGAAGTATTCCGGCTTCGCGGCGCGCATCACCTCGGCCAACTCGTCGGCGTAGGCGTGGCCGGAGACGTGGACCTGGGCCACACTTTCGTAGAGGACCCGGGCGCCGTGGAGGAGGATGCGGTCTATCAGCCGGCCGATGGCCACCTCGTTGCCGGGTATCATCCGGGCGGAAAAGATGACCAGGTCGTCGGCCTCGAGCTTGATGTGCTTGTGCTCCCCCTCGACGATGCGCGCCAGGGCTGATAGCGGCTCCCCCTGGCTGCCGGAGACCAGGAGGGTGAGGCGGCCGGACGGCAGGTCGCCAAGGTCTTTCGGAGGGACCAGCATCCCGCTCGGAATCCGCAGGTAGCCAAGCTCCCGGGCGATGCGGACGTTCTGCTCCACCGAGCGCCCGGAGACGACCAGGCTGCGGCCGGTATCCTCGCAGGCGTCCACCACGCCCTGGATACGGTGGATGTGGCTGGCGAAGGTGGTGAGTATTATCCGGCCCCGCGTCCCGCGGAAGGCCTCCAGGATCGCATCCTGGGCCACTGTCTCCGATTGGGAGTGACCGGCGAACTCGGCGTTGGTGGAATCGGACAGCATGAGCCTTACGCCCCGCTTGCCATAATAGCGCAGTCGGGGGAGCGGGTCGTGGAGCCGGCCGACGGGGGTCGGGTCGAGCTTGAAATCGCCGGTGTGGAGAATGACCCCGGCGCGGGTCGAGACTGCCAGGGCCAGGCTGTCGGCGGTGGAGTGGGAGACGGCGACGGGGTCGAACACGAATCCGCCGATGCTGAACTTCCGCCCTGCCTTTATCTCCACCCGCTCCACGACTGGTGTTTCCGAATACTCGCGGAGCTTCCCGTCAATGAAGCCCAGGGTCAGGCGCGAGCCGTAGAGCGGCGCCGGAGCCTTGGGCAGAACGTAGGGCAGCGCCCCGATGTGGTCCTCGTGGCAGTGGGTGAGGACGTATGCCAGCAGCCGATCGGCATGAGCCTCCAGGTAAGTCGTCTCCGGTATGACCGAATCCACGCCGAGGAGGGTGTCGTCGGGGAAGGCCTGGCCGCAATCCACGGCCACGATGCCCGAGTCGTCCTCCAGGAGGAGCATGTTTTTGCCGAACTCGCCCACGCCGCCGAGGAAGGTGAGCGCGACGGCGCCCTCGGGCAGGTCGCGCTCGAGGGTTTCCCTGCGCTCCTCCAACTCGCCGGTGGTGCGAATCGTGTCCAAGCTTACCCCTTGCGGTAAACGGCGAGGGCCGTCCAGGTGCGCCGGGCGGCCCAACGGCCGCGGCGGAAGAGCCATCCGTCGAATCGGGAGAGGAGCTCGGCCAGGCCGCGGGTGAGGCCGCTCGTTCCGAACAGGCGTTCCGCGAACACCGGCAGCGCCGCCGTCAGGTACCACGGGGTGACGTCGGTCCAGCCCCCGAGGCTGATCCCCTCCAGCTCCTCCAGGGAGGGGTAACGGGCGAGCCCGCGCCGCCGGGTGAAGAGGGCGCGGTACACGCGTAGGAGGGGGTGCCGGTCCAGCGGCTCGAGGAACACCGCAATCCCGCGGGGTCCAAGGACCCGTCCGATTTCGGCGAAGGCTCTCTGCCTGTCCAGGTGCAGCAGGACCGAGTTCCCGTACACCAGGGAGAAGGCGCCGTCGGCGAAGGGCAGCCTTTCGGCGTCGGCCAGCAGGACCGTCGGTCCCGGGGCGATGGACCGCGCGGCTTCCAGTCTTCGGGGTGAGAGGTCTATCCCCACTACAGCCGCGCCCTCCCTGGACAGGTACGCCATCTCCCCGCCATGTCCGCAGCCCAGCTCCAGCACGCGGCGTCCATTTATCTCCCCCAAGGCCTCCCGCCACCGGCGGCGCAGCCCGGAAACGGCGACGGACCTCCCCGCTGGCTCCCCGAGGGCAATCCCGGTGAGGCGCCCCGGCTCGCGCTGCGCGTCGAAGAGACGACGCAGCTCGCCGATCCTCCCCTCGGCGCTCAAGGTTTTCCCCGGTACCGGGCGAGGCAGACCCAGGCGTGCCTCCGCGCCCAGAGGCTTTTGGTGAATAGCAGGGCGTCCAGACGGTTGAGTAGCCGGGCCGTCCCGCGCCAGAAGGCGCCGTCCACCCCCGCGGCGGCCAGGGGCAGAAGCGCCGCCGAGGTCAGGCCTGCGGGGCGCAGATCGTAACCGCCTCCCAACCGATCCGCGTCCAGCTCGGCGTAGTCGAGGTAGGAAACGACGTCCTCCCTGTTTTTCAAGGACCGGCGGTAGAGTTTCAGGAGCGGATGACGGTCCAGCGGCTCGATCAAAACCAGCCGGCCTCCGGTCACGAGGACCCTCTGAACCTCGGCGAGGGCCCGCTCGCGGTCCAGGTGGGCCAGGATGGCGCTGCCGTAAACGATGTCGAAGGAGCGGTCCGGGAAAGGCAGACGGTGGCAGTCTCCGGCCACGGCGGCAACCCCGATCCCCGCTTCTTCCGCTTTTCGGGGGATTTGGGACAGCCGGGTGAAGGCGAAGTCCACCCCCACCGCCCGGGCGCCCCGCAGGGTGAATCCGATCAGCTCCTCGCCGTAACCCGCGCCCAACTCGAGCAGCGTCTTGCCCGCGATTCCGCCCAGCATGCCGTCCCGGAGCCCCTCAAGGCCCAGGACCGCCCGCCGCAGGCCCAGCCCCCGCCCGTGGGCCAGCCGCCCCAGGGCCCCGTCCGGCGGCCCCTCCCGGACGTAAAACTCCTTGGTCTTATCGTGGTTTGGGGGCTGTTTCACGAAAGACCTCGGTGCGAGCTGGGGGCGGCCTCCCACGCAGCCTGGCTCCCCCGGAACACCGACCGGCAGATGCCGAATACCGACGCCGTATTCACCATGACGAAGTGGCCGGGGAGGGCCAGGAGGCGGCCCGGGAGGGATTTCGGCCGCCAGCCGAGGGCCATCGCCCCCCAGGCGGTCGCGCCCCAGAAGAGCCCCCCGCCCAGGGCCAGCGCCGCGACCAGCATCGCCGTGTCGCCGGTGAGCGCCGGCGGAACCGCCAGGCCGAGGGAGATGAGGTAGAAAAAGGGCACCAGCCAGCGCAGGAATTTGTGAAAAAAGAGCCGAAGCCCCACCGACGGTCGCCGCCAGCAGCCCCGGAGGTAGAAGTAGCCGCCGAAATCGTGGGCGATCATCCGTACCTTGCGCCGGAACTCCTCGCCTGCATCCACCGCGGTGCGCTCCCAGGCCACCGCCTCGGGCACCCAGGCCACTTGGCGGCCCCCTGCGGCGATAGAGAGCGGGACGATGGAGTCGTCGGCCCGGTGGGCCGGCACGTCGGGGATGAGCTCCCGCCGGGCGGCGTAAATCGTGCCCGCCCCCATGAGCATCGTTCCGGAGAGCGACTCTGCGGCCTTGATAGCGTCCTCGTAGCGCCAGTACAGCCCCTCGCCGGCGGCGGTGCCCGACCGCTCCGTCCCGAGCAGGCGCAGACGGCCGCAGGCGGCGCCCACGCGGGGGTCGGCGAAAACGGCGGCCAGCCTCCGCAGGGCGTCCGGTTCGTAGCGCGAGTTGGCGTCGGAAAAACAGATTATCTCGGCGCCCTCGGCGGCGGCTATCCCCCGTTTCAGGGCGTTGACCTTCCCCTCCCGCCTCTCCTGGCGGATGAGGCGCACCCGGGAGTCGCCTTGCCCCGAGACCACCCCGTCGGTGCCGTCGTCCGAGGCGTCGGAGATGACGTAAACCCGCAGCCTGTCGTGTGGATAATCGCTCTCCAGGACGTTGGCGAGCTTGTCGGCGATGACGGTCGCCTCGTTGTGGGCGGGAATCAGCAGGGCGAGGGTCGGCGTGAAGCTGGAATCGGCCCGGGGTCGTCTGCGGCGGACGAGGCCGACCAGGCCGATGAGGAGGGGATACCCGACGTAGACGAAGGCGATGAGACCGACGAGAGACCAAACGGCTGCCGTCATCCAACCCGCCCTAGGGTAGCCGGTTCCGGTCGTCCGCGACGGCTCCGCCCCGGACCGGATGGGCGTCCGTCGCGCCCGCCTCCTCCATCTCCGCGACGAGCGGGGGCAGGCTGCGGGCGAGCTTCCTGTATACGAAGTTGCCCAGGACGCCGATGCCGGCAAAGACGAGGGAGTAGAAGGGCGGTCCCAGGACGCACCCGAAAAGTACCGCCAGGAACTCGTCCTCGACCAGGCCCTCCTCGATCGAGCCGATGATGTATGCCGCGTAAGCGATCAACCCCAGCCCGCCGAGGACGATCCAGAATCCGAAGAAGAGGAAGCGGATAAGGGAGGCGGATTCCAGACCCAGCAAACGGTATCTCATGTGCACCTCCGCCTAGTACTCATCGTCATGGGCGGCGAGGATGGCCGCCCCCAGCGCCAGGGCGGCGTCGTCGAAGTTCCTCTCCGCCGACTCGAAGACACCGTCCACGCGCGCCATGTCGTCACGCCACGCCTCTACGTCCCCGGGTGCGAGCTCCACGGTCTCGGTATCCCCCTCCGGCGGGGGTCCCGTCGGGAGGCGGTCCTCCCACTCACGCGTCACCTCGTCCAGGAGCTCGAACGCCCCGCGGATGTCCTCGGCGGCGGCGATCTTCTCCTCGGCGAGGAGCCGGGCGGTTTTGCCGGGGGCATAACTCGCTTCGCTCGGTTCGGGCGCACCTATCCCTTTCAGCTCCTCCTCCGCCTTTTCAGCCCTGCGCAACAGCTCCCGGGTCTCCACCGAGTCGAAGGGCAGGCGGTACCCGTACCCCTCGCCGAGGTGGAGCCGCCTGCCGGTGTAAGCGTCCAGGCAGGCCTGCAGCTCTGCGTCGGCGGGCGTGGCCTCGTTCTTGTAGCGCGTCAGCTCGTCGTAAACGCTCCGGCCGCAACCGCCGATGATAACCGCCGCCATGAGCGTTACGATTATAATCCGCGGCATGTCCCTAGCGATCCCCCATGAGAATGAACTCCGACAGGAGAACGCGGCGGCCCCTGGTGAACTCGCCCTCGACCTTTTCCACGGCCTCGGTGAAATTCTTGCAGGCCAGGGCGATCCACTCGGAGTGGTAGCCGGGCAGCGCCTCCTCGTCCTCCGACGAGAACCGGTACACCTTCAGGAAATCGTCCATGAACGATTGGAGGTCCGCCTGGAGGGAGGCGAGCACCTCGATTTTAAATTGCAGGAACTCCGCGATGTTTTCCGTTTCGTAGCGGGCGCTGGCGAAGAATTCGCCGAACTCGTAGGCCTTTTCTTGGTAGATGAGCGCCTGGCTCAAAAGCCCCGGCGCCTCGCGGCCGACTATTTCGGGTTCCAACTGGGCGATGTCGTCGGCCCAGCGGCGCACCTGCTCGGTCAGGAGCAGCACGTCCGCATCCGGGCCGTCCATCTCCTCGTGGTAGCGCTTCACCTCTTCGAGCTTGAATTCCCTCTCGCCGCAACCGGCGGCCAGCAGGACGAGGAGGAGGAGCACATAAGGCGGCGGGTGATGCCGAACCATCGTATCTCCGGGGGATGACTTGCGCGTCTATATTACCAGAGGACCCGACCCTCGACAAGATGGGCTTCCGGCTGCGTTGTTCAATCCGCGCGCACCGTGGTATACTTGAATCGAGGAAGTGGTGACGGCGCGTGGGTTGGCGGGTGGAGGAAGGGACCGCGGCCTCGATCCGTCCGCACATCGGTCGGGATCCGGTGCCCCCTATGTCCCTTCGTCTGGCCTTCGACGCGACCGAGGCGTTCCGCCCGCGGCCCCAGGGGATGGGGCGGTACTGCGACGAACTGCTCCGTGCCCTGGCGATAAACCCGAGCGTCGAGCTTACCCTCTTCTGTCGGAGCGTTCACCGGCCGGTGGCCGACCGGCTCGCCGCCTGGGGTTCCCCGCGGTGCAACACGTTTTTCAGGCGCCGGCGGTTCGGGGTGGCGGCCGACCTGTGGCACGGCCCGGCCAACCGATTGCTGTACCGGGGTCCTCTGCCCTCCGTCCTGACGCTGCACGACGTGGCACCCCAACTGGGTTACGCCAGGGACAGGCGCCGCCAGCTCACCCGAGAGGCGGCCCGGGCCGCAGCGGTCATTACGCCCAGCCTGCATTCCGCCTGCGGGATTTCAGCTCAGTTCGGCCTCCCCGACGGGAAGGTTAAGGTTATCCCCTGGGCGCCGCCCTCGGGCTTCGGACCGCGGCCGCCCGATGAGGTCGAGGAGGAGTGCGGGCGACATGGGCTCCGGCCGGGGAGGTACATCCTCCACCTGGGCTCCCGGGTTCCCCGTAAAAACCCGCAGGTCGTCTTCGGGGCGCCCCGG
>MFAF01000125.1:17549-18288 GCA_001774505.1 Candidatus Coatesbacteria bacterium RBG_13_66_14 | reverse complement strand
CGCCGTGCTGGCCCGGGCGGGCGCCCTGCCCGAGGTCGCCGGCGATGCCGCCAGTTACTGCGATCCGGCGTCCGTGGATGACGTGCGCCGCGCCCTGCGCCGGGTGCTCGAGGACGCCGCTTTCGCCGAAAACCTCCGCCGCCTCGGCCTGGAGAGGACCCGACGGACCTGGGCCGACGTGGCGGAAGACCATCTCAAGTTATACGAGCAAATCATAAACCTTACCCGTTGAGGAGCGTACCGTGAGATTCATCATTATGGCGTTGGCCGCGCTCGGGTTTTTAGTCCTGGGCTGCGAGCACGGAGCGATCGAGAAATCGGCCGCGGAGGCCGATTACCTGAACGACTGCCGCCCCTACGACCTGTTACTCAAAGAGCTGCTGGGCATACTCTCCCCTGAAAAGGTGGAAGAGCTGCTCTCGAAGAGCGACGAGCTGGGCATGACCGTCCCGGTGGACGAGGGGTTGCTCGCCGCGATAGAGGTGCCGGTGGATAAGCTGCGCCTCTTCAACCTCACCGCCCCGGAGAGCCTGGCCGAGCTCGGCGAGGAACGCACCGCTGCCTACGGCGCCGCCATTGCGGCCGCCGACATCCTCTCCGACGCCGGGGTGGCCTATGAGGCCCTGGTCCTCGAGTACGAGAACGGTTCCATGGACCGGATCACCCGCCAGGAGCGCGTCAGGGAGATTCTGGACACGTACTCCGACGCCGTGGCCGACCTGCAGTCGGCCGAGAAGAT
>MFAF01000125.1:16407-17537 GCA_001774505.1 Candidatus Coatesbacteria bacterium RBG_13_66_14 | reverse complement strand
CCTGGCGTCGGTTGACGAAAAGCCTTGACGCCCGGCCGCTTTTCGTACAAAAATAAGTTGCGGGTATTTTTTGAAAAATCAGAGACATATGCACGAAGGAGGAGAGATGCGGAAGGTTGTATTGGCGCTTTTGCTCCTGGCTGCGCTGAGCCTGGCCACCCAGCGCATGGTGGTGCTCGAGGGTTTCACCAACTACACCTGAGGCTCCTGCCCCCCGGCAGACGCGGCGTGGGAGGCCATTGACGCGCAATACCATGACGACATGATCCTCTGTGTGTGGCACATGAACTGGCCCGGGGCCAGCGATCCCTTCTACCTGTACAACCCCACCGACCAGAACAACCGGCGGACCCTCTACGGGGTCAACTCCGTCCCCGACACCTACGTGGACGGGACCCGGGTCAGTTGGGGCGGCGCCGCGGGAGCCGTCGCCAACCGAATCAACACCCCCAGCCCCATGGATATCGTCCTCGACGGGAACATCACCGGCAACGATGGCTACTTCAGCGCCCGGTTCGAGTGGACCGACGACGTTCCCGACGCTTACTACCGCGCCTACTTCATCATCGTCGAGAACGATCTCTCCGCGGGCGGGAGGCATTACAACTACACCATGCGCATCACCGAGCCCAATTACCCCGGCTGGCTGATCCCGGACAACGACGGCGTCCACTACTGGACCCAGGAGTTCAACGTGGATCCGGTATGGAAGCTGGACGACGTCCTCGGCTACGTCATCGTCCAGAATTTCCAGACCAAGCAGATCGTCCAGTCCGCCCGGGTGGACCTCGGTGACTGGCAGACGCGGGTCGAAGAGACATCCTGGGGCCAGATAAAGGCGATGGCATACTAGCTCGACCGTTCTGACCGAAGGGGCGGAGTGTCGAGGCCGGCCGACGGTGGGCTCTGTTCAAGCCCCACAATCGGACCGAAGGGGCGGAGTGTCGAGGCCGGCCGACGGTGGGCTCCGTTCAAGCCCCACTATCGGACCGAAGGGGCGGAGCCTCGAGGCAAGTCGCCTTTGCGAAGCGTAACCCGAATCTGTTCGAACCGAAGGGGCGGGGCGTCGAGGGTGTCGTCCACTCAGTTTAAGGCGACACCGAGATAGGACCGAAGGGGCGGGGCGATGA
>MFAF01000125.1:8137-16299 GCA_001774505.1 Candidatus Coatesbacteria bacterium RBG_13_66_14 | reverse complement strand
TTCCAGCGCCGCCTATCACGCGGCTCGGGGCGGCCTGCGCGTGCTCCTCTTGGAGAAGCGCCAGCAGGTCGGTTTCCCGGTGCGTTGCGCCGAGGCGGTCGGGCACGACGGGTTGGTCGAGGAGCTCGGCGATGACGGGATCCTCTTCCCCGACGGTCCGGAGGGAGACCTGTCCCAGCCTTACCGCGCCGCCCACCTCCACGGCGGGATCACCGTCTCACCCGGGGGGAACCGGGCCCACGTCAAGAAAAAAGGCGCCGGATGGGTCCTCGAGCGGAAGCTCTTCGATCTGCACCTCGCCGAGCGGGCCGCCGGGGCCGGGGCCGAGCTCCGGGTCAAGACCCAGGCGCTGGCAGCCGAGCGGAGCGGGAGCCTTTGGCGGATCAAGGTTCGCCGTTCGGGTCGGGAGGAGACGGTGGAGTCCCCGGTGCTCGTAGGCGCCGACGGGGTGGAGGGGCTGGTAGGGCGCTGGACGGGCCTTTCCCGGCACCTGTCCCCGGCCGATGTCCACGCCGGAGCCCAGGTGCTGGCCGTTGGCCTGCCCGCGTGGGTGGAGGACGACGCCGTTTACTTTTTCCTCGGTTCCCGGGTCGCGCCCGGGGGTTACGCCTGGCTCTTTCCCAAGGGTCGGGGGACTGCCAACGTCGGGCTCGGAATCCCGGGCGCCGAGCGGTCGAAAACGGCGCAGGCTTACCTGCGCGACTTCCTCTCCGCGAATTTCCCAAAGATTTCCGTGCTGGAGGAGGTTCACGGCTGCGTCCCCACGCCTCCGCCGCCCCGGGGCTTCGTCGGAGAGGGGTGCATGCTGGCCGGTGACGCCGCGCGGCAGGTGGACCCATTCTCGGGGGCGGGGATCAACTGGGCCGTGGAGGCCGGGCGGCTGGCCGGGGAGGCGGCGGTCGAGGTCATCGGCTCCGGCGCGGAGCCCACGGCCAGAGCCCTGAAAATATACGAGAAACGCTGGCGGGAGCGTCACGAGCGGGAGCACCGGCAGCTCTATAAAATCAAGACCCTGGTCACGAGCCTGACGGACGACGAGATAGACCAGGCCGTGGCGGCCCTGGCGGCCGGTTCGGCGAAAGGCGAGCTGGGGGAGGTTTCCCCGTTGAGAATCATCGGCTACGCCATGAAAAACGCCCCGGGGCTGGTTTTGAAACTACGGCACCTCCTGTAGGCGGTTTTATCGGTGATGACGAAATTCAGGGCCTTCGTGGAGCTGGCGCGGCCGACCAACATGCTCCTGGTTTTCGCCGCCGTCGTGTTCGGCGCCGCTCTGGCACTGCCCCCCGGCTCCTGCCCGATGTCCGGTTGGGGGGAGGCGCTCGGCCCGCTGATCGCCGCCGCGTTCGCCCTGAGCCTCGTCGCCGCGGGGGGGTACGCCCTCAACGACCGGATGGACCTCGCCATTGACCGGATCAACCGCCCGGAGCGCCCCCTGCCGGCGGGACACCTCTCGCCGCGCGCCGCCGTCGTTTTTTGCGTCTGCGCCTGGGCCGCCGCCGTCGGGCTGACCTTCTTCGGCCCCCCGTCGGGGTATTTCATCGTTCCTTTCTGCATCCTGCTCTCCGCCGTTTACGCCATGCGGCTCAAGCACACCGGGCTCGCCGGGAACCTGGCGGTGGCGCTGATGACGTCCCTGGCCCTGGCCTACGGCGCCACGGCGGCGGGAGGGCTGGGCCGCGTCCTCCCCCTGGCCGCCCTGGCCTTCCTGGTGAACCTCTCCCGGGAGATTTTCAAGGATGTGGAAGACCTCCCCGGGGACGCCGAGGCCGGCGCGCGTACGCTGGCTGTGCGCCTCGGCGAAGGCCCCACGAGGCTCATCGGCGCCTCGGTCGCCTTTGCCGTGACGCCGGCCCTGACGCTCTTCTACTTCTTCGACCGCCTGGCCTGGGTGGACGTCCTGGCCGTCGCCCTTGGGATGGCGCTGCCCCTCCTCGTCATCGGCGCCCACGGTCTCACTCGGGCGGGGAAGGCCGGCAAGGTGCAGCGCTGGTTGAAGGCCTCGATGTTCTGCGGCCTGGCGACCCTCCTCCTGGGGCGGACGATTTACTGGCTGGCCGTATCCGGCTTTCTCGGCTGACGGGGTGCCGTAAACAAGTAATGGAGCGTTTCCCCGTTTGTGTGGTATGATGCTGTAGTTATAATTGCTCATTGCCGCCAGATTCTTTCGAAGTCGGAGGGTAAGGGGTTTTGCCGGGGGCATAGCTCGCTTCGCTCGGTTTGTTCGTTTAAACCCCTCGTCTCCTCAAGTTTGCTTCCGGACTCTTCAAGGAGGGTTTGATGCGCAAGCTATTTATCGGCCTTTTCATGATTGTCCTCGCCGCGGGCTCCCTCGCCGCCGAAAAGATCACCGTGGCCTTCATCGGCCTGGAGGCTTCCGGGGTGAGCGAGGCGTCCGCCGGCGGGATCGCCGACACGCTCCTGGACGCCCTGATCAACACGAAGCGCTTCGAGATCGTCGAGCGGGAGCGGCTGAACACCCTCATGGAAGAGCAGGGTCTGGCCCTTTCCGGTTGCACGACCACGGAGTGCTTCGTCCAGGTCGGTCAGTTGGCCGGCGCGTCCAAGGTCGTGGTGGGCAAGGTGTCCAAGGTGGGCGAAACGTACACCGTCACCGTCCGCGTGGTGGACGTTTTCGTGGGTAAGGTCGAGCTCTCCGAGTCGGCCGAATCCAACAGTCTGGACGGCCTGTTGTCCGTGGCTCGGGACATGGCCGCCCGCCTGGCCGCGAACATCCCCGTGGTCGGCACCGTGGTCTCGGTTTCCGGGGAGACGGTCAAGCTGGACCTGGGCAGGAAAGAGGGCGTGAAAGAGGGCGACACGGTCGAGCTCTACCGCCTGGGCGAGGAGTACTACCACCCCGACACCGGCGCCTTCCTGGGTCGCGACATCGAGGAACTGGGCGAGGCGAAGATCACCAGGGTGCTGGCCGACGAGCTCTCGGAGGCGCTCTACTCGGGCGACGTTCCGCCGGTGACGGGCGACAAGGTGCGCCTGGGCGGAAGGATAGAGACGGGCGGGCACGAGGCGGTCACCACGACCACCACGACGGTCCGGCCGCGGGGTAAGGGGCCCGGCTTCGGTATCACCCTGAGCGCGCCCTTCCTTTTCCCCATCAACGACCTGTACGGGGATTACGAGGATTTTACCACCAAGGGGATCCAATTCGGCGGGAGCCTGATGGTGGACTTCTTCATCGCCCCGATATTTTCCCTCGGCCCCTACTTCGGTCTTTTGATCTACGACAACGTGATCGAATGCTCGGATTTATACGAGGAGGACACCTTCCTCGAGATGCTCTTCGGCCTGGGCCTCAAGGTCCGGTTCGTCGAGACGGGCACGGTGCGCCCCTGGCTGTTCGCCGGCATCGGGTACGCCCTGGTGTCCTGCGATTTCTACGTTGAGGATTACGATTTGGGAGACAGTTGGTCGAACTCGTTCACCGGCGGCAGCTTCGGGATTGACGGTGGCCTGGGCGTGGATTTCTGGCTCTCCAATTCCTTCTCCATCGGTCTGGGCGGTCTCTTCCACTACAACGGGGTCACGGAAGTCGAGTACGAAACGGGTGAAACCTGTGAACTCAACGACTCTCTGTACTCGGTGGGCGGTCTCCTGGACATCGGCATCTACTTCTAAACCCCGGATGATTAAAAAAAGGCGGCCCGCGAAGGCCGCCTTTTTTTAGGGGGGGAGGTAAGACCGGCTTGAGGATCGGTGGCCGGGTAATTATCGGTCCATTGTCGGGATGACCGTCTCCCTCTCCCTGTGGGAGGCCTGCGAGGCACGGGATTAAGGGTGAAGGCATCCTTTGAAATGCGGCGGGGACTAAAGTCCCCGCCCTACATTTATTCTCATGCCCTAAAACGGAGGGTTAGATTGAGTAACACAGAGAGGTGGCAATATAAGTAACGTCGAGGCTAGATCAACCTTCCAGCAGCACCGCGCGGCAGGGGGCGCCCTCGGCCGCCTCTATCTTCAGCGGCAGGCAGACCAGGGTGTACCGCCCGGGCGCGGCGCCCGAGAGGTCCAGCCCCTCCAACGCGGGGATGTTTTTTTCGAACAGCAGACGGTGGACAATCGGTTCCACCTCGAAGCCGTCCACGCTGGGACCGTCCACGCCGAGGAGGCTGATACCCTTCTCAACGAGAAGCCGGACGGCGTTCCCGGCGGGGTAACAGTAATCCTCGAAGAACCCGCCCTCGCGGCGGGCGGAATTGGCGGTCTTCAAGAGGACCCGGTCGCCGGATTTCATTTCTTTTATCGGAATGATTTCCGGTCCAATTACATGCGCGTCGCCGCAGTCCACCACCAGCGCCGGCCCGACGAAGGGGTCGAGCGAGAGCTCACCCAGGCGTTTCCCGTCGGGGAAAAGGTGGGCCGGGGCGTCCACGTGGGTGCCCAGGTGGCTGCACAGGTGAAGCTCGGAGGTTTCCCAACCGTCGCGGGCATGGGTTTTGGTGAGCGCGCGCTCCAGGCCCCTCTCGCCGGGCCAGGGGGCAGCGCCATCCAGCGGGCGGGTGATGTCCAGGACGCGCATCAGTCCGGCTCGTGGCCGTCGTTAATCCGAAGCTCGTCGAGTTTGACCGTGGTGCAGTAGGGCACGTACCCTTTACCCGCTGAACGGTCGTAGGCCTCGTCTATATTTTCTTTTTCGTCGCAGTAATCAATGGTGAGGACGATGCCGCCGGCGTCCAGGAAGAGGTCCAGGTAGCCCTCCAGCTCGAGGCGGCCCTCGTCGTCGCCCGATTGCTCTGGGCGCGGTTCGTCGGTGGCGTAGAAGTAGAGCTCCTCCTGCCCGATGCCGTCCACGTTTGCCGGGTGCTCGGGGAAGTCGGCGGCCAGGGCGGCGGCGTTCTGGACGATGCAGAGGAAGCCGGGCCGCCTCGATTTCCCGTAGTCGGAAATGGCCTTCGTGAAGGCGACCATCTCCGCTGGCGCGCTCTCCCGCTCATCCTCCAGGTCCCAGCACGAGTCCAGCTTGTCCAGGTACACCCCGTCGAAGCCCTGGCCGATTATCCGGTCCAGGTAGGCGTAGACGATGGCCTGCCACTCCGGATCCCAGAAGCGCACGAGGTAGTTTCCCGGCCATTCGGGGTTTTCGTCCCCCAGCCAGTCGGGGTTCCCCGGCTCCCAGTCGGGTTGCCAGTACCAGCGGTATTCCTCCGCCTCGCCGATGGAGAGGTAGGCCAGGACGATCTTCGGCTGGTCCCCGCCGCGGTCGCGCAGCCCCTCGATTTCATCCGGCGTCCACTCGCCCTCCTCGGTGCCGTCGGAGGAGTAGTCCATCACCACCAGATCGAAAGCGCTGGCGCCGAGCTCTCCGAGGTCCACTTTCTGCAACTGGTAGGTGAAGTCGTTCACCTCGGCCAGGTCGAAGCCGCCGCTCCCGGTCGGGCCGTCGCAACCGCCCAGGATGGCGGCGCCGGTCAGGGCCGCGGCGATAAAGGTCGTCTCTTTCAGCATCATCTCAATCCCAGACACGGGGTGGAACAAGGGGTTTTGCCAGGGGCATAGCTCGCTACGCTCGGTTTGCCAGGGGCATAGCTCGATTTGCCGGAGGCATAGCTCGCTACGCTCGGTTCGCTCGGTTAAACCCCTTGTCTGACCCCTTGCCTAACTGCAACCCCGGTCGCCGTAAAAAACTATCACGTCAAAAAACCGCATCATTCCGACAATTCTGGACTTCCCCTACCAGAGGTCGGGATCGTACAAAACGACGGCCGCCGGGGAGGAGAACCCTTCCACATCGTAGACGGTGTCGCCGTCCCGGATGAGCTTCACCCTGTTACCTGTCTCCTCCACCACCCAGACGCCGCCTCCCGGCTCGGCGGCGACGTCCACCGGCCCGTTCAGGTCCCCCCAGTCCTTCATCACCGCGCCGTCCCAGTCGGCCAGGAGCATCACCGAGCCCCCCCGCGAGGCGACCCAGCAGTCGCCGTCGGATTCCAGGGACAACCCTTGGGGGTCCTCGATGTCGGTGGTGGTATGGATTAAGTCGCCGTCGGGTCCCAGGCAGAGGACGCGGTCGCCGTCGCTGTCGCTGTACCAGATGCGGTCCCCGGTCGGGTCCACCGCCAGGCCGCGGACGACGCCCAGTCCGGTCAGAGTGACCACGGCGTCGGTCACGTCGCCGTTGCCGGTGATGTCGCCGTCGAAGGCGTACAGGTTGCCGTCCTCGTCGGCACACCAGCACAAGCCGTTGGCCTCGTCCCAGGCCACGCATCGTGTAGGTCCGTCCACAGTCACGCGGGCCAGCATTTCGGCCTCGGAGTCCAGGCGCACGAAGGCGTGGTTGACCCGGTCGGCCACCCAGCAATCTCCGTCCCCCGTCACCGACACGGCGATGGGGTCGTTCAGGAGCCCGTCCTCGGTGGTGGCGATGGTTCCCAGGTCGAGTTCGAGCTCGACCACCCGGTCCCCCGAGTAATCGGCCACCCACAGGGCGTCCACACCCGGGAAGAGGGACAGGTCGGTGGGGCGGGTGACGAACTCGTAGAAGCCCGTGGTGTTCCCCTCGTGGTCCAGCATGACGATGCGGTCGTTCATCTTGTCGGCGACGTACTCGGTGGTTTCGGTCGGGGGGTTCCCGTTGTCGGCGGGGGTTGTGCAGCCGGGTGCGAGGAGAATCGCCGCGAGCGGCGTCAGGAAGGCGATCAGCATTGAGTGTTTCATGTCATTTCCTTGGGTTAGATCAAGAGCCCCAGGGTGAAGAGGTGGGTGGCGTCGAGGTCGCCATAGTCGGCGTAGGCGTAGTCCAGGTTCAACAGCACCGTGTCCCACAGGCCGAACCGGAAGCCGACGCCGAAGGAGAAAGTCGCCGTGTCGTGCCCCAGCCGGTAACCGCCCCGGAAGCTCACCAGGTCGAACATGGTGTACTCGAGGCCGAAGGCCCCGTAGGGCTCGTCGTAATAGGGATAGACCCCGTCGGCAAAGAGGGTGACCTTGTGCCGGGGCAGGTCGAGGACGTCCCCGGCCGCGCCCAGGCGCAGCGTGAGGGGGAGCGGGCTCTCCAGGCTCACGTACTTTACGTCGGGCCCGAGGTTGGTGGCGGTGAAGCCCAGGCGGAGGGCGTTCAGCGGCTGGTACGAGAGCCCCAGATCGAAGGCGACGGTCGAGGTGTTCACGTCGTCTATGCGCGAGTAGACGTAGTTCACCGTCGCGCCGGCGCCGAAACCCTGGAAGAGCTCGACCCCGTAGGACACGCCCGCCGCCAGGTCCGCCGCTGGGAATTCGCCCGTCGGCACGCCGAACTCGTCGTAACCCTGCAGAGTGCCGTAGGAGATGTAGCGGGCAGCGACGGCGACGCTCCCGGCCGCGCCGCCGGCCAGCGGGAAGGCGTAGGCGCCGAACTCGAAGGTGAGGTCGGCCAGATACTCGTCGTGGGTGAAGGTGACGGCGTGGCGGCGGTTCTTCGATAGAAGCGCCGGGTTGAGGACCGCGGCCTCGGCGTCCCGGGCGTCGGCTACGAAGGCCTCCCCGAGCGCCAGGGAGCGCGCTCCGACCCCGAGCCGCAGGAACGGAAAGCAGGCCGTTCCGGCGTCTTCCTCGGCGGCCATCGCGGCCACCGCCGTCAGCAGCAACACAAAGATCAACCAGCGGGTTTTCATCGTTACCTCCCGAGCGTCCCCATACCCATTATATTACAGGAGACGAGGTGTTTAAACCCCCAGCCCTTGAAAAGAGATAATCACCCCCGAGACCGGGGTCAAAAGGCTCGCCTTAAAGGCGCGCCTTAGCCGGCGACGAGCTCCCAGAAGCGGTCGCCGTAGATGACCCAGGCGGCGCCGAGGCGGATGAGGATCGGCAGCAGGGCCAGGGAGAGCGACTGGGCGACGCCCAGGTGCAGGCCGCGGTGAGCCCCCACTGTCAGGTACACCAGGCCGAGGGCCAAAACCAACAGCGGCCCGAAGACGGGGATGAAAAGGGCGAGGTAGGCCGTAGCGCCGTAAGCCGCGACGCGCAGGACGTCCCTGAAGGTGCAACCTACGGCGCAGCCTGCGGCGAGCCCGCTCTGGTACAGCCGCCCCAGGCCGAAGATGGCGCAGGAATCGAGGAGGAGGAGCGCGGCCAGCCCCGGCGCGTTGAGCGCGACGTACCAGGGAAAAGGGCCGTTTCCCGTGAGCCAGGTCATCCCGATGGTCAAAAGCGCCGATGCGAGAAGG
>MFAF01000125.1:7878-7967 GCA_001774505.1 Candidatus Coatesbacteria bacterium RBG_13_66_14 | reverse complement strand
CGCGCACACCCCGTCCACTCCCGCCGCGGCGCACTCGTCGCACAGAAAATCCCCGCAGTGCCGGCATCCGGCGACGGCGGGGCGATCGG
>MFAF01000125.1:5213-7829 GCA_001774505.1 Candidatus Coatesbacteria bacterium RBG_13_66_14 | reverse complement strand
GACGCAGCGGACGGCGTCTATGACCACGCCGGCCGAGTTGGGCGAATCCCAGACCTCCAGCTTGAGCTCCAGGTTGAGGGGCACCGAGCCGAAGGCCTCGCCCTCGAGGCGGATGTGAGCCCACTTCCGGTCCTGGAGCCAGGGGACGTAGTCCGAGGGGCCGATGTGGATGTTGTCTTTGCCTGGGTGCACCGAGATGTTGCTCGTAACCGACTGGGTTTTGGAGATGCGCTTGCTCTCGAGGCGCTCCCGCTCGAGCATGTTGAGGAAATCGGCGTTGCCCCCGACGTTGAGCTGGCTGGTGCGCTTCAGGGACACCCCGCGGTCCTCGAAAAGTTTCGCCAGGATGCGGTGAATTATGGTGGCCCCGACCTGGCTTTTCACGTCGTCGCCGATGACGGGGAGTCCTTTGTCTGCGAAGCGGGTGTGCCACTCGCCGGTGGAGGCGATGAAGACCGGCACGCAGTTGACGACGGCCACGCCGGCCTTGAGGGCCTCTTCGATGTAGAAGCGGGTGGCCTTCTCGCTGCCCACGGGGAGGTAGTTGAGCAGAATTTCGGCGCCCGATTCCCGCAGCGTCGCGGCGACGTCCACCGGCTCGCCGTCGGCCAGGGGGATGATGTCGCGGAGGTACTTCCCGATGCCGTCGAGGAGGGGGCCTTGGCGGACGATCGTGCCTGAGGGGGGCGGTTCGGTGAAGCGGAAGGTGTTGTTGGGCGGGGCGAAGATCGCCTCGGAGAGGTCGCGGCCGACCTTGTCGGCGTTCACGTCGAAGGCTGCGACGAAGCGGATATCCCGAACGTGGTATCCGCCCAGGTTGACGTGCATCAGGCCGGGCACCAGCGCGCCTTCCGGCGCCTCCCGGTAGTACCAGACGCCCTGGATGAGGGAGCTGGCGCAATTGCCCACCCCGACAACGGCAACTCTGACCTCGCCGGCCATCAGGGCGCACCCCCTTGTGCTGCGATAGAAGAGTACATCAAACCGGGTTCACTCCCCGCCCTTCGCGTCGGTCTCCGACAGCCTCGCCAGGGTGTACGCCAGACGACGGAGGGCGGTGCAGAATGTCCCCACCGCGAGGATAATAACACAAATCTTGAGCGCAGTATAACCCGCGAAGGCGCCGATCAAAAGGAGCACCGTCCGCTCCGGTCGCTCCCAGAACCCGACCCCGCACTCCAGGCCGAGACCCTCGGCGCGGGCCTTGGCGTAACTCACCGTCAGCGAGCCGATCAGGGCCGCCAGGGAGAACGCCAGGTAGAGCCAGTCCCCCTGCCGGGCCGTGAGGAACGCGACGCCCGACAGGACAACACCGTCGGCCCAGCGGTCGGTGAAGCTGTCAATGTAGGCCCCGCGCTTGGATTCCAGGCCGCGGAGCCGGGCCACCTGTCCGTCGGTCATGTCGAAGAAACCAGCGAGCAGCAGGAGCCAGGCGGCGCCCGAGAGGTCGCCCAGGGCGAAGAGGAACCCGGCGCCCAGGCCCGCCAGAAGGCCGCAGAGGGTCAGGGCCGTCGGCGAGACCTTCAGCCCGGCCAGTAGCCTCGCCGGCCACCCGAAGAGGAACCGAAAGGCCCCCCGCAGCCATTCCCGCCAGAATACCATCCCGCCTATAACAGCTTGGCGATCAGATCGGCGGTGCGGCAGGAGTAGCCCCACTCGTTGTCGTACCAGCTCATGACCTTGGCGAAGGAGCCGTAGCTCTTGGTGTACTCGGCGTCGAAGATGGAGCTGGCGGGGTTGCCGATGAAATCGCTGGAGACGAGGGGCTCCTCGCAGTATACGAGGATGCCCTTGAGGGGTCCTTCCGCGGCCGCCCTGACCGCGCCGTTTATCTCTTCGACCGTGGCCTCGCGCTTCAGGAGCACGACGAGGTCCACCAACGACACGTCGGGGGTGGGAACCCGGACGGCGATGCCGTCGAGCTTCCCGGCCAGGTCGGGCAGGACCAGGCCCACCGCCTTGGCGGCGCCGGTGGTGGTGGGGATCATGTTCATCGCCGCCGCCCGCGCCCGTCGCAGGTCCTTGTGCGGCAGGTCGAGGATGCGCTGGTCGTTGGTGTAGGAGTGGATGGTGGTCATCAGGCCGCGCTCGATGCCGAAGGACTCGTGGAGCACCTTGGCCACGGGTGCCAGGCAGTTGGTGGTGCAGCTCGCGTTGGAGATGATGTGGTGCTTTTTCGGGTCGTAGGCGTCGAAGTTGACGCCGAGGACGACGGTGATGTCCGGCTCCTTGCCGGGGGCGCTGATGACGACTTTCTTGGCGCCGGCCTGGAGGTGCTTCCCGGCACCGGCCCGGTCGCGGAAGAGGCCGGTCGCCTCCAGCACCACGTCCACGCCCATCTCGCCCCAGGGCAGTTTCGCCGGGTCCCGCTCCGCGAGCACCCGGATCCGGTCGCCGTCCACCACCAGATAATCCCCGTCTATCGAAACGTCGGCGGGGTAGGTGCCGTGGATCGAATCGTGCTTCAAGAGGTGCGCCAGCGTTTTCGCGTCGGTGATGTCGTTTATCGCGACTATCTCGTAATCGTACCGGCCGCGGGCGTAGCGCAGGAGCGTGCGCCCGATCCGCCCGAACCCGTTGATGGCGACTTTCATTGCCTTCCCCCTTCAGCGTTGA
>MFAF01000125.1:2109-5201 GCA_001774505.1 Candidatus Coatesbacteria bacterium RBG_13_66_14 | reverse complement strand
CGCTCCGGTGATTGCGGCACAGAACGCGGCCGCCCGCCACGTCCACCGCCGCCCCGCCGGTCAGGGTGTCTTCGCAGGCGGCGCAGCGGGAGAAATCGGGCCAGAGCCCCTGGGCCCTCAATAGGCCCTTGAAGAAGAAGAGCGTTACCGGGCGGGGATCTATGCCGCCCTCGAGCAGTTCGAGCGCGGACCGCAGGAGCTGGTAGCAATCCTCGCCCGCGGCCAGGGCCGTCTCGGCCAGGGTGCCGGCGTGGAGGAAGAGCCGCCAGTCGCTCCCGATGCGGGGGGCGCTCGAAAGGACGTGGGCCTCGGAGAGGAAGTCGAGCTCCCGCCCTTCCTTCCGGTACACCAGCGCCTCGATGACCCGGTAGGCCACCGTGCCGCCGGCCAGACGGCTCTTGGGCCGGCGGGCCCCCTTGGCCACGGCGCGGATGACACCCAGCTTCGGCGTGAGGAGGGTGACGATTTTTTCCGTGTCGCCCAGGGGGCGGGCCGCCAAGACGAGGGCCTCGGTCTTAAAGAGCGGCATGCCGAACCTGGTCGCCCCCAACTTTAGGGGTTGGAAAAAGAAAGGGTTCTACCGGTCGTTCGTCCCTCGAAGCGACCGACGCCGACCAGCCCGTCGTCGGCGGATCCGGTAGTCGGGTGGTGCCGGGAAGGAGACTTGAACTCCTACAGGGTTGCCCCCACAAGGCCCTCAACCTTGCGCGTCTGCCAGTTCCGCCACCCCGGCACCGGCGGTGATTTGCGGCTGCGCTGTCGCAGACACGGCTGGGTGAGTATAGTCAAGGGGGTTTTGCTAGTCAACCCTCCGGTGGCCCGTGACCGCCCTTGCAGGCCCGCTGAAAAAGGGGTATTCTGTAGGGGCGTCGAAAACCCCTTTTACGAGGAGGAATCATGGCGGTATTCGTCTGCGGCAAATGCGGCCACGTGACCGAGGACGTGCGCTGCTGTCCGAAGACCTGCCCCAAGTGCGGCGCCTCGCGCGAGGCGCTGAAGAAGAAGTAACGGGCGCTGGCTCCGAGATGCGCGGCGCGTGCCGTTTCGATATTCCGGCAAAGAACCCCGACAAACTGGCCCCCTTCTACCGGGACGTTTTCGGGTGGAAGACGAAGGTCAGCCGGGGTTACCACATGTTCCGCCCCCCGAACAGCATCACTGGCGGCCTGGACACGAAGGTAAAGGCACCGGTCATCTACGTCGAGGTGGCGGACATCGCCGCCAAGCTGGGTGAGGTGGAGCGGGCAGGGGGCAGGGTCGTCACCCCCAAGACCCACATCGGCGAAGGGCTCGGTTACTATGCCTACTTCGCCGACACCGAGGGTAATGTCATCGGCCTGTGGAGCCAGCACTAGGGGGAGGGAGATGCTCGAATCCGGAGGTTACTGCGGAATAGACTGCGACGCCTGCCCCGCCCTTCTGGCCACCCGCCGGGGGGACGAGGCGGCCCTGGCTGTGGTCGCCGCCGAATGGTCGAAGCTGTACGGGGCGCAGATTCCGCCCGAAAGCATCCCCTGCGCCGGCTGCTTCGCCCGGCCCCCGGACCCAACGGGCTGCCACGCCCACGAGTGCGGCATCCGGGCCTGCGCGATGGGGCGGAGCGTGGAAACCTGCGCCGAGTGCCCGGATTACGCCTGCGACCAACTCGCCGAGTTCTTCGCGATGGCCCCCGAGGCCAGGGCCAACCTTGAGGCCCGCCGGAAGGGTTGATCAACGCCGGCGACCGTGCGGCCCCGGCCGAGAAGTGGCAATAATAACGGAGCTATATTGCAACCCGCTGTCAGTGGGGTAGACTCCGGGCGGGAGATGGTGAATCCATGCTGGAGCGCGGCGGGTTCTGCGGACTGGACTGCGACGCCTGCCCGTCCCTCGCCGGCGGCGGGAAGGACTGCGGGCCGGGGACAATTCCCTGCGGCGGTTGTTTCTCCGGGCCGTCGGACGCGCCGGGGTGCTCCTTCGAGGACTGTCGGATTCGCGCCTGCGCGCTGGAAAGGGGCGTGCCGACCTGCGCCGGCTGCGACCGGTACGTCTGCGGGACACTCGAGGAGTTCTTCAAATCCTTCCCCGGCGGCGAGGGGGCGAGGGAAAATTTAAACTCCCGCAGGAAGGCCTGACTTTCCCTTTGAAAAAACGGACCGACCCCACGGGGTCGGTTTTATTTAATCAACGGTCGGTCAGTCCTTCAGGCGCGCCACCGATGATTCGAGGAGTTCGAGCCACTGTCCGAACAGCTCGTCTGGGTCCAGCTCGTTCCCGCCATAAAGGTGGGCCAGTGCCAGCCCCGAGGTGATCGCCAGCGTCAGGTCGGAGAACGCCTTGGCCCGCTGGAGCGGTATTCCGGGGAAGGTCCGCTGGAGGGCGTTCAAAAGGAGCGCGCGGAGCTGGTGGTGTCCCCGGATCAGGGCGTCCTTGGCCGTCCCGCCGAAGCGGGAGTCCAGCAGGAACTCCACGGTGCGCGCCCGGCTCCTGGCGTAACCCGAGAAATCGCTGAAAACGGCGTAGCCGAAGGCGACCATGCCGCCCACGCCCTCGGCCGCGGTCTCGAGGGCCCGCTCGAAACGCTCGGCCAGGTCGGCTGCCTCGAGCTCCCAGAGCCCCCGGAGCAGTTCGTCCTTGCCCCGGAAGTGGTCGTACACCGACGCGGGCGCCAGACCCCCGGCCCGCGCGATGTCGCGCATCCGGAGCTCGCCCACCGACCGGTGCTCCAGGAGCCCCCGGGCGGCGCCGAGAATCCGCATCTGGGTCTCGGTGAAGGGTTTTTCGGTCATATCTCGCACCTGCCGTCGGGATGTCGGAGCGTCTTGAATGCGGGGCGTTCAGTGGAGGGCAAGGGGTTATCTCCCCGCCGGGCTTGGGCGTACCCCCTTGTCTCCTTTTTCAGTCGTAGATGTCCACCTTTTCGGTCTCCGCCTCGGGAAGCATGTAGCGGCGCATGATGTCTGCGATGGGGATGCGGGGGATGGTGAACTCGGAGAGGTCTATGAAGCTGGTGAAAATGGAAAGGAGCGAAAAGCCGGTGTCCACGACACGGATTTTCATAGTCATGCGCTGGTTCTTCAGGTCCATGGTGACCAGCTCCGGTTGCTTCTGAA
>MFAF01000125.1:0-2074 GCA_001774505.1 Candidatus Coatesbacteria bacterium RBG_13_66_14 | reverse complement strand
GGGTTGGTGCCCTCGGGGTCCAGGAAGAGGAGCATCTTGTCCAAAACCTCTTTGCCGATCCGGGTGATGTTGACGGACCCCTCCAGGTCGAACCGGGTGATGATGTCGTCGAAATCCGCGCCGCTCCCGCTCAATCGGAGGTCTCCGTTTATCTCCGCGCCTTCCGTCGGCTCGACGCCCTCGATGAGATAGCCCACATTCACGTCGCTGAACTCGAGCTGGAGGCTGAAGCTTGGGATCACGTCGGTCAGCAGGAGGTTGATCCTTCCCACCAGGCTGCCGCCCAGAGCCTTCGCCGCCAGACGCCAGACGTGCAGCCCGCCGCCGGTGACGCCCCAGGTGAGCTCGAGGTCGTTCAACCGTATCTCGGGCATCCCCCCCCCGGTCAGGCGGACCTCGCCGATGGTCAGATCGGGGGGCGGGGTGAAGGGGGCCAGGAGCTCGTACCGGCGTTCGCCGAAGGGGGAAAGGCTTTCCTCGGCGGTTCCGGGCAGCGGGAGGGGCGCGCTGAGGACCACCTTGTTGTCTATGGGCAACTCCCCCTCGATGCCGGTGACGGAGAGAACGCCCCCCTGCCTGAAGTTTATCTGGTGGAACCGGAGACGCCCGGTTATCTGCATCGGTTTCGGTCCCTGCACCGGGCCGCGCAGGGCGAGCTCCAAGCCCACCTGACCTTCCACGTCCGCCATCCCCGCGCTCATCTTCAGCGGCTGGCCGATCCGTCCCACCCTTGCCTGCAGGTCGAGAGCCGCGATGGGCGTCCCGAGGAGGTCGGAAACCGCGCCGTTCCCGGTGAGGCTGAAGTCGAGCGAGTCAACGCCGGCCTCGATTTTCTCGAACTGGATTACTTCCATTCCCCTCAGGCGGCCCTCGAAAACCAGTTTCACCCCCTGCACGGGCACGGGCAGGTCGGTGAGCACGACGTCGGCGACGGCGGCGTCCAGCTTCAGGTCCCCGTCGCCGGAGTCGAGATCGAGGGCGAGGCTGGCGTTTATACCGTTGGCGCTCCCCTGGGGGAGGCCGATCGAGACGTCGGTCAGCTCCACGTCGAGGTGGGTCCGGAGCGATCCGGCCAGGGCCAGGGGGTCGGGATCGTCCAGCGCGCCCGGCGCCACCTCGACCCAACCCCGGATGCGGGCTGTTCCGGTGGGCTTCACCGGCGGCAGCTCGACCATCCCGGGCGGGATCAGGCCGAGCGCCCGGTCGAGATTTATCACGAGCTCGTCGAACCTGACGGAGGCCCCCCCCCGGCCGAAGTCCTTCACCGCGGCGTCGCCCCGCCAGTGGAGCGCGTCGCCCAGGTCCACATTCATCCCCTCGAGGGTGACGTCTCCGCCGTTCAGGTCTGCCGCCAGCGAACCCTCGAGGGAAACGCCGTCGAGCGACAGGGGGCCGGAAAGCCCCGCGCCGGCGATCAGCGCCTTCCCCAGCTTCAACCGCAGCCCCTGGACCGCGAAAATGCCCCGCGTCAGATCGGCGGAAAACGTCCCGCCGACGGCGAGGTCGCTCGCCAGAAGCGGGCCGGGCTCACCCAGGCTCGACAGGTGGCCGGCCGTCAGCTCCACCTTGAGCCCCGTGGCGGAAAGGTTTGCCAGGTCCACCGTCCCGTTGGCGGAGAGCGTCACGTTGCCCGCCGAGTAGGGTCCCTGCTCGGCGCTCAGGATGGATAGGTCCGCCGCCAGGTTCACCACGGGCCTCGGGTCGTCGAGCTCCACTTCGGTGTGCAGGGCGACTCTGCCGTTCAGACCCACCACGCGGGCCGGGCCGTCGGGGAGCGCCATCGCGCCCTCGATTTGGGCGAGGTCGAGCTCGGCCTCGACGGCCGCCGTCCGCAGTGTGAAAGACTCGTCCAGGCGAACGTCCAGGCTCACCGTGCCCGAGACCGCGCCCGAGGCGCCGATTTCCGGCAGGAGGGGGGAGAGAACTCGGACCAGAGGACCAAGCTCGACCTTCTCCAGATTGAGCTTCACGGCCGCCCGGGGCTCCCCGCTCAACGTCACCGCCGCCTCCAGCCCCAGACAGAGGTAGTCGCCCAGGGTCAGCCGTCCCCCGGTGAGGTTGACGCCCAGTGTCG
>MFAF01000124.1:9016-9139 GCA_001774505.1 Candidatus Coatesbacteria bacterium RBG_13_66_14 | reverse complement strand
CTGACCCGTAGGGGCGACCGTCCACGGTCACCCGCGGGCCGACCCGTCGGTCGGCCCCTACGTCATCGCAATTCGCGGCGGCCCGCGGAGGGGCCGCCCTACGTCATCGCATCTTGGTTGTGA
>MFAF01000124.1:0-8896 GCA_001774505.1 Candidatus Coatesbacteria bacterium RBG_13_66_14 | reverse complement strand
CCGCCGAATCCGCAAGAAGGACGGTCCCGTGCCCTGAGCGTCTTTTCCTTTCGCCGCGACGGTTGACGAAAAAGGTATGACGAGGCGATAGACGGAGGAGGCGCCATGCGACGCGGAACCTTTCGCGTGCTCCCGGCCGCCCTGTTCCTGCTGACCGCCGGGTGCGCGAGCCCGACCGCCACCCCCGATGAGCCCCCCGCGCCCGACACGCCGCTGGGCCTGGTTGACACTTTCGAGTGGTGCTACGACCACCAGGACGAGGCGCTCTACGCGAAAATCCTCGACCCCGACTTTGTGTACATCCTCGACCGGGAGCGGGACGGGATGCCGGAGCACCTCGAGTGGGGCCGCGACGAGGAGCTGGCCCGCTTCGCCGAACTCTGCGCCGCCTGCGACGCGGGCGACATGGACCTCGACCTGGATTTCAGCGAGAGCGGCGACACCGACCCCGCCCCCGACGACACTGAGTTCGACATAAATGCCGTGAGCTACGACCTACGCGCCGTCATCGGGGACACGACCTACGTTCTCGGGGGTTACGCCAATTTTCGCACGGCCAAGAATGACGGCGACGGTCCCCTCTGGCGCCTGTTGATTCTCTGGGGCTTCGAGCGCCCCGACCTGCCCTGAAAAAGGAGACCCCATGCCTTGAGCGTCGCCCCTTCGAGCAGATTGAAAAAGTGAACCGAAGGAGGCGCCATGAAACGCGCACCGGGTAAGCTGCCGCTCTTCATCTCCCAGGTCTTGATACTGGGCATCCTCGGCTCCTGCGATATTTTCCTGCCGCCGAAAAACCCGCCGCCCAACCCCCCGCCCGAGCCGACGAGCCCCGCGGGCGTCGTCCGCGGCATCGAGTGGGCCTACAACAACCAGGACATCAACTATTACACACAGATGCTCGACCCCGACTTCACCTTCTACTTCGACCGCCGGGACGTCCAGGACCACGGCACGCCCGACTCCTGGGGCTACGACGACGAGCTGGCGGCCACGCAGAACCTCTTCGATTCCGTGGACGAAGGGGCCATCACGCTCACCATGGAGCTCGGGGACCAGCGGGAGCCGGGGCCGGGCGACGACGAGTGGGACCTGAACGGCGTGGACTACCTGCTGGTCGTGGTCACCTGGGACGTGACGTACCGGGCCGACGGGTTCGCCAACTTCACCACGCGCAAGGAGGGGCTCTGGCGAGGCCAGCCGCGGTGGTGGCTCTGGAAGTGGTGGGACATCGCCGGCTAGGCCGACGGCACACGGTATAAAAAAAGACGGCCCGTGGGTCGTCTTTTTAATACGGATGCGCACCCTACCAGGTGACCTTGTCGGACCAGATGGTGAGCCACCAGCGCATCAAGCCGGTGTTGTCCTGGAACTTCGACAGCGTGAAATTCGCGTGGGCCTCGGCCTTGTAGATAATATCCTCCTCCGTCACGGTCACGAGGAGACTGTAGCGCACGTTGGGGATATCGAAAGTGGTGTCGTAGGTGCCGGGCTCGGTGTCGCCGCTCTCGCTGAAGTCCAGCGTCAGGTCTATGTTCGCGGCGCCCACTTTGTCGAAGAGGTTCTGCGTTGCTTCAACTTCGTCATCGTAAAGCCAGGATATCGGCAGGTCTTCATGCTGGACATCCCAGGGATCGAAGTAGAAGACGAAGTTGTCCGCGTCCAGAAGAATCGAGTAGAAGGGTCCGTTCGCGTTGTTGTAGCACCACTGGATGTCCTCGATGACGGCCCGGGGCGTGAGCGGCTCCTGCCATTCGCCCTGGTCGTCGCCGTCGCCGCCCGGCGGGATGCTGAACAGGTCGCAGCCGAGGCCGGCGACGATGATGAGGATGGCCGCTGGGATGATGGCCTTGCGCATGGGAGTCCTCCGGTGACCGGCGGCTTTTCCGAGCCGCGACTGAAACCCGCGGCGGCGTTCGCCCGCCGGGGCCTTTCGTTTACGTCCGGGGGCAGGTCGGGGTTCCCGGCCGCAACGCCCCCGCGATAGAACAATATAGCAGCGAAACGGAGAACTGTCAAGATTTCCGCGCCAGGACGAAATCGGCCAGTTGCCCCAGGACCGCGGCGCCGCGCCGGAAGACCCCCAGGGACCCCTTGGCGGTGGCGGTTAGCTCCCCGGCCACGGTCCGACTCGTCTCCAGGCCGAAGAGGTGGACGAAGGTCGGCTTGTCCGCGTCCTTGCCCACGTCCTTGCCCAGCTCCTCGGCGGTGGCGGTGGCGTCCAGAATGTCGTCCACGATCTGGAAGGCGAGGCCCAGGTTCTTGGCATAGGCCTCCAGCGCCTGGATCTCGGGTCCGGAAGCCCCGGCGGCCAGGGCCCCCATGCGGGCGGTGGCGGTGAAGAGGGCGCCGGTCTTGCGGGCGTGGACGAACTCCATCTCGTCCATGGAGAGCCGCCGGCCCACCGAGTCCAGGTCCAACTGCTGCCCGGCTATCATCCCGTCCAGGCCCACGGCGCGGGCCAGCTCGGCGGCCATGTCGCGGGCCAGGGAATCGCGCCGGATGCCGGGGCAGCGCGCGATGAGCTCGAAGGCGGCCATCAGCTCCGCCACCGCGGCCAGCACCGCCGTCGCCTCGTCATAGAGCACGTGGAGGGTGGGGCGTCCGCGCCGCAGCCCCGCGTCGTCCATGCAGGGCAGGTCGTCGAGGACCAGGCTGGCGGTGTGGACCAGCTCCACGGCGCAGGCCGCGTCGAGGAACGGTTCGGGCCTGCCGCCACAGACCTCGCAGGAGGCGAAGAAGAGGATGGGGCGCAGCCGCTTGCCCCCCGCCTCCAGCGTGTGCCTGACGGCGGCGTGGGGCTTGGCGCACCGGGGGTCGTCGTCGGCCGCCAATTCCAGCAGCCGGTCGTCCACCAGCCCCCTCACCCGCGCCGCGTAGGACTCCAGCTCACTCACCCGTCACCCCGTCGTTGGAAGGCGTATCGGGTTCCCGTCCCGCGCTCCGGCGCAGCCGGTCGCCGCACCGGTCCAGGTACTCCGCGAGCGCCTCGTCCCAGGGCCGCATCGCCACGCCCAAGCCCTCGGCGGCTGAACGGTCCAGCTCGACCCTGGCGGGACGGGGCGCCGGGGACGCGTACTCCTTCGCGCTCACCGGCAGGACCTCGACCTCGAGCCCCAGCCCGTCCATCAGGCGCAGGGCGTAGTCGCTCCAGGTGACCGAGCCGACGTTGGTCAGGTGAAAGACGCCGGAATCGGCCTTTCCCGCGAGAGCGACGACGGCCTTCGCCAGGTCCGGGGCGTATGTCGGGCTGCACCATCGGTCGTTGACGACGGTGAGGGACCCGCCTTCCGCGGCGCGCGCGCAGAGCCTGTCCGGGAACCCCGCGCCGCCCGGTCCGAAGAGGGAGCCGGTGCGCACGACGATCCCGCCGGGCGGGTGCCCCTGGACGTAGAGCTCGCCGGCCAGCTTTGTCCGCCCGTACACCTGGAGGGGGCGCGGCTCGTCGTCGGTCGCGTAGGGACGCCCCAGGGAGCCGTCGAAGACGAAGTCCGTGGAGACGTAAACCACCCGGGCGCCCACCGCCGCGGCGGAGCGGCAGACGTGGAAGGTGCCGAAGGCGTTCACCGCGTAGGCGCGGTCGGGGTCGGCCTCGGCCCCGTCCACGTCGGTGTAGGCGGCGGCGTGGATGACCAGCTCCGGCGAGACGCGACCCAGGCGCCTGCGCAGGGCATCGGCGTCGGTCACGTCGCACTCGGACTCCAGGAGCGGGTCCACGGTGGCGCCGGCGGCGATGCACTCCCGGACCAGCTCCGTTCCTAAAAGCCCGTCGGGGCCTGTGATGGCGACCTTCAACTAAACAACCTCGGGTGTGGGAGACGTCCCCCGGTCGGAGAATCCGAGCTCGGCGCCCAGCCCCTCGACGCGGACCCGGATGTCCTCGGCCGTCCGGGCGAAAAACTCCCGCCTTTCCTCGGCGGTGCCGCGGAAGGCGGCGGGATCGGGAATATCCCAGTGCAACATCCGTGCCCCGGGCATGAGGGGGCACGCCTCCCGCGCCCGGTCGCACACGGTGACCACCAGGTCGAAGCGCGGGTCCGGCAGGTCGTCGAGGCCCTTGGCCCGGGCGGCGGAGATGTCCACCCCGAGCCGGCGCATCGCCTCCACCGCCAGGGGGTTGACGCGGCCGGCGGGCTCGGTCCCGGCGCTCGCCGCCTCCACCCGGTCGCCGAAGAGATTCCGGGCGAACCCCTCGGCCATCTGGCTGCGGCAGGAGTTGCCGGTGCACAGGAACAGAAGGCGCGTACTACGGCCCATACCGCTCCGAATCACTTTGCAGCCGGGGCGGAAGCGGTTCCACCCCGGCTGGTCGGTGTCAATTCACGTCGCGTTTCTCCGCCCCGGCTCGGGATCGGCCGACCCCGGCCCGGCCGATTCACGCCGAACCGCGCCGCGATACCGGCCCGGCCCATGCTTGTCCATTCACGACGCGCCGCTCCGCCGGGCAATCACGCTTCACGGGTGCGGGTCGTTCCGTCGGCCAGGGGATCGCGTCACTCCTATTATCCGCCCCGCACACCAGGCTGACGCGTCGGACTGGGGCGCCTCAATCGCCTGCCCCGCGTGACATGGCGCACCCCGAGAGAGTCACGCCATCCGGCCCGCCTTACAACCGACGGGACTTCGCTCTGTTTCACCGCGGTGTGAGCACATCTTCCCTCACACCCGGCGGACGCGGCGCTTCTCCACGACTTCACCGGCCCGACCCGCTTCCCCCTCGGACCGACGGGCAGGGCACTTGACTATCGTGGTGTCAGCGTCGGTGTATGTGCTTCCCCCTCGGACCGACGGGCAGGGCACTTCTCTGCCACTACATCGGCTCGGTCCGCCTCGCCCCGGCGGAACCCGCGCTACTCCGTCCCCTCCCCCGTCGGCGCGGCGGCCGGTTCCGGCTCGTCCCCGGGCTCGCCGATGCGGAGGTAGATTTCGGTGACGCGCTCCTCCTCGGGCAGGTCCTCGCCCCAGTGGTACACCTCGATGGGCGGACCGGCGGGCGTGAAGCCCTGGGCGTACACCCAGGAATCGAGCGACTCGTAGAGGGGGACGCGGTCCCGCTTGAAGGGGCCCTTGAAGGCGATGACGGCCGACTGCCCGCCCTCGATGTCCCGGTAGGTGAACCCGTCCGGGGGAAGGGTGTCGTTGGGAACCGGGATGAGCACCTCCCACCGCCGCTCGGCGAGGGGGAGGCCGGCGGACCCGGGGTCGAGGATTCCCATGGGATCGCCCAGCGGCTCGATGCCCTCGGCCGCGAGCGCCGCCAGCGCCTCCACCAGCGCCTGGGGGTACAGGTTGAAGTCCCCCGTCTTGGCCATGACCAGCGCGCTCGTGCCCACGAAATTCTTGCGGACCACCTCGGGGGCGGCCTCCACCTGGGCGGGCTCGCCGGTGGGCGAAACCACTTGCCGGGGCTGGTCG
Source organism: Candidatus Coatesbacteria bacterium RBG_13_66_14 (assembly GCA_001774505.1). Classification (GTDB taxonomy): domain Bacteria; phylum RBG-13-66-14; class RBG-13-66-14; order RBG-13-66-14; family RBG-13-66-14; genus RBG-13-66-14. Next base: position 3,484 of record MFAF01000124.1, on the reverse strand, counting down.
TCGCCGCAACCGGCGCAGAGAACCAGCGCCAGGGCCGCGAGCGGAATCGGCTTCCTCACGGGTGCTCCCTCGACGGAGCCCGACCGCGGTTCATCGCCGCGGGCGGGATCGGCTCGGTCACGAATTTCTCCCCGACCGACATCGCTCCGCCTTCCCCGGACGCGGACGGCGTCGGCTCGGTCAGGAGCGTCTCCTCGGGCGGATCAGTACCGTCAGGCCGGCGGCTCTTCTACGGGCTCTTCCACCGGGGTCTCGGCGGTCTCGGCCTCGGGCGCCGGCGGCTCCGTCACGGGGACGTAGATGTCGGTGACGTACTCGGCGGGGTCCTCGGAGCCCCAGTGGTAGACCTCGATGACCGGGCCGGCGACGAGGAGGCCCTGCTCGGCGACGTACTTGAAGAGCGCGTCGTAATCGGGCATGTTCTCCTCGGTGAACTCGCCCTTGAAGGTGGTCATGACGGCCTTGCAGGGCTCGGTGACCTTGTAGGCGTAGCCCTTGGGCGGCTTCACATCGGCGGCCACCGGGAAGCAGACCTCGGAGCGCAGCTCCTCGGGCGACACCAGCGCGGGATCGTCGAAGAAGAGGCCGAAGGGGTCGCCGACGCACTCGATCTTCGCGTCCTTGAGGGCGGTGAAGCCCGCCTCCACGGCGTCGCCGAAGAGGGCGTAGTCGCCGGTGAGCTCCTTGAAGACCACGGGGGTCGCCGTGAGCTCCGTCATCTCGTACACGACCGTCGGCTCCACGGGCTCGACCGGCTCCACGGGCTCCGGGGGCTTCTCCTCCTCGCAGGCCCCGAGGAAGAGCGCGAACGCCAGAGCCAGCGCGGTGTAGAGTAACCTCTGCATCTTGTCGCTCCTTGGGTATATGGGTGACGAAAGCTGAGACATTATTTTAACACGGTTTCGGGGTCGAGGCCAAGCCCCCCGCGCCGGACGGTCAGTCGGTCCCCGGCGCGTCGGACGCCCGTTCGGCGAGGCGGAGCTCCACCCCCCCGATGACCGCCTCGACGACCTCCTGGATGGACATCCCGGTGGTGTTTATCTCGAGGGCCTCGGGGAGCCGGGTGAGCGCCCCGTACTGCCTGGTTGAATCGGCGCGGTCCCGCTCGATTATCTGCGCCTCGAGCTCGGGGAGGGTGACGGCCTCGCCCCGGGCCCGGTGGTCCTCCAGGCGCCGCCGCGCCCGCTCGGCCACCGACGCCGTGAGGTAGAACTTGTGGGGCGTGTCGGGGAAGAGGAGGGTGCCGATGTCGCGGCCCTCGGCCACCACCCCTCCGGGCAGCCGCCCGGCCAGCTCCCGGATGCGCCCGTTCACCAGGTTCCTTATCGGCGGGAGGTCGGCCACGCGCTGGATGGCCGTGGTGACCCGGGGGGAGCGGATTTCGGCGCCCACGGGGGAACCCTCGAGGAGGAGCCGGGCGGTGTGGTCCTCCACCTCGAGCTCGAGTCCGGCGTCCCGGGCCAGCTCCACCAGCGCCGCCGGGTCGCCGAAATCCGTCCCGCGCTCCAGGGCCAGCCAGGTCAGCGCCCGGTAGAACGCCCCGGTGTCCACGTACACCAGCCCGAGCCGCGAGGCCACCAGCCGCGCCACGGTGGACTTCCCCGACCCCGCCGGGCCGTCTATGGCGACGCGGAGCGTCCCGCGGTCCGCGGAGGTCTCCTCCCCCTCGGCGCCCGGCTGGGGCAGCTCCCCCAGGTGCCGCAGGCCGAAAAAGTTCAAAAAGCCCTCGGTGGTGGAATAGAGGTTGGGGCGCCCGGCGCTCTCGGACCGGCCGGAGACCTCGATCAGCCGGTGCTCCGCGAGGCTCGCCAGTGTGCCCGAGGTGTCTACCCCGCGGATGGCCTCGATCTCGCCCCGGGTGATGGGCTGACGGTAGGCGATGATGGCCAGGGTCTCCAGGGCCGCGGCGGAGAGGCGGGTCCGGTTGCGCGGGGGCTGGCCCAGGGCGCTCTCCACGGCCCGGGAGAATCGGCGCTTGGTGAAGAGCTGCCAGCCGCCGCCCAGCTCCGCCAGCTCCACCCCGCGGTCGTTCTCGGCGTAACGCCGCCCCAGGGCACAGAGCGCGTCCTCGACCCGGTTTCGGGGATGATTCAGGGCCCGCACCAGGCGGAGGATGGAGACCGGCGCGTCCGCCGCGAAGAGAATCGCCTCCAGCCCGGCGAACAGGTCTTCCTGGTGAGGGGTGTCTTCGTTCAAGACGGCGCCTCGTCGGGGGGGACTATCCACAGGCGCAGGTACGGCTCGCTCTGGGCCAGGCGCACCCGCTTCAACCGCACCAGCTCCAACAGGGCCAGGAAGGTCACCACCACGTACTCCCGGCGGCGCCGGTCCGGGATGAGTTCGCCCAGTGAAACCCGGCCCCGCTCGCGCAGGACCGTCTCCAGCTCCTCCATCCGCTCCGCGACGGTGACCTTCTCCTCGGCCAGGAAGCCCTCGTCCATGGCGGTCGGGATCAGGCGGCCGTAGGCCTCGACCAACAGGGCCAGGTCCTCGGAGGTCTCCAGGGGGCGGCGGAGGGCGGCGAAATCCGCCGGGGCGCCCCGAGGGAAGAGCTCGAGCTGGGCGGCCTCCATCTCCCGCAGGGTTTCCGCCAGGTCCTTGAAACGCTTGTAGAGGGCGATCTGCTCCAACAGGTCCGAGGCGGCGTCCCGGCCCTCGCCGATTTCGCCCGGCGGACGGGGGAAGAGGAGGCGGGATTTCAGCTCCCCCAGCGTCGCCGCCATGACCAGGAACTCGCCCGCCAGGTCCAGCTCCAGCTCGTCGGCCCGGCCCACGTAGGCCAGGAACTCGTCGCAGACCAGCGCCACGTCAACCTGGGCCAGCTCGACCTCCTGGCGCTCGACAAGCTCGACGAGGAGCTCCATGGGCCCCTCGTAGATGGGCAGCTCGACTCTGAACCCCACGGGCATCGGCTGTCTATCCTTTAAATAACCGCCGACGAGGGGCGAACGGTCATCCGGGCATTCGTACTCCGAAACCCGGTATCCATTTTAATCATGTTCAAACGTCCTTTTAAGGACCTCGAATACTTCTCGTTGGATTGAACGTGGTGCACGCCGGACCCTTGCAAGAAGGTTAAGTGCGGATTCGCTGGGCGCCTGGATATTGGACCGACCCGAATTGCAAACAGAACACACAACCCTGAGATTACTCGGGTCGATCGTCCCTCCCTGGCTTAAAGGGATCACATGGTCAATCTGCAGTCGGATTTTCCTTTCAGAGTTATAGGGATCCGGATCGTTCGCCGTTGCCCCACACAATTGGCACGAGAAACCGTTACGTTCGAGGATCTCCATCCTTAATTTAGTGGAAATCGCGGGGTCGATAATGGGCGCCGTCTCTAAGGTTTCCAACACGTATTCGCCGGGTTTGAGGTCGTCTCGGTCGTTATGGGTCTTTATCTGCATGCCCTCCAACACGCGGAGTTCTCGTATCCGCCGCGCGTATTCGCTGATACCCGCGACCTCCCGGAGTCGTTGGGTAG
>MFAF01000123.1:5433-5522 GCA_001774505.1 Candidatus Coatesbacteria bacterium RBG_13_66_14 | reverse complement strand
TTGCTTCAAGAAACCCATCACCCCGACGGCGGCGAGGAAGCCGACCAGATACCCCCCGGACGGCCCGGCGAAGGCGACCCAGCCGTTAG
>MFAF01000123.1:4387-5371 GCA_001774505.1 Candidatus Coatesbacteria bacterium RBG_13_66_14 | reverse complement strand
AGCGCGAGCCAGGGCGGCGTCGCCAGCCCCAGGACCAGCACCACCAGCACCTGCCAGGTCACCGGCACCGGGGTGGGGGTGAAGGGGTGGGGGAAGGCCAGCCAGGCGCTCGCCGTCAGCGCCCCCACGGCCAGAAGCGCCGGGAGGGCGTAATTCAACCACCAGGGGTGTGAACGTGTCTCGGGATGTGTCGCTCGGTCCACCAGGCTCCTTTCCGAAATGAATCAGTAATCGCCCTTCGGGGGCCAGCGGGTCTCCAACCAGCCCCGCTCCTGCCAGTAGGCGTGGTCGCCCTTGAAGAGCTTGCGGTTGCGCTGGATGAGGTCGCGCAGGAAACGGTGCTGGGCCGCGTGGAGCCCCAGCTTGGGGTACTTCCGCTTTTCCCGCGCCGCCAGGACCAGTTCCTCGCCCAGCCGCCGGGCCTTGGCGAAAAGCGCCTCGCCGTCGTTGGGCCGGGAGTAGACCATGAAGACCCCGGCCAGTTCGCCGACGAGGTCGTACCCCAGCATCTCGCAGCAGGTGGCCAGGTAGCGGGCCGTCTCCTGCTCCCCCATCCCGGCGGAGGTGGCCACGGCCACGGCGTGCTTGCCGGTCATCTCCGGTCGGTGCAGGAGCGCCATGGAGCGGTCGAGGAAGGCCTTGAGCTGGGCGGTGACGCTGAAGACGTAAACGGGCCCGGCGAGCACCAGGGCGTCGGCGGCGCGCATTTCCGCGTGGAGCGCGGCCACGTCGTCCTTGATGGGGCACGGTTCTCCGGCCAGGCACAGGGCCCGGGCGACGCAGGGACGGACGTCCATCCGGGCGACGTACCGCTCGACCACCTCGTCGCCCGCCTCGCGCCAGGGCTTCACTAACTCGGCCGTCAGGGCCGCCGTGTTCCCCTCGGCGGCGTGGGGCGAGCCGTTTATAACCAAAAGTCTCACCGTCCACCTCCCCGCACGGTCAAACGACCATATCCTAACCGAGCCGGGCCGGGCTTACAAC
>MFAF01000123.1:0-4364 GCA_001774505.1 Candidatus Coatesbacteria bacterium RBG_13_66_14 | reverse complement strand
GGTGTGGACACCCGCCCCTACGTCAATAACGCCGATCCAACCCGCAGAGACCGTCCACGACCACACGTTGAAAGGCATGAAACCGCCTACGCCGCCTCGTGGGGTTTGGAGGGCGATTGTTTTTTCTTCTGCAGCGATTCCTTCACCGGGTTCAGCCGCTCGCGGATCATCCGGGGTGTGATTTTTACCTCCTCCACCGGGGCGGGGAGCTCGTAGAAGGCGTCCAGCATGACCTCCTCGAGGATGGCGCGCAGGCCTCGGGCGCCAACCTTGCGGTCGAGCGCCTCGGCGGCCACCTCCCTGAGCGCCGCGGGGGTGAAGGTGAGCCGGACGCCGTCCAGCTCGAAGAGCTTCCGGTACTGGCTGACGAGGGCGTTTTTCGGTTCGGTGAGGATGGCCACGAGCTGGTCCTCGGTGAGCGACTCCAGCCGGGCCACCACCGGCAGCCGGCCCACCAGCTCCGGGATCAGGCCGAACTTTATCAGATCCTCGGGCTCGATGCGGGCTCCCCGGACGACCTCCCGCCGGTCACCTTTCGGGATCTCGGTGAAGCCCAGGATCTGCTGGCCCACCCTGCGCCCCACGATGTCGTCCAGGCCGTCGAACATCCCCCCGCAGATGAACAGGATGTCCGTGGTGTCCACGTGGATGTACTCCTGCTGGGGGTGCTTGCGCCCTCCCTGGGGCGGCACCGCGGCCTCGGTCCCCTCGATGATTTTAAGGAGCGCCTGCTGGACGCCCTCGCCGGAAACGTCCCGGGTGATGGACGGGTTGTTGGTCTTGCGCCCGATCTTGTCTATCTCGTCTATGTAGATGATGCCTCGCTGGGCCCGGTCGAGGTCGTAGTCGGCCGCCTGCAGGAGCTTGAGCACGATGTTCTCGACGTCCTCGCCCACATAGCCCGCCTCGGTGAGGGTGGTGGCGTCGGTGAGGGCGAAGGGGACGTCGAGCACCCGGGCCAGGGTCCGCGCCAGGAGCGTCTTGCCCGTACCCGTGGGGCCGACGAGGAGGATGTTCGATTTCTCCAGCTCGACTTCCGAGGCGTCCCCCGGTTCGCCCAGGTTGTGGGCGACGCGGCGGTAGTGGTTGTAAACCGCCACGGCGAGGATTTTCTTTACCCGGTCGTGGCCGATGACGTAGCTGTCCAGGCGCGCCCGGATCTCTTTCGGATTCGGAACTTCTTTAAATAGCTCCTTCCCCTCGACGGGGGTGCGCCGGAGCGCGTCGGCCGATATCTCGACGCACCCGTTGCAGATGTTGGCGTTGGGCCCCAGGATGAGGCGGCCCACCTCGGACTGCGCCCGTCCGCAGAAGCTGCACCGAAGCTCTTTATCCGCGTCCATCGGCCGGCGTCTCCCTTACTCCCGGGGGGCGGCACACAGAGTTGCCGCCCTACATCATTTAATTCCCGTAGGGCGGGGGCTCTGTACCCCGCCCAATTTCCAGGCTCAGATTTCCCGGCGTTCCAGAATCTTGTCCACCAGGCCGTACTTGACCGCCTCGTCGGCGGGGATGAAATTGTCACGATCAGAGTCGGCCATGATTTTCTTCACGGTCTGGCCGGTGTGCCGGGCCAGTAACTCTATCAGGCGGGCCTTGAGGCGCTGGACCTCCTTGGCGTGAATCTCGATATCCGACGCCTGGCCCTCGTAGCCGCCCATGGGCTGGTGGATTAAAAGGGTCGAGTTGGGCAGGGCGTAGCGCTTGCCCTTGGTCCCCCCGGCCACCAGCACCGCGGCCATGCTCGCCGCCTGCCCGATGACGTAGGTGGCCACGTCGGGCCGGATGAACTGCATGGTGTCGTAGATGGCCAGCCCCGAGGTGATGAACCCCCCCGGCGAGTTCACGTAGAGCGAGATGTCCTTGGTGGAATCGTCCTGCTCCAGGAACAGGAGCTGGGCGATGACCACGTTGGCCACGTTGTCGTCAATGGGAGTCCCGAGGAAGATTATCCGCTCGCGCAGAAGGCGCGAGTAGATGTCGTAGGCCCGCTCGGTGCGCCCCGACTGCTCGATGACGATGGGTATCAGGCTCATTTGTACCCCTTCTATGATCGTCTCTAGAGAGGATTTTACCACACTCAATTTTTAGTTATAAAAAAAAGTTGATTTTTACTTATCCTTGACTTAAAATAGATTTGCTTCTATTTAGAATCAAACTACAAGCAAAAAGGAGATACTAATGAGAGCCTTTGTAAAACGCTGTGTTATACTATTTCATTTCTCTCTGATAGTCCTATTAACGAGTGGTTGTTCAAACATCGAGAATCTCTCTCCTGAGGAGGGGGTTACTTTAGATGATGGAAATGATCCTGTTCATCGTACAAAGTACGAAATAATTTATACGTGTAGAGGTTGTATGTTAGAACATCCTTTACTACCGGGTTTTTTTATGGATTGGGAACTTTTGGGTCAGTATGTGAATTACAACGTAAACTTCTATCACATTGTACCAGGACCACCTGATCCAATAGCTTTAGAACATCTTTATCATATTCCAGGTGTTCCTTTCTATTTCGTGTTCTTTTCCTCTCACGATAATCCATATTGGACAACTTTTGTAGCAAATGTGTCTCAGATACCACCTGGTTGGCTCTGGGAAACCGAATCACATTGGGATGACTGTGTGTTGAATTTACCGTATATTGGTGATATTGTTTACCCGATTGAACTGCCTCCTTTTAGGTTTTATCTAGCTGATTAACAAACAACAAAACAAGGTGGAACTATGCGCCTGGTTGCATTGTTCGTGATTCTCGTCGCGGTGAGCGCCTTCGCGGTGACCCTCCCCCCCGACAGGATAATCGCCGATTACGAGGCCGGGAAGCTCACCCGGTACACCGAGCTCCTCTACCTCGTCAAGTACATCCGGGCTTACGACGAGCTGCCGACGGAGTACCTGAACACCGAGGGCGTCGTCATCCCCTCGTACACGCCCTACCTCGTGTACGTGGCGGACCACCTCGGGGAGCTTGCCGTTTCCCAGCAGGAGGACATCTCCAACTACATGTACCGCCCGCCGCAGACCGGCTACCTTCAGTCCAGCCAGTACCCCATCCGCTTCCACATGTACACGAGCGGGCAGGAGGCTTACGCCCAGGATGGGCTCGATTACGCCGAGTACTCCTGGCACATCGAGACGGACGCCGACGATCCCGACCGGCTGTGGGCTCCGCCGCCCGACCTGGGCATGGGCGGGAGCAACGACTACGATTACTACCTGGAGAACATCTCCGGCGGAGTTATGGGCTACTGCTCGGCCGAGTTCCCCTACACCCCCACGCCCCGCTACGACTACACCACCTGGATCGCCGTTGACATTAACCTCTCGGTCAACGACTACCGGGCGACGGTGTGCCACGAGCTGGCCCACGGCGTCCAGTACGGGGCCGACGCCGCCGAGGACCGGATGATGGAGGCGGGCGCCGTTTACCACGAGGACATCGTCTACCCCGGCTCCGGGCACGATTACGGCATCGTGGGCGACTTCCAGGGCAACCCCTTCCGCACCCTCGTCTACTCCTCGGGCCTGTGGATGTACGGGGCCTGGATTTGGTACAAGTTCATGGAAATCAACTATTTCGACGAGGACGGCTACTGGTACGACGACATGTACCGGGACAGCATCCAGTCCAGCTCCTACAACGACCCGAGCATCTACGAAATTTTGGCCGAGATGCTCGATGACGAGGGGACGAACCTGACCGACGCCTTCCACCTGTTCGGCATCTGGCGCATCTTCTCCGGGACGTACTCGGACGACTACCACTGGCCGGTGGACATCGGGGTCAACCTGGGCTGGGCCTGGAGCCACGTTGTCGATGATTACCCCGTGGAGGACTTCTCGGTGCCCGACGCCCGTCTGCCGCAGAAGATGGCGACCAACCTCATCTGGTTCGCCACCAACACCGAGCACGAGATGTTCGCCGTCTCCTTCGACGGCCAGAACGAGGCCGGCGATGAGCACCGGTTCTGGAAAGTCTCCCTGGTGGGCATCCGCCGCGACTTGGGCGAGCCCGACGTCTGGGAGATGGACGTGGACAACGACCACAACTACGGTTCCCTCGTCGTCAGCGACTGGTCGCCCTACCTGAGGATCGCCATGCTCATCACCCAGTACGGCGACGGCAACCTGAACCCCGACGACCCCGATACGAGCCAGTGGGGCCGTGTCGGCACCTACACCTACAGCGCGTGGATCACCGACGCGGGGGCCGACGTGGCCGACCTGGCCGGCCGGGCGACCGACGAGGGCGTCCTTCTCTCCTGGCGGGCCGAGGGCGATATCTCGGGCTTCAACGTGTACCGGGAGACGGAGCGCCTGAACGGCTCGACCCTGGATGCCGCCGCGGCGAGCTACCTGGA
>MFAF01000122.1:22044-22502 GCA_001774505.1 Candidatus Coatesbacteria bacterium RBG_13_66_14 | reverse complement strand
CCCCCCATCCCCCCATCTTGGGGGCACAGTCGCGGGGGGGATAACTCTTTCTCAATAGTACCGCGTCGCTCGCGGCGCTGGCTTTCGAATTTAACAGACTGTCGTCGCGGAACCGCGGTCCAGCGCGCTGCGCTGGTGGCGGAGAGGGAGGGATTCGAACCCTCGAGGGGAGTATAAGTCCCCTACGCGATTTCCAGTCGCGCCCCTTCGACCAACTCGGACACCTCTCCGCGTGCCTGGAATTGAAAGCTGTCAGTGGGGCGTTTGTCTGCAGCTTAACTTGTTTTTCGCTCGCGGCGGTTACTTGCGAATTACACTAATCTCTCACTGCGGTCCAGCGCGCTGCGTGAATAACCTCTTTTATTTCAGCAGATTTCGCTCGCGGCGGTTGCTTGCTAATTTCACTACCCTCTCTCCGCGGAACCGGGGTCCAGCGCCCCGCGCTTCCTGAAAAATGA
>MFAF01000122.1:21378-22034 GCA_001774505.1 Candidatus Coatesbacteria bacterium RBG_13_66_14 | reverse complement strand
TAACGCTTCGCTCTCGGCGGTTGCTCTCGAATGTTTGAATCCTCTCTCCGCGGGACCGCTGGCGGCTCAGCCGCTGGCGGAGAGAGAGGGATTCGAACCCCCGGTGGGCAAAGCCCACAGCGGATTTCGAGTCCGCCGCATTCGACCAACTCTGCCATCTCTCCGGTGCGGGGTGGAGTATAATCGAGGGTGTAGAGGCTGTCAAGAAGCGGCTCGGGGGCGCCTTGCGCTCGACCGGAGCATCGGGTATTCTCGGGTTGTGTTTTAGGGGGCCGTGAATGTCGTTGCCGAGGAACATCGTCCGGTTGAGCGCATTCGAGTGGCGCATCGAGCCGGGTTACGTGGCCGGGATGCAGCGTCCGGCGCGGATCTTTGTCGGCGAGGAGGGTCTTGGGCGCGCGCACGCCGACGGCGCCCTGCGGCAGATTGCCGAAGTGGCGTGCCTGCCGGGCGGGGTGGGCGAGGCCCTTGCAATGCCGGACATCCACCACGGGTACGGCTTCCCCATCGGCGGCGTGGCGGCCTTCGACGCCGGTGAGGGCATCGTCAGCCCCGGCGGCGTGGGGTACGACATCAACTGCGGCGTGCGGGCGCTGACGACGACGCTAATCGCGGACGAGGTCCGGAAGTGGGTGGACCGGCTGGCCGACGCCCTT
>MFAF01000122.1:20985-21229 GCA_001774505.1 Candidatus Coatesbacteria bacterium RBG_13_66_14 | reverse complement strand
GGCGGTGGAGGGGGCCGATCCCCGGGCCGTCTCCGCCACGGCCAAGGAGCGCGGGCGGGATCAGTTGGGCACCCTGGGGTCGGGGAACCATTTCCTCGAGGTGCAGCGGGTGGCCGAGGTGTACGATGTCGCAGTCGCCGCCGAGTGGGGCGTCGAGGACGTGGACCGGGTCACGGTGATGATCCACTGCGGCAGCCGCGGCCTGGGGCACCAGGTCTGCGACGATTACCTGAAGCAGCTCCGG
>MFAF01000122.1:11802-20960 GCA_001774505.1 Candidatus Coatesbacteria bacterium RBG_13_66_14 | reverse complement strand
CGTGGCGAAGTTCGAGGAGCACGCCGTCGGTGGGCGGAGGCGGAAGGTTCTCGTCCACCGCAAGGGGGCGACTCGGGCCTTTCCCGCCGGCCATCCCGACCTGCCGGAGCGGTTCCGCACTTTGGGCCAGCCGGTGCTTCTGCCCGGCGACATGGGCACGGCCAGCTACCTGCTCCTCGGCATGCCCGGAGTCATGGAGAAGAGCTTCGGCTCGACGGGCCACGGGGCCGGTCGGCGGATGAGCCGCAAGGAGGCGGTGCGGACCCTCCGGGGACGGCGGGTGGTCGAGGAGCTCGGCGAGCGGGGCGTCACCGTCCGCTGGGAGGGGCGGGACACGCTCTACGAGGAGCACCCCCTGGCGTACAAGGACGTCCACGAGGTGGCGGCGGTCTGTGAAGGGGCGGGGCTGGCTAGAAGGATAGTCCGCCTGGAACCGCTGGCGGTGATAAAGGGATGACCTACGACGTGGTTGTTGTAGGAGGCGGTGCGGCGGGTCTGACGGCGGGATTGTCCGCGGCCCGGAGCGGCGCGCGGGTTTTGATCCTGGAGCGCGGCCCCCGGCCGGGGCGCAAGATTCTCGTCACCGGGAACGGCCGCTGCAACCTGACGAACGCCCTGGCCGACGGGATAGAGCATTACCGCGGCGCCGAGCCGCGCTTCTGCTTCGGCGCCCTGAGACGGTTCCCTGTCGCCGACACCCTGGCCTTTTTTGCGAAACTCGGGGTTCCAAGCGTGGACGAGGGGGACGGCCACTACTACCCCCGGTCCTTCTCGGCGGCCGACGTGGCCGATTCCCTGGAGCTGGCCTACCGGGAAGCGGGCGGCGAGATGGTCGCCAATGCGCGGGTCGCCGGGCTGACCCCCGGCCCGCCCTGGGTCGTCGAGGGGGCGGGGGGAAGAAGATGGTCCGCTCGAACGGTGGTCCTGGCGACGGGCGGCCGCTCGGCGCCCAAAACCGGATCGGACGGTGACGGTTTTTCCCTGGCCGGGAAGCTGGGTCACCGGGTGACACCGGTGGCCCCGGCCATCGTCCCGCTCAAAATCGCTGGAAATCTGGGCCATTTCCTCCAGGGCGTGAAAGTGACGGCGGTTTTACGGGCTCCCCGGTCTGGGTTGATAGCGGGGCCCGCGGAGCTGATGTTCGCCCACTACGGCGTTTCCGGCCCGCTGGCCCTGGGGCTCTCCGTGGAAATCGGCCTGGCGCTCGCGGACGGTCCGCTGGACCTGGAGCTGGACCTCGTGCCCGAGATGGGGCGGGAGGAGCTTTCCGCCTTTTTGCAGAGTCGGTCCGAGGCGCACCCCCGGCGCGAGTTGGGAAACCTTCTTTTAGGCGTCCTGCCGCGGAAGGTCCTCCCCGCGGTACTCCGCCAGCAAGGGATAGATCCTGGTAAGCCCGTCGCTGTTTTGACGAGGGAGACGCGGGAGCGGCTGGTCGGCCTCCTGAATGCGTACCCCCTGGTCTGCACCGGCACCCTGGGGTGGGACGAGGCGGCGGCGACGCTCGGCGGCGTGGACATCTCGGAGGTGGAGCCGAAGACCCTCGAGAGCCGGATACACCCCGGCCTCTTCTTCGCGGGCGAGGTGCTCGATGTCTGCGGGGAGTGCGGGGGGTTCAACCTCCAGTGGGCCTGGTCCTCGGGGTACGTGGCTGGTCTGAACGCGGCTGGTGCTGATTGAAGACAAGGGGTTTAAACCCCTTGTTCCATAAAAAAAAAGGCTGGCGGTCCCGGCTTTTTTTTAAAACTTCCGGACGCTATCCAACCACCTTGACCTTCCAGGCGATTTCCGCCCCGGCCCAGGTGTCCTCGGCGAGGTTCTGTTTCTCGGCCGGGATGCGGACCGCCATGCTGCAGTCGGGGTCTCCCGGCGGGTTGGGTACGAGCTTCGCCTCGATCCCCATCCTGACGGCCGAGCGGTAGGCCATCATGGTCCGGGTGTTCGAACCGAAGGTGTAGTAGGCGAACGCCATAATTCGCTTGTTTCCTCGGTCCCGGGCGACCGTCGGGTCAGAGGATCCAGCGTCTGCGGATACTGAACAGACTAAGGGCGAAAAGCGCCGCGCAGAAAAGTACCAGTATCGAGAAATCGAGGGCGTAGGACATTACGTTGGCGCCGGAGAACGCCCCGTGCAGGATGTCCGCTCCGTAGGTCAGGGGGAGCGCATAGGACAGGGGACGCAAAAAAACCGGCAGTTGCTCGATGGGGAAAAAGAGACCGCAGAGGAACAGCATGGGGAAGCGGAAGAAATTGGAGATCGTCTGGGCCTCGAAAACCTCACTCACGGCGGTTGCAATGGAGAGCCCCAGAAGGGTGGATACAACGGCACACAGGAGGATGGCGGGTACGGCCGCGGACCATGCCGCGCCCGACAGATCGGTAAGGAACGCTGCGATCAGAATCGGGACGAAGGAGTTGACAATGCCGAAAAGGATCGCCCCGGCCGTCTTCGCCAGCATTAAAAGTTCCAGGGGGATGGGCGATAGGAGCAGCCGGTCGAAGGAACGGTTCTTCTTCTCGAAGGTAACCGTCACCGCAAGCATCGAGGTGGTCCCGAAGAGGATGGAAATCGCCGTCACCCCGGGCAGAAGCTCGAGGACCCCTTCCAGTCCGCCCCCGGACCTGATGAAATACATACCCGTCCAGGCCAGCGGGAAGATCAAGCCCCAACTGATGTTCGGGGGTTTGAGGTAGTAAGCCTTCATGTCCTTCTTCAGGATGTTCCAGATGGCGATCCATCGCTTCATGCGCTGCCCCCCGGTTTCTCCTTCTCCCTTTGGAGCGCATCCGTCTCGATCCCGGTGATCTTCACGAAGATATCCTCCAGGGAAGGCTGCTGTCTACGCGCCTCGAGCACCGTGACGCCCTGTTCCTCGATGAACCGAACCAGGGGACCGACGGGAACCGGCCCGGCGGCCTCGGCGCGGATCCGCCCGTCGGAAAAGGCATCGAAGGCGAGGTTATCGAACGCCGCGGCGAGCTTCCCGCACAGAGTCCGACCGTCACGCTCGACCTCGAAGAGCATTACCTGCTTCCCCTGGAGAGGTTGCAGCAGCGAAGCGATGGTATCGGTGCGGATGATCCGTCCGTCCACGATGAAGGCGATGCGCTCGCACAGCCGCTCGGCCTCCTCGATGTAGTGGGTGGTGAGGAAGATGGTCGTACCCGCCCGGTGGAGGTCCGCGATGAGCTGACGTATCTGTCGGGCGCTGGCGACGTCCAGGCCGGTGGTCGGCTCGTCCAGAAACAGGATTTGCGGGTCGTGGATGATGCCGGCGGCTATGGTGAGCTTGCGTTTCATGCCGCGGGAATAACCGCCGAATTTGCGGTCCGCCGCCTCCTTGAGGCCGAACATTTCGAGGAGTTCCCCGGCCCGAGCCAGGCGCTTTTTTTTGCGCATCCCGTAGAGCGCGGCGCAGAAGCAGAGGTTCTCGAAGCCCGTCAGTTCGGGGTAGAGGTTGCTCTCGTCTCCTACGACGCCGATCAAACGTTGGGCCGCCTTGGGCTGCTTCGTGTAATCTACGCCCGCAATGCAAATTGTCCCGGCGTCGGGGCGGGCGAGCCCCGTCAGCATGTTGATGGTGGTGGTCTTGCCGGCTCCGTTGGGCCCGAGGAAACCGAAGAACTCACCCCGGGAGACCTCGAAATCCACACCCGCAACGGCCTGAACGCTGCCGAAGCGCTTGGACAACCCCTCTACGGCGATGGCGGGAGTCGTTGTGTAACGCGGTTCCGCTTTATCCGGATTCGACATCAGTCGCCCTCGGCGATCTGGATTCCCAGTATCCGCGCGCCGGTTTGGCTTTCCATCGTGAGGGTGGCCGGCGGGGTAACCAGGCACTGTCCACGGGATAGCGCGACCTTTTCCCCGTCCGCGGTCACCTCCGCGCAGCCTTCCACGCACACGAGGACGACGTGGGTAGCCATGCGGCATTCGGGCATACCCCCTCCGGGCGTGAGGTGGATGACCCGCATCTTGAACCCGGTGGCCTGGTGAAGAACATTCTTTTCCCGTTGGTCGTAGCTGTGAACCTCCATGCCGATGATATCGAACTTTATCAACGGGTCGCCTCCTGGGAAGAAAGGCCCCGTACCCTCATCCCCGTGGAGCCGTAGTCCCGAGGGTTGAGTTTATGCACGGCTCGTCGCCGGGCGGGTGATGAGCTGGACGGTGGGACAAACCATCCTCCGGGTTTGTTTCCGTCACAAAAGCCCTCAGACGCGGGCAATGCAAGGCTCGCCCTTCCTGAGTCGGTATCTGGTGAGTGGACGGCATCGCCAATCCGAGTCGGGAGGAGGGAGGTGCCGATTCAAAGGTTGCCGCTTCGTCGCGTCTCTATTTAAGCGTTTACTTAAATTGTAAAAAATGTCCTTCTCGGTTGTCAAGAAAATCATCCACCTTGAACCCATCTGAGGGCCGGCATAGGGTGGATGCGGACGTTTGGGTTCAGTGGCGGGTCAAAGAAAGGAGTGTCTGATCGAGCACCGCCAGCTCTTCGGCGGTGTTGAAGGGGCCGAGGCTGATCCGCACGGCGCCGGTCTCGCGGGTGCCAGCCAGCTCGTGCGCTCCCGGGGCGCAGTGCAGGCCGGAGCGGACCTGGATCCCGCCGCGCTCCTCGAGGTCGGCGGCCAGCCGGTTGGAGTCCCGGCCCGGGATGGTGAACGAGACGAGGGGGGCCCTGCCTGTGACGCCGGGCGGGCCGAGAACGCGGGCTCCGTTTTTGCCCAGGATGTCCAGGAGCGTCTCCAGCAGGCGGGCCTTCCGCCGGTGCAGCTCCTCCACGCCCCGGTCGAGGACCCACCCGATGCCGGCGGTGAGCCCGGTCAGGCCGACGACGTTGTAGGTGCCGCACTCGAGCCTCTCGGGCAGCTCCTCGGGCATGTCCTCGGACGTGGGCGTCCCGCCTCCCCCGCGCAGAAGGGGGATCGGCTCGATGCCAGCGGCCGCGTACAGGCCGCCGGTGCCCTGGGGTCCCAGCATTCCCTTGTGACCGGTGAAGGCGGCCGCGTCCACGCCCCACCTTTCCAGATCGAGGGGGACGGCGCCGGAGGCCTGGGCGACGTCGGCCAGGACCAGGGCGCCGTGCGCGTGGGCGACCGCCGTGAGCTCGGCGAGCGGCTGGACGGTTCCCAGGACGTTGGACACGTGGTTCAGGCAGAGCATCCGCGGCCGCTTCAGGGTGAGCAGGAGGTCCAGGTCGGCGGGATCGTGGGGCCGGGTGTGATCGGCCGGCGCGAACCAGTCCAGCCCGATGACCCCCCGGCGGGCCAGGTCCAGGAGCGGCCGGCGCACGGCGTTGTGGTTGGTGACGCAGGCGAGGACTCGGTCCCCCGGTTTCAGGAGGCCGTAGAGTGCCTGGTTCAGGGCCCAGGTGGCGCCGGGGCCCAGGCAGATGCGCTGCGGCTGTGTCACACCCAGGAGCCGGGCCGCCGCCTCCCGCGCCGCGAAGACCGTCTGGGCCGCGTGGATGGCCCGGGTGTGTGAGCCGCGCCCCGCCGAGCCGCCCTCCTCGTCGAGAAAGCGGGTCATGGCCTCCGCGACGGCGGGCGGTTTGGGCCAGCTCGTGGCCGAGTTGTCCAGGTAGATGTAGCGGGACTCGCTCAACATTATTTCGAGGTTGGAAGACACCGTTTGAAGGCGTCGGTGAGCCAGGCCGGCGGACGCTGGGGCGCGCCGTCCCGGTCCGTCACCGCGTGCCGGGTGAAGCCGGTGACCAGGAGCTCGCCGTCGCGGTGGATCTCGTAGTCAATGCGCAGGCTGGCCGGGCGGAGCTCGCCGACCACGGCGGTGATTTCTGCCAGGTCGTCGTACCGCGCGCTACTCAAGAACCTGGCGCCCGTTTCCACCGCGGGGAGGTAGTAGCCCCGCCGCTCCATCTCGGCGTAGGGGAGTCCGGCCTCGCGGAGGAGCTCGGTGCGCGCCGCCTCAAACCACACGAGGTAGTTGACGTTGTACACGATGCCCATCTGGTCCGTATCGGCGTAGAGGACCCGGCGGGTGATGGTGTGAGGAGGCATGCAACCCTCTTCGACGGTGTGGTGCCTGATTATATAAGTTTCAACAAAGGCGGGCAAGCGGACGGGTATTGCCGCCCCGCTTCACAAGCCGAGGTCCGTCTGGTAAGATAACGGCCCACTTGAGCGCGAGGGGCTGCCGTGTACCCCGTATTTCTGCGCGACGTACCCAACCCGTTCACCGGCGAGACCTTCGACATCCGATGGTACGGCGTCTGGTTCATGCTGGCGCTTCTCGTCGGCCTGTTGGTCTTCGCCCGACGCGGCAGGCGCATGCTGGGGTTGCCCTTCGACGACGTCCTCATCCTGTCGGTCATCGTCATCGCCGCCGGCCTTCTCGGCGCCAAGCTGCTCACCGTCTTCCTTAGATTGGACTATTTCTGGGCCGATCCCCTGGGCTTCCTCTTCGGCCGGAGCAACATCAGCATCACCGGCGGGCTGCTGGGGGGCGGTCTGGCGCTCTGGTTGGTCTCCCGGCGCAAGGAGGGGATCGGATTCCTCGGAGTGGCCGACGCCCTGGCTGGGGCCCTGCCGCTGGCCCAGGCCCTGGGGCGCCAGGGATGCTTCTCCGCCGGCTGCTGCTACGGCAAGCCCACCCACGCCTGGTGGGGCGTCACCTTCACCCACCCCGATTCAGTCTGCGGGCTGATGGGCGTCCCGCTCATCCCGACCCAGCTCATCGAGTCGGGGCTGAATCTCCTCCTCTTCTTCGGGCTCCTCATCTTCGAGAAGTTATGGAAAAAAAGGCGCCAGGGGGCGACCTTCCTCGTGTACGGCTTCGGCTACGGGGCCATCCGCTTCGTCATGGACTTCCTCCGGAGCGACAAGCAGGCCCTCTGGCTGGGGCTGACGACGAACCAGTGGGCGGTCCTCGTCGGCTTCATGCTGCTGGGACTGGCCTGGTGGCGGCTCCTGCCGAAAGCCTCCCCGGCGGTCGAGGTTTATACAAATCCGCCGCCGCGGAGGCTCTTCCCGCCGAGAAAGAAACACGGGGTTTAAACCCCTTGTCTTGCCCCCCAGGCCAAAACGGCACTCTCCCCCCCGGCGGTGTCAAGGTGGCGCTTTGCAATCGCTGACTGTGCGCCGTAAAACGGCCCGTGGCGGTCGGTTTCCTTTGGCACGCTGCTTGCTTTAACAGACAGGTGGACTATCCCGATCCAGTTTTTCGGCTCGCTTACAAACCTTAGCTTTTCGCGGAGGAGACCATGAAGTTCAAGCCTCTCGGAGACCGCATTCTGGTCAAGCGCCTCGAGGATGAGACCGAGAAAACCACGGGCGGCATCATCATCCCCGACACGGCCAAGGAGAAACCGCAGCGCGGGAAGGTCGTCTCGCTGGGCGAGGGCAAGCGCACCGAGGAGGGCAACCTCCTTCCCATGCGCCTGAAGAAGGGCCAGGAGGTTCTCTTCGGCAAGTACTCCGGCAACGAGGTCAAGATAGACGGCGAGGAGTACATCATCATGCGCGAGGACGACATCCTGGGCGTCATCGAGTAGAAACAAGGGGTTTAAACCCCTTGCCTCACACACTTTTCGTTTTTTAAGGAGACATCCGATGGCAAAGATCCTGGAATTTTCCGAGGCGGCCCGCAAAGAGATGCTCGACGGCGTGACGATTCTCGCCCGGGCGGTCAAGGCCACCCTCGGTCCCAGGGGGCGCAACGTCGTCCTGGACCGTAAGTTCGGCTCGCCCACCGTGACCAAGGACGGCGTCACCGTCGCCAAGGAGATCGAGCTGGAGGAGCCTTTCAAGAACATGGGCGCCCAGATGGTCCGCGAGGTAGCTTCCAAGACCTCGGACGTGGCCGGCGACGGGACCACCACCGCCACCGTCCTCGCCGAGGCCATCTTCCGCGAGGGGATGCGCAACGTCACCTCGGGGGCGAACCCGATGAGCCTCAAGCGCGGGATTGACAAGGCCGTGGCGACGGTCATCGAGGGCCTGAAGGAAATTTCCCGCGACGTGGCCGACTCCCGTGAAATCGAGCAGGTCGGCACCATCTCCGCCAACAACGACTCCGAAATCGGCCAGAAGATCGCCGAGGCCATGGAGAAGGTGGGCAAGGAGGGCGTCATCACCGTCGAGGAGTCCAAGGGGATGGAGACGACCCTGGACCTCGTCGAGGGGATGCAGTTCGACCGCGGCTACCTCTCGGCCTATTTCGTCACCGACCCCGAGCGCATGGAGGCGGTGCTGGAGGACGCCCTCGTGCTGATCCACGAGAAGAAGATCAGCTCGATGAAGGACCTGCTGCCGCTTCTGGAGAAGGTGGCGCAGTCGGTCCGGCCGCTTCTCATCATCGCCGAGGACGTCGAGGGCGAGGCGCTGGCCACCCTGGTGGTCAACAAAATCCGCGGCACGCTCAAGGTCTGCGCGGTCAAGGCCCCGGGCTTCGGCGACCGCCGCAAGGAGATGCTCAAGGACATCGCCATTCTCACCGGCGGCCAGGTCATCTCGGAGGAGCTGGGCCTGAAGCTCGAGAACGCCACGCTCAACGACCTGGGTAAGGCCAAGCGCATCACTGTGGACAAGGACGACACGACCCTCGTAGAGGGCGCCGGCTCCCAGGGTGAAATCGAGGGCCGGATCAACACCATCAAGGCCCAGATCGAAAAGACAACCAGTGACTACGACAAAGAGAAGCTCCAGGAGCGGCTGGCCAAGCTGGCCGGCGGCGTGGCGGTCATCAAGGTCGGCGCGGCCACCGAGACCGAGATGAAGGAGAAGAAGGCCCGCGTCGAGGACGCCCTGCACGCCACCCGCGCCGCCGTCGAGGAGGGCATCGTCCCGGGAGGCGGCGTCGCCTATCTGCGCGCCATGGCCAAACTCGACGGGCTCAAGCTCGAGGGCGACGAGGCCACCGGCGTGGACATCATCCGCAAGGCCCTGGAGAAGCCGCTCTACCACATCGCCGACAACGCCGGCGTCGAGGGGGCGGTCGTCGTCGAGACGGTCAAGGCCAAGAAGGGCTCCGCGGGTTTCGATGCCTACACCAACGAGTACGGCGACATGTACAAGCTGGGCATCGTGGACCCGACAAAGGTCACGCGCATCGCCCTGCAGAACGCGGCCTCCATCGCCGGGCTCATGCTGACCACAGAAGCGCTGGTGGCCGACAAGCCCGAGGAGGAGAAGCCGATGCCCGG
>MFAF01000122.1:9148-11695 GCA_001774505.1 Candidatus Coatesbacteria bacterium RBG_13_66_14 | reverse complement strand
ACGGATACACGACCAGCCCCAGCCAGCCGGACAGGCCCACGCCGGTCTCGATTTGCCCGACGCGCCAGCCGATTAATTCACGCCCGGCGCCCACCGAGAGCTTCACATCGGCCAACAGCGCTAGGCCGTGTGTGAACTCCCACCGCCAGCCGCCGTCCAGGTTCATCTCCCACCAGGCGTGCTCCAGGCGCAGGTCCCAGTTGTACCAATCCCGGGTGAGGGGGTAACTCATCCCCGCGCCGAATCCGAAACGCAGCGCCTGCCGGCGGGCTATCTCGTAGTACCGGACGATGCCCAGGGTCATCCGGTTCACCGTGTTGAACTCGAAATTGACGCCGTAGGTGAACTCGAGGGCGGCGCCGTCCTTGTCGAGGAAGATTTCCAGCCCGAAGGCCGAGCGCCAGCCGCCGCCGGATGGCCAGGTGTAGGCCTCCACGCCGCCGCGGATACCGGCGAAAGGCACCGCCGCCACCGCGGTGAAGAGGAGGGTAAGGATAACGAAGGTGCGCCGGGGCATGGCACTCCGGCCTAGAAGTAGTAGCTCACGCCCAGCCCGATGCCCCAATGGACGCTGCCCGCGAAGTCGAAGAAGGTCGTCGGCTGCAGCGCGAGGAAGTCCATGAGAAAGAACTCGATCCCTCCGTTGACGTTGAAGCCCACGTTGGTCTTGTCGCCGTCGGAATAGACGGGGTCGTTCTCACTTTCGGGATCGTCCTCGCCTCGGTCCGCGTAATCGAAGGCCTTCCAGGAACCCATGTCCAGGGCGAGACCCGCCCCCAGGAAGGCGGTGAACATCTCGCTCACCGGGATGTTGTACTGGGCTCCCAGGTCCACGTGGATAATGGTGGTGTACTCGCCGAAACCGAACCCCAGGCCGAGCTTCGCCGCCAGGTTTTCGACGAAGTAGTACGCGCCGGATACACCGGCCAGGAAGCCGCCGCCGTCGTGACCGTAGCTGTTCACGGGCCAGGTCATGTAGCCCAGTATCAGCCCGGCGGAAACGGCCCCGGGCTTGTGGAAGTTGCCCTCGGCGGCGGGGGTTGCGGGCGTAATCGTTTCCTCTCCGTCGCCGGGGTCGTAGGTGACCTCCTCCCGGGCCGCGCTCGGGGCGGCGAGGGCCGTCAGCAGGCAGAAGAGCAGCATGTACCTCATATCGGTGTCCTCGGTTTGGGTTGAGAGGTTATTGGAGCAGTATAGCACGGTGGGGCAACGTCTTACAATTCTGACCCTTGACTAAAAAACGTCAGCGGGCTAAACTTCAATGGGTTCCGGTTAAAATTGCCCCGGGGGATGTTTCCCGATATGGCCAAGCGTTTTCAGCTCGGACCGGAGATAGAGCGCTACACGCAGCTCCTGGCGCGTGATCCCGATTCCCTGGCCTTCGTGCCCCTGGCGGACGCCTACCGGAAGAGCGGCCTCTTCGAGGAAGCCTTCGCGGTGCTCAAGCGGGGCATGGGCCGGCGTCCCGATTACATCCCCGCCAAGATAGTTCTGGGCAAGTGCTACCTGGACCTGGGCAACTACCCCAAGGCCGAGACCACCTTCGAGGACATCCTGCGGCTGGACCGGGACAACCTTGTGGCCCTTTCCTCCATGGCCAACGTCAGGCTGCATCAGCGGCGCTTCGGCGAGGCGGCCACCATCTACCGCCGCATCCTCGAGCTCGACCCGTCCAACGACGCCGCGGCCCAACAGTTGGCGAAACTGGAAGGCAAGGCCCTTTCGCGGAGCCAGGGCGAGGTCATCGAGATAGACATCGAATCCACCGCCACGAGAATACCGCCCACCGAGCCGCTTTCCGGCGAGGTTGAGGAGGTTGGTGAGAAGCCGTCGGACACCCTCGACTTCGAGAACGTGATGCGGGCCGAATCCCTCCCCTCATCCGGGGAGTCCGACGAGGCTCTGCCGGTGGCGGAATCCCGGGCAGGCGGCGACGGTGCCGTTTCGCCCCCGGACGCCGGGATTGCCGCGACCGGTGCGGAACCGGCCGACTCCGGCACGTCAGTCGAACCCACGGAGATAGACCTGGATTTCATCCCCCCGGCGGCGTCCCTGGACATCGTGGATGAGCCTCGCAAAACTGTCGCCGAAAAAGAAGCGGCCACCCCGGTCACGCCGAAGGCCGGTGAGGGTAAGCCGGTGAGACATGCCGGCGACGAGCCTGAAATAAAGGTCGAGGTCCCCGTGCCTCCGCCGCCCGACACCGAGGAGCTGGCCCTCGTGGAGCCGGAGACGGTCGAGGTGATGCCCGAGAACGAGGTGCCCCCGGAGATACCACCGGTGAAGGACACGGCTCCGTTTATTCCCATCGAAGAAACCCATAAACCCGCTTTCAAGACCTTCTCGAGCTGGCTCTCCGGCATGGCCGGACCGAAAGACGAAGAGGTAGAGGAAGAGGACAAAGGAGTCGAGCAGTGAATGAGGTCGTTGAAATCCTGAAACGCCTGCTCGAGGTCAAAGAGGTCAAGGTCGCCGTGGTGGTCGGTGAGGACGGGCTCGTGCTCGATTCCGCCGGCACCGAGGAGGCCGACGTCGAGGCGATCGGGG
>MFAF01000122.1:3530-8900 GCA_001774505.1 Candidatus Coatesbacteria bacterium RBG_13_66_14 | reverse complement strand
GCACGATTCTCACCGCGACGGCTTCGGCCCCACGCCCGATTTCCCCCTGGATGAGATAGAGGCGCGCTACCCCCGGAAGCTCGCCCATGCCGCCCTGGCGGCCCAGTTCGCCCACGACGGGGGGTTACGTGACGCGGGCGTCCTCTTCGCCGTCCGATACCACACCATCGGCCACCCGTCGCCGACGCCGCTTCTGTGCTCGTTGATGCTGGCCGACGCCGTCGAGCCGGGCCGCGCGCACGAGGGAGTCGAAGAGCTGCGGGAAACCGCCGGGCGCGACCCCGTCGCCGCCCTCGTGAAGCGCCTGAAGAGCACCACCGGTTTCGTCGCCGGCCTGGGGCTCGAGGTGCATCCGCACGCCCTGGCCCAAATTGCGACCCTGGAACGGGCTTTACAATGACCACCACCCGGAAAACACCGCCCGAGGGAGAGGAACTGGCCCGTCTCATCGCGCTCTGCCTCGATGAGGGGAAGGCCGAGGAGGTCGTCGCCCTCGACCTTCGGGGCATCGCGGCGATGAGCGACTACTTCGTCATCGCCTCGGGCGTCACCGAGAACCACGTCCGGGCTCTGTGCGAGCGAATCGAGCGCGACCTCGCCCCGCGCGGCGCCAAGCCGCTCCACCGCGAGGGGCTCGAAACCTGGAACTGGGTCCTGTTGGACTACTTCGACGTGGTGGTGCACATCTTCCGTCGCCCGGTGCGGCGGTACTACGACCTCGAGCGGCTCTGGGGCGACGCGCCGGCGTTGGAGCTGGGACTTTAAATGTTCACCGTCCGGCTGCTCACCGTTACCCCGACGCGGCGCGATTTCGTCCGGGAGGGGCTCAATTTCTACATCGAGCGCCTGAACCGCTTCTGCAATTTTCATCTGGTCCAGGTGCGCGAGGCTCCCCTGAAGGAGGGGGAGAAGGGCGGAATGGAGTGGGCCCGTCGGCGGGCCGCCGTGGCCCTGGCCGCCAAGCGCGCGGGGGGGTTCGCCTCCGTCCAGGTGGATCCGAACGGTCGGCAGCTCACCAGCGAGCAATTCGGGAAATGGCTCGACGAGGCGCGGCGGACGAAGCCGGGGCTGGACGTCATCCTCGGCGGCGCCGCCGGTCTCGACCTGATGAAGGTGGACCTGGTCCTCTCCCTCGGCCCCTGGACGCTACCCCACGAGCTGGCGCGCCTGGTCGTCGTCGAGGGCCTCTACCGCGCCTTCACCATCATCACAGGACACCCGTACCACAAATAACTATATGCCTTTAGATAATTTACAGATAAGCCTGTCGGCGATGATCGGTCAAACGGCCGGGAGGCTCTTCGACCTCCCGGATGGCCCGCCCGCCTTCGACCTCTCGCCCTCGGCGGAACCGAAATTCGGGCACTTCGCCTGTAACCTGGCGCTGCAGCTCGCGGGTCCGTTGAAGAAAAACCCGCGCCAGATCGGCGAGGCGCTGGCCGTCGAGCTTGGGAAGGTGCTGGGGAACCTGGTCGAGCGCGTCGAGGTCGCCGGTCCGGGTTTCCTGAACTTCCACCTCTCCGCCGGGGCGCAGGCCGGGCCGGTCAAATCCATCCTCATGGAAGAGGAGCCGTTCCGCTGGACCGCCGAGAAGCCGCTAAAAATCAATCTGGAGTACGTGAGCGCCAACCCGACGGGGCCGCTGTTGGTGGTGAACGGCCGCGCCGCCGCCCTGGGCAGCGCCTTGGCAGAAATCCTCCGCGCCGTGGGGCACGAGGTCACCGAGGAGTTCTACGTCAACGACGCGGGAAGTCAGGTTATTGAGTTCAGTAAAAGCGTTATTAGAGAAAATCTTAACCATTTACAGCGGATTGGCTGGATAATAAATGATAGTATAAGAGAATGGGCTAATAGTGGGGAATATCACGAAAAGACAGTAGAAGAAATTTCAATTCAAATTGAAAAAGATATAGCGCGTGAAGCGCTAGGTGTATTAGAAGTAGGCAAAATTCTGTTAGATGAAGATATGTTGCTTGAGCTTATAAGCTATATTGTTAGTTCGCAACATTTTCTGCAAACAAAAACAATATCGCGCTTTAACACAAATATACGTTCGTATTTCTTTGAGCATTCACTATACGAGAGCGATCTTAAGCCGGTGATAAGAAAATGGATTCTACCATCAGAAATAGAGCTAAAAAATTGTGTCGGTTCAATTATAAAAACCTACTCACTGCTCTTAGAACGTAGAGGAACCTCTAATGATGAGGGCGCGGTTTGGCTTAAAACAACCGACTACGGCGACGAGAAGGACCGCGTCATCGTCCGCTCCAACGGTAAGCCGACCTACCTCCTCACCGACATCGCCTACCACCTGGACAAGTGGGAGCGCCTCGGCGGGGACGAAGACGCCAAGCTGATGATAGACATCTGGGGGCCGGACCACCACGGCCACATCCTCCCCACCAAGGCCGGCCTCCAGGCCGCCGGCATCCCGCCGGACAAGCTGGAAGTGCTCATTTCCGGCTGGGTGACGCTCAAGCGCGGCGGAGAAATCGTCTCCATGAGCAAGCGCCAGGGGAACATCGTCACCCTGGACGAGCTTCTGGACGAGGTCGGTGTGGACGTGGCGCGGTACATGTTCCTCGAGCGCTCGCCCGAGGCGCACCTGGATTTTGATCTGGACCTGGCCGTCCAGCAGTCGTCGGAGAACCCGGCGTACTACATCCAGTACGCCCACGCGCGCATAGCGAGCATCTTCGCCGTGGCCCGTGAGGAGGGTTTTCGCGAGGATGAGCTGGGCGACGATTCACTCGCAAAAGTTGATTTGACGCCCCTCTTCACCGACGACGACGCGGGGGAGCGCCAGCGCGAGCTTCTGCGGCAGATAGTCTATTACCCCGGCGTCGTCGCGGGCGCCGCGGCGAGCTACGCCCCCCAGCGCGTGACCGCCTACCTGCACAGCCTGGCCGGCCTCTTCCACCCGTACTACAAGAAGGTCAAGGTGCTGGTGGAGGACCGGGGGACGGCGCTGGCGCGGCTGGCGCTCTCGCGGGCGTTGCGGAAAGTCCTAGCCCACGGGCTCGGTCTGCTGGGTATCTCCGCGCCCGAGTCCATGTAGCGGCGGTCCACTGACTGGTTTATACTGGTTCCGAAGGAACCTATGCAGAAAATTTTCGGTTTAATCCGGTTGATGCGGCCCAAGCAGTGGCTGAAGAACGTCGTCGTCTTCGCCGGCGTCGTGTTCGCGCAGCTTTACGCCAACCCGGCGGCGCTCCTGCGCTCCCTGGCGGCCTTCGGCATCTTCTGCCTCCTCTCGGGGGCGGTCTACGCCCTCAACGACGCCGTGGACGCCGAGCGCGACCGCTCGCACCCTCACAAGAAAAACCGGCCGGTCGCCTCGGGACTTGTGTCCCGGCCGCTGGCCTACTCCTGGTCCCTTGTTTTGGCCGTCGGCGGGCTTCTGGCGGCCTGGACGGTTACGCCGGGCTTCCTCATCGTCGGCGCCATCTACCTGGGCCTGAACCTCGTTTACAGCTTCTGGGCCAAGAAGGTGGTCATCCTCGACGTCCTGTTGGTCGCCTTCGGCTTCGTGCTGCGGGCCATCGGCGGCGTGGAGGCGCTGGTGGACTTCTCGCCGGGACTGAAGTCCTCCCCCTGGTTCCTGGCGGTGACGCTCTTCCTGGCGCTCTTCCTGGCCCTGGAGAAGCGCCGGGCCGAGCTCAATTCCCTGGCCGAGGGTGCGGAGAGCCACCGCAAGACCCTGAGCGAGTATTCCACGCGCCTCTTGGACCAGATGTCCGCCGTGGTCACCACCGCCACCGTGGTGGCCTACAGCCTCTACACCCTCTGGCCCTCGACCGTGGAGCGGTTCGGGACCGAGGGGCTGGTGTACACCGTCCCCTTCGTCCTCTACGGCGTCTTCCGTTACCTCTACGACGTGGAGCAGAGGCGGCTGGGCGGCAACCCCTCGGCCATCCTCTCCAAGGATTTCTCGCTTTTAGTGGACGTTTTGTTGTGGGCCGCGGCGGTGGTGCTGGTCATCCATTTCAAGCCGTAGTCGTTAAACGAAAGGCGGGCCCGGCCCGCCTTTTTAAAATAAACCCGCAAACGGTCAATCCTCCATCGTCCACTGGTTGATGCCGAACCAGTGGCCGGTGTTGTTGATGTAATCGAACTGGGACCGAAGCAGCTCGAAGTGGCCCTCCTCCATCTGGGCGAGGTTCTTGAACGTCTCGCGGACGGTGGCGTCGTCGGCCTTCGCCGACCACTCGGTGTAGTAATCTATGGCGGCCCGCTCCAGGTCTATGGCCGTCTTGAGGGCGTGGAGCTCGTTGGCGCCCTCTGCTCCGGCGGTCCTCTTCGCCACCGAATCGAGCTTGGGCACAAGCTCCGCGATCTCCGTCCGCGAAATTTCCCCGGGCTCGATGGGCTTCCCGGCGAAGGCGTCGTTGAACTGCCGCCGCAGGATCTCGTAGTGGTCCACCTCCTCCCGGGCCAGGGTGATGAACATGTTCTTGCCGGTCTCGTCCCTGGTCTGACGGGCGAACTCCAGGTAGGTGGTGAAGCCGGTGATTTCGGCCTCGATGGCCTGGGCGAGCACCTGTGCCACGGTTTTGCTCAAGGGTGCCTCCTGCGCTGGGTCGTTGATTCTCGTCGTCTATATGGAAAAACGGAAGAGGATGACGTCGCCGTCCCGGACGATGTAATCCCGGCCCTCGGTGTGGTAGAGGCCCTTTTTCTTCAGTTCGGCGAAGGAGCCGTGCCCTCTTAGATCCTCGAAGTGGGCCACCTCGGCGCGGATGAAGCCGCGGGCAATGTCCGAGTGAACGCAGGCCGCCGCCTCCAGGGCCTTACCCCCGCGCGGGAGTGTCCAGGCCCGCGTTTCCTTGTCGTTGGTGGTGAAGAAGCTCAAAAGGCCCAGGGAGTCGTAGCAGGCCCCGACCACACGCCGAACGCAGTCTTCGGGTAGGCCGAACTCCCGCCGCATCACCCCGGCCTCTTCCGGCTCCAGGCCGGCCAGCTCGCCCTCCAGCTTCCCGTGGACGACGAGAGGCTCGCCGGTCAATCGCTCGATGTCCGCCGACAGGTTTCGCCCATCGGCATCCGCGCTCAGGAGCGTGATCATCGGCTTGCGGGTTAAGAGGCCCAGACCGCGGACGAGTTCCACCTCGGCGGGGGTGAGCTCCACGGACGAGGCGGGTTCGCCGCCCTCGAGCGTCGTAGCCAGCCGCTCCAGCGCCTCCCGCTCGGCGGCCGCCAGTTCGATCGCCCGCCTGTCGCCCCGGTCCACCCCCTTGCCCACGCTCCCCAGACGGGTCTGAACCGCGCCGAGGTCGGCCACGCCCAGCTCCAGCGTGAAAACCCCTAAATCCCGCGCCGGGTTTACGGAGCCCTCGGGGTGGGGGACGTTGGGGTCGTCGAAGGCGC
>MFAF01000122.1:1176-3441 GCA_001774505.1 Candidatus Coatesbacteria bacterium RBG_13_66_14 | reverse complement strand
GCCACATCGAGGTATGTGACCTGCGCCCGGGTCAGCTTCCCCTTCCCCTCCAGGGACCAGAGCCAATCCAGGCGCTCGTCCGCCACCGGCGTGACCTCGACGTTGACCTCCACCTTGCCGGGGTGCGCCTCGTGGCGCGCTCCGGTCAGGAGGTCGAAGAGTGTGGTCTTGCCCGATTGGGGCAGCCCGCAGAGGCCGACGTTCATCGCACCCGGTTCGTTCGGATGGCGTAAAAAGTATAGCAGCCGGTATCGCGGCTGTCGAGACGGCGGGATCGGGGGTTTACCCCTTGACATCCGCGCGGCGTCCGGCTAAACTACGGCGCGGAAAACATTCGGCACCCAATGGGGGAATTCAATGGCTCACAAGAAGGCGGGCGGCTCTTCCAGAAACGGACGCGATTCCGAGTCCAAGCGCCTCGGGTGCAAGCGTTTCGCGGGACAGTTCGTCACCGGCGGGTCCATCCTCGTCCGGCAGCGGGGGACGGAGTTCTTTCCCGGTCCCGGCGCCGGCCTGGGGAGGGACAACACCGTGTTCGCCCTCTTCGACGGCGTGGTGGATTACTACCGCCGCCGCGACCGCCGTTACATCTCCGTGACGGTCAGGTGACGCGGGGTGCGGTTTGAGATGAACGAGACACTCTCTTAAAAAACCCCGGGCGGGGTTTTTTTCACATGTTCATAGACAGAGCCAAGATTTACGTCTGCAGCGGATCCGGCGGCGACGGCGTCGTCAGCTTCCGCCGGGAGAAGCACGTCCCCCGGGGCGGCCCCGACGGCGGGGACGGCGGACGCGGCGGGTCGGTTTACCTCGCGGGCACCTACGGGCTCAACACACTCGTAGGTTTCCGTTACCGGCCGCGGTATCTCGCCCCCGACGGCAAGCCCGGCGCCAAACAGAGGAGGACGGGCGCCTCGGGGGAGGACCTCGTCGTTTTCTGCCCCGTGGGGACCCAGGCTTACCGTCTGCCCGAGAAAGCCCTCACGGCCGATCTCGACGAGGACGGCAAGCGGGTTCTGGTGGCCCGGGGCGGCCGCGGCGGCAAGGGCAACGTTCACTTCGCCACGTCCACCCGGCAGACGCCGCGCATCTCCACCCCCGGCGGTGCGGGGGAAGGCTTCGAGCTGCAACTGGAACTCAAGCTCATCGCCGACGTGGGGTTGGCCGGGATGCCCAACGCCGGCAAATCCTCCATCCTCTCGCGGCTGACCAACGCCCGGCCCGAGATCGCCGCCTACCCCTTCACCACCCTGGGGCCCCACCTCGGCGTGGTCGAGTTGGACCGTGAGAGGGCCTTCGTGATGGCCGACATACCGGGCCTGATCGCCGGCGCCAGCGGGGGGGCCGGTCTGGGGCACGATTTCCTCCGCCACATCGAGCGGACCCGCATGGTGGCCGTGGTGGTGGATGCCGCGGGCTCCGAGGGGCGCGACCCCGTCGGGGATTTGACCGTCGTGCTCGGCGAGCTGGAGACGCACAGCCCGGAGCTGGCCGCCAAGGTCGCCCTGGTCATCGCCAACAAGATTGACCTCCCCGGCGCGACCGTCCACGTACAGAGGTTGCGGGAGGCGACGGGACTGCCGGTCCTGCCCCTGTCGGCCTCGAGCGGCGCCGGCTGCGACGACCTGGTCGGCATTCTCGCCCGGGAGCTGGAAGCGCGGGGGTTGTGGACCGTCGGGCTTCCCACCTCCGACGACGAGCCCTTCGATCCCCTAGCCTGAGACCGCCCCATTTCCCTAGTTTAAAGCGGCGGCATCGAGTATAATCGAGACGGGATGGTGATTATCCTGGAGGGCCTCTTGATCCTGCCCGGCCACAACGACAACATCGAGCTCGACGGCGAGGTGTATCACGTCCAGTCGGAGGCACGCGGCGACGCTGATTCCCCCTACATCGTCACCCTGGTCTTCGTGGCGGGAGGCATCGTCTATCGCCGCAAGACCGAGTGGCTCGGCGCCGTGGATTCCGACGAGGCTCTGGCCCAGTTCAAGGAGCTCTTGATGGACCAGCACCGCTCCGTCATCAGCCAAATCAAGAGCAACACCCTCAAGCGGGTCAGCATCGAGGAGCAGAAGCAGATCGAGATGGACGAGCGCGAGCTCATCGCCCGCTTCCTCGACGAGTGGGCCAGCGAGTGAGCCTTCCCTCCGCAGCGGTGGGGCGCGGATTTGTATATGCGCAATAACCCGGCGGGGGATGATTCCCCCGCTGTCCGGTGTGCGAGAGTGGCGGAACTGGCATACGCGCTGGATTTAGGTTCCAGTG
>MFAF01000122.1:0-1133 GCA_001774505.1 Candidatus Coatesbacteria bacterium RBG_13_66_14 | reverse complement strand
GATGCTGGACCCTGTTCCGCGGATGGCGGTTCAAGTGATTCGCAGGCAACCGCCGCGAGCTACGCCTTTATTAAATCACCTTGTTTGTTTCAGCGCAGCGCGTTGGATCGCTGTTCCGCGGAGAGCGGTTTAGGTTTTTCCCGGACAACCGCCGCGAGCGATACATTTATCAGTAATTTGGTTTTATAGCAGCGCAGGGCGCTGAACCCCTGTTCCGCGAGGGACGGTTTAGACCATTCATGAGTAACCCCCGCGGATAAGTTCTCTTTCGATAAAAAACGTCTCTTCGTCATCGTCCCCCCATAGAGCAGACCGGCGTTGACCGTCTGACACCCTCCGATGCCCAAACGCGTTGCCGCCTTCTTCTACAACCGCCTCACCGGTCTTCGCGATTTCCTCTCGCTGAAGTTGACCGGTGCTTACCCCCGCCCCTTCTACGTTCACGTAGAGATAAACAACACCTGCAACCTCGACTGCGTGATGTGCCCCCGAGACCGCCTCACCCGCCGGCTGACCTTGATGGACTCGGGGCTTTTCCGGAGCGTCATCCGCCAGCTCGCGGGAATGGGAGTCCCATCGGTCAGCCTGTTCCTCTTCGGCGACCCGCTCTGCCATCCGCGCCTGGCCGAGTTGGTCGCCTTTGCCCGTGAGAACGGGATCGCCCCCGAAATCAACACCAACGCCATGGTCTTGACCGAAGAGCGTGGCCGGGAGCTTCTCGACGCGGGTCTTAAAACAATCATCTTTTCCGTGGACGGCGTCACCCCCGAGGTTTTTGCCGAAGTGCGCCGGGGGGGCGATTTGGAACGGGTGCGGGCCAACATCCTCCGCTTCCTCGATCTGGCCGACCGTCATCGGCCCCGCCCCACCACGGTCATACAGTACGCCGTCTCGAAGCTCAACGAGCACGAGGTGGACGGTTTTCGTGCCTTCTGGGAAGGTAGGGTGGATCGGCTCAACTTTACCCGCGTCACCGAGTACGCGGGGATCGAGGGCCTCAAGACCTACGAATACAAGACGCAGGAGCGGCGCCCCTGCCCGGACACCTGGAGCAAGATGGTGATTCTGGCCGACGGCACGGTGACCACCTGCTGCCTGGACCTGAACGGCGAACTGGGGATGGGAGACGCCGC
>MFAF01000121.1:5223-5326 GCA_001774505.1 Candidatus Coatesbacteria bacterium RBG_13_66_14 | reverse complement strand
CCCTAGCCCGTGGGCGAATGCTCCTCCCTGGAAGGGAGAGGGGGCCGCTTCACCCCTCACCCTAGCCCTAGGCGCGCCTCTCCCCAGAGGGGGGAGGGGACCG
>MFAF01000121.1:0-5214 GCA_001774505.1 Candidatus Coatesbacteria bacterium RBG_13_66_14 | reverse complement strand
CCTCCCAATCCTCCCCCCAGAGGGGGGAGGGGATAGCTACACCCCCTCCCTGACCCGTAGGCGCGCCTCAATCGGGGAGGCAAGGGGAAGCTGTAATACGAAAGGCAGAAAACCCCACCAGTGAGGTTCTTAAAAAAACTGGTAACGGAATAAGTATGTCTTTACATACGAATATGATAATGTTAACATATTGCGGCTGCTGGTCAAATCACTGGTAGCTCACCGAATTCAGTTCTCCTTAATACAGCGGGTTTATTTCAGTCCGGGTACGTGCGCAATCACGTGGTCTCTTGTCGTATGCCGTCCACTCAAGGAGGAGTAAGTGGCTAAGATGCTGGTTTTTTGCGGGTCCGACGACCCCCAGAAGGCGTTCCCCCCGTTCATGCTGGGCTCGGGCGCCCTGGCCGTGGAGATGGAGCTGACCCTGTTCTTCACCATGAACGGTCTGAACATCATCCGCAAGGGTGGGGCAGAGAAGATCAAGCTCTCGGGCGCACCCAAAACACTCCCCGAGTTCATCAAGGTGCTCCAGGACGGCGGCGCGAAGTTCATCGCCTGCTCGGCGGCCTTCCCCATCGTCGGCGTCACCAAGGACGATTTCATTGACGGCGTCGAGTTCGGCGGCGTGGCGACCTTCGTCAGCGATGCCGAGGAAGCGGACGTCGTCCTCACGTTTTAACCCGCACCGCCATTTCGTCAAGGAGACTTATGGATACCGGCGAGCTCAAGGGCCTGAAAGTGGACAAAGCGGTTGACGCGCGCGGGACCGCGTGCCCGGGCCCGCTCTTGGAAGCCAAGCGGGCCATCCCCTCGGTGCCCATGGGGGGCGTGATGGAGGTCCTGTCGTCGGACGAGAGCACGAACAGCGACCTTCCGCTTTGGGCGAAGAAGGTCGGTCACGAGTACCTGGGGACCATCGAGGATGCCGGTTTCTGGCGCATCTTCGTCCGCCGGGGCAAGTAGTGGCTAAAGGGGATACGGGCGACGGCGCCGGACCGCGGATACTGGTCTTCTCCACCGTCAACATCTCCGACCCGGGGATAGACCTGGCGGGCGGCTCCCACATGCATTACCCCGCCGAGGTGGCGGTGCTCAACGTCCCCTGCTCCAGCGGCATCCGGCCGGACTGGGTGCTTTACGCCGTCGAGACGGGTTTCGACGGCGTTTTCATCGCCGCCGACGGGACGGACTGCACCTTCGTCACCGATTGCACCAACCGCACGGCCAACGTTTTCTCCGCGGCTCAGGAGCTTCTCAAGGAGAAGGGGTACGACCCCCGTCGCCTGAAGATGGCGGCCATCTGCAGCGTCTGCGCCGAGTCCTTCGTCTCGCACATCGAGAAGTTTTCCAAAACCTTGAACGAACTGGAATCCGGATAAAAGACTAAAGATGGATTACGACGTCCTGATTGTCGGCGCTGGCATCGCCGGCATGGAGTCCGCCCTCACCCTGGGGGATATGGGCTACAAGGTGCTGGTGGTGGAGAAGGAGTCCAGCATCGGCGGGAAGATGGTCCTGTTGAGCAAGGTCTTCCCCACGCTGGACTGCGCCAGTTGCATCTCCACGCCGAAGATGGCCGCTACGGCGCATCACCCCAACATCACCCTGGCCACCTACAGCCGGGTCGAGGAGATCGTCCCCTCCGGCGACGGTCGCTTCCTGGCCCGCCTCTACCACAAATCCACTTTCGTGGACCAGGACGCCTGCACCGGCTGCGGCGAGTGCGCGGCGGCCTGTACGGTTTCCATATCGGACGAGTTCAACTTCGGCCTGGCGCCCCGGCGGGCGGCCTATATCCCCTACCCCCAGGCGGTGCCGAAGAAGGCCGTCATAGATCGCCGCGGGCTGTCGCCCTGCACCTACACCTGCCCCGCGGGGGTCAAGGCGCACGGTTACGTCTCGCTGGTCCGCGCCGGGAGATACGATGAGGCCTTCCATTTGCACATGGAAGACGCACCGCTGCCGGGCAGCCTCTCCCGCGCCTGTTACTCGCCCTGCGAGACGGAGTGCTCCCGCGGCGGGTACGAGGGTCCGGTCCCCATCCGAGCCATCAAGCGTTTCATGGTTGACCGCTACTACGCCGCCCACCCGGAGCCTGAGTACGGGCCGCCCGAGGAGATGCGCAAGGAGAAGGTGGCGGTGGTAGGGTCCGGCCCGGCCGGGCTCACCGCGGCGTACCACCTGGCCCGGGCGGGGTACCGCGTAACCATCTTCGAGGCCGAGGAACAGGCCGGCGGCATGCTTCGCTATGCCATTCCCACCTACAGGTTGTCCAAGGAGGTCCTGGACCGGGACATCAAGAACATCACCGCCCTCGGCGTGGAGATAAAAACGGGCCACCGCGTGGATTCCCCGGTATCGTTGAAGAGCAAGGGATACGACGCCGTGTTCGTGGCCGTGGGTGCCGGCACGCCGAACATGATAGGCATCGAGGGGGAGGAGTTCGTCAACGTCCTGGACTGCATGAGCTTCCTCCGCCAGGTGGCCTCCGGCGAGCGCCCGGAGGTGGGGCGTCAGGTGGTCGTCGTCGGCGGCGGCAACGTGGCGATGGACGTGGCCCGAACGGCGCTGCGTCTGGGAGCGGTCCACGTATCCACGGTTTGCCTGGAGCCCCGCGGGAAGATGCCGGCCCACTCCTGGGAGGTTTCCGAGGCGGAGGCCGACGGCGTCAAGGTTTATCCCTCCACGGCCATCAACCGCGTCGTCACCCTGGAGAACGGGGGCCTGGGGCTGGAATGCCTGAAGGTTGACTCCATCCAGTTCAATCCCCGGGGGGGCGTGGCCGGGTACACCACCGACGAGAGCCAAAAAACCGTGATTCCCATAGACATGGCGGTGCTCGCGGTCCTCTCCGTCGGGCTCTCCCCGAACACGACACCCTTCGCCGGGGAACTGGTCTTGAACCCCGACAAGACGGTCCGGGTGAACCGCCGAACCCTCCAGACGGGCGACCCCCGCATCTTCGCCGGTGGCGACGCGGTTAACGGTCCCTCCATGATCAACGAGGCGATGGGGCAGGGCCGGAGGGCGGCCTTCTACATCGCCCGCTACCTGCGCGGGGAGTCCCTGGATGTTCCCTTCGACACCCGGCTGCCGGTGGTGGAGAGCTCCGTGGTGATGCGCCGCACGGCGGGGGTGTCCCGGCGGGACCCGATTCTCGATCCCGAGCTGAGCACCGCCGAGCGGGTCAAAACCTTCGAAGAATTCCAGAAAACCTTCGACGAGGCCCAGGCCCGGTACAGCGCCAACCGTTGTCTGGACTGCGGCGGTTGCAGCGAGTGCCGGGAGTGCGTCAACGTCTGCCTCGCCGACGCCGTGGACCTGTCCCGCCAGGGAAGGCTGGAGACCCTCGAGGTGGGCTCGGTAATCGTTTCCACCGGCTTTGACCTCTACGACCCCCACCGGAAGCTCACCTACGGCTACGGGAAGCACCCGAACGTCATCACCGCCATGCAGATGGACCGCCTGCTCTCGCCCACCCGACCCTTCAACCATGTGGTCCGGCCCTCCGACGGCAAGCAGCCCGACAACATCGCCTTCGTGATGTGCACCGGCTCGCGGGACCGCCAGGAGGGCACGCCGCTGTGCTCCCGCGTCTGCTGCATGTACTCGCTCAAGCAGGCGCAGTTGATAATGGGCGCCCTCCCCTTGGCCGACATTACAATCTATTATATAGACATCCGCGCCTTCGGGAAGGGGTATGACGAGTTCTACGAGCAGGCGCGGGGGATGGGTGTGTACTTCGTCAAGGGCAAGGTCGGCCGCATCGAGTCCCTGGATGAAGGAAACCTGAAGCTCTTCTACGAGGATTTTGCCGGCGCCGGGGGCACGAAAACGGCGGAGCACGATCTCGTCGTCCTCTCGGTGGGGCTGTTGCCCAATCCCGAGGCGCTGTCCCTCTTCAAGGAGGGGATCCTGGAGATGGACGACTTCGCGTTCGTCCGGGAGGTGGAGGAGGAGCTGGATCCCGGTCGGACCAGCGTCGAGGGGGTTTACGTGGCCGGCGCCGCTTCGTCACCGCGCGATATACCTGACAGCATACTCCACGCCGGCGCGGCATCGGCCCTGGCCGCCGCCCACGTGGAACGGATACGGAAGAAACGATGAGCCCGAAAGAGAGAAGGATCGGGGTTTACGTCTGCTATTGCGGGGGCAACATCTCCGACTACGTGGACGTGGAGAAGGTCCGCCAGGCTGTGGAGGGTGAGCCCGGGGTAGCGGTCGCCCGGACCCATATGTTCACCTGCTCCGACGCCGCCCAGCAGGAGATAATCGAGGATATCGAGAACGAGAAGCTCGACGGCCTGGTTATCGCCTCCTGCTCGCCCAAGCTCCACACCTACACGTTCCAGGGCATGGCCCGGCGCGCAGGGCTCAACCCCTACTGCTACACCCAGGTCAACCTGCGGGAGCAGGACTCCTGGGTCCACCGCGACGACCGCGAGGCGGCAACGGAAAAGGGCATCCGGCTTGTGCGCGCCGGAATCGCCCGCACCCTATACAGCCGGCCCCTGGAAACCCTGCGTATCGAGACGCGCCCTCGGGTCCTGGTGGTCGGGGCCGGGGTGGCCGGTCTGCGCGCGGCGACGCTTTTGGCGGACCTGGGGCTCGAGGTGTTCCTCGTCGAGCGCGAGCGGGAGCCGGGTGGCTGGACCGCCCGCTGGGGGGCCATGTCCCCCAACGACCGGGACGGCCGTGAGCTCATCGGGGAGCTGGTGGACGGGGTGAAAAAGCGGGAGAACGTGACCCTCTTCACCAACGCCGAGCTGATCGAGAAGGGCGGCACCCTGGGGGATTTCATGGTCAAGGTGCGCGTCGCCGGTGAAACGATGACCCTGAACGTCGGGGCCGTCATCGTTACGACCGGCTTCGATCTCTACCCGCCCCGCAGCGGAGAGTTCGGGTACGGCTCGCCCGGGGTGGTCCCCCTGCCGGAGCTGGAGGAGCGGCTGGCCGATCCGACGGCGGAGATAACCGCCGGGGACGTCGTCTTCATCCACTGCGTTGGGAGTCGGCAGAAGGCCTCCGAGGACCTGCCGGACCCCCACACTTATTGCTCGCGCTACTGCTGCACCGCGGCGGTCCACACCTCGCTGAAGCTGGGCGAGCGGAACCCCGGAATTCGCCGCTACCACCTCTTCCGCGACCTGCGCACCTACGGCAGATACGAAACCCTGTACGAGGAGGCCCGGCGGCAGGGGGTCGTCTTCCTCC
>MFAF01000120.1:3591-5227 GCA_001774505.1 Candidatus Coatesbacteria bacterium RBG_13_66_14 | reverse complement strand
TCACGCCGCAGGAGGTGGACGAAGTTGGAGCCGATGAACCCCGCCCCGCCGGTGACTAAGATGCGCAAGCTAACACTCCTGTGTCTGATTATTAAATATTTTGTTTATATTAAATAAACATAATATTAAATACGAAATATATTCTTTATACATTTCTGATTGTAAATAATCATTTATCACAGAAAAATCCCATTTAACCTTTTGTATTGAATATCTTCTTTGTCTTTTTCTTTCAGCTATTAGTTCAGTTCGAGTTAGAAGGGTGAAATCTCTACTATAATTTGTTATAAATAATAACATATTTTGCATATATTCATCTATATAGGGAAATAGTTTTGTATATTTCATTTTCCACTTCGTTGGTTCCCGTGTAATAATTTCTAAGTTAGTTTGTATTTGATTTAAAACATACATAAGTATGAATATAGATATTTTTAAATGTAAATTTAAATAGCGGGCACTACCAAGTGCATCTATAATATCTTGAAAACATATAGCACATTGTTTAATAAAGTTAATAAATCCTTTTTCAGTTTTCCCTGGACTATTCTCGTAGGCATTCCGAAGAAATTCACTTTTTATTATATTTAATTTACGTGAAACTTCTAGTATAGAGAAATCAAACTGATCCCAAAAATAGTCTTGTTTATCTTTTAGGTATTTTAATATTATAAATATAAATGTTCCAACTGTAGTAAAAGATCCAATTGCTGCAGCAATTGTCCAGAAAGAGTCGCGTGATAAATTACTAATTATAAAAATCATCTGCTTTGAATTTGTATAATTGGAAAAGCTTAGTTCAAAACTTGAAGGTTTGTTAGATGATAATTCGCCGATACAGAGCTAACGACCTGCCCGCGCTGGTGGAGCTTTCCAACCTGGAGAACCCCCTCCCCGCATCGCTTTCCATCGCCCGGTACGCAGAGGATAACATACCCCCGGACCGGCTCCTGGTGCGCTTCGTCGGCGAGGAGGGCGGCCGCCTCATGGCCTCCGCCGCCATCGTCGGCGGCGTCTTCGCCGAGCTGGGGACGTTTCAGGTCGGCCTCGTCGTCCACCCGGATTACCGTGGGAGGGGTCACGGCCGCGCGCTGTGGGACCTGCTCGAACGCCAACTCGCGTTCCTGGCCTGGAAAAAGCTCCTGGCGCAGACCTGGGCGGACCGGGAGGCGGCGCTGGCGATGCTATCCAGAAGAGGGTTCGCCGTCGCCCACGAGGACCTCTTCCTCCGCCGGTCGCTCGCGCGGTACGAAAAGCCGGCGGATTTTTCCGAGCGCATCCGGCGCGTCGAGCTACAGGGAATTGTAATCCGGCTCTACGCCGAAATCAACGACAATGATAAGGAACGGCGGCTGTGGCGCATCTTCGAGGACTCGGAGGCCGACGTGCCCCACGCCGTCCCCTACCGCAAACGTGACTTTGAGGAGTGGAAGAAGGCTTTCGCGGGTCCGTCCATGGACACCGGCACTTACGTCGTCGCCCTGGACGGGAAGGAGTTCGTGGGGGTGACGGGGCTGGTGCTCACCGGTGGGAGGGGAGCGCCGGCCATGCCGCTCATCACGGGCACGGTCCCGGCCTGGCGCGGACGGGGCATCGCCACGGCGGTGAAGTACACGGCGATGGAACTTTATAAAAA
>MFAF01000120.1:3228-3518 GCA_001774505.1 Candidatus Coatesbacteria bacterium RBG_13_66_14 | reverse complement strand
GGCTTCGAGCCGATTCCGTCGCTTCTAAGCCTGGTAAAGGAGCGGGGTCCGTCTTGAGACAAGGGGTTGAAACCCCTAGCCCTTCCACGAGTCCGTCCGCGGTCTAGGGGAGCCGGGTAATCGTTATCAGGACGACGGTAGCCGGGGAGCCGTCGCCGAAATCGTAGTCGTCCGCCCCGATGTCCACTACCCAGCCTCCGGTCTCCCAGTGGTGGAAGGAGTCCACGACCTCCGGCTCGCCGAAGGTTTCCTTTAAAACGTCGAGCCAGGCCCCGTAGGCCGTGGTGCGC
>MFAF01000120.1:3021-3147 GCA_001774505.1 Candidatus Coatesbacteria bacterium RBG_13_66_14 | reverse complement strand
CCGCCGCCAGGCTCCCGAGAAACAGGCCAAAGAAGATGAGTGCCGGATTGAACTCGGGCTCGTATTCGGGTCCTGGATTCGCCCCGACCTGATAACCCAGGAGCAGGACCAGGGATAGTATTACGG
>MFAF01000120.1:1518-2983 GCA_001774505.1 Candidatus Coatesbacteria bacterium RBG_13_66_14 | reverse complement strand
CCTTCCCCCGCATCCCCCCAGCGTTCGACCAGCTTCACCCCCGCCATGAACCCGTCCTCGTCCCAGCGCAGGGTGAGCTCGAATGGGCCCGAGAAGGCGAAAATCGTTTCGCCGTCGCCCCGGACCTCCCACCCCGCGGCGGTGAGCGCCTCGCCCATGCCGGAATAGGTTGCGTCCCAGGGCGGACCGTCGGCGAAGGGTATCGGGGTCGCGGCGACGAGGATGAGGGTCAGGGCGGTCAATCTGTTAGAAGAATTTCGAGGACGGGGTCCAGGCCGTCGGCCTCGTCGAGGTACTTCAGGCTCATAGCGATTTCGAACGTTCCCGCGGACCAGTAGTCGGCCTCGTCGTCGGTCACGCTCGCCTTCGGTCCGTAGAGGTCCACGAGAAGGTCCCGCCACTCGAAGTAGACGTCGCTCCAGGTGTCGCCGGGGCAGCGTTGGTGGTACTCGACGGATTTCAGCTCACCGTACTCGCCGAAGCAGTAGGCGATGTCGTAGAGGTCGTCCCGGGTGCCCCACAGGCACCACTCGTCCCATGAGAGCTTGTAGCCATCGTCCTGGAGGGCTTGCTTGACGGTCTCGCGGGCGGCGCCCAGTTCCAGGTCCGGCAGGAAGGGGTCCTCGAATGCCAAGGCGGGGACCGCGGAGAGTAAAGCCACCACAACGGCTATCGCGCCCAGATACCTCATGGGAGTCCTTTCCGTGGATTCGGGGGGAAGGGTCAGTCGAAGCAGGCCAGCACGGCCAGGTTGAGGACACCCCCCTCCTCGGAGAAGTCGAGGTCGTCGAGGTAGAGCTCGAGGGTGGTGGAGCCACAGGTCCACAGGAGCGTCTCGTTGTAGTAGTCGGCGTAGGCGCTGGGTTCCGGTTTCGGTTTCCCGTATAGAGCGGCCAGTTTTTTCTTCCAGGCCTCGTAGCTCGCGGCCCGGTCGGGCGCGTCCCCCCACTCCTCCACCAGCATCGCGCTTAACGGGCTGTCGTCGGGCCCGTACTCGTAGCGCAGGTGCCATCCCTCCTCGTTCACGGCGAATAATGAACGGGAGTCGTCCGGGTGGACAACGCAGATGTCAATCATCCAGCCGGCGGCCTCCATGGCGTCGCGGACAATCTCGATGGGTGCTCTCTGTTCCAGCCCCGGCAGGAAGGGGTCGCCGGAGACCTCGTCCGCTTCGGCCGACGCGGAAATTGCGCCAACCAGCAGGGCCGGAATCACAAACAGAACCTTGGTCGCCATGCTATCCGCCTTTACAGAAAACGGGCCGTCCGCGTGGGATTCGCCAGAAAAACAAGGGGTTTAAACCCCTTGTCTTTTTATTGGAAGAGCACCAGGACGACCAGGGTGTGGTAGCCCTCGACGTAGAACTCGGGCGCGTGGGTGTCCAGCTCGACGGTGCAGAAGTCGTTCGACCAGCGCAACAGGTCGCCGTAGGCGCTCTCGACGGTCTTGGGGTCGCCGAACTGGG
>MFAF01000120.1:0-1489 GCA_001774505.1 Candidatus Coatesbacteria bacterium RBG_13_66_14 | reverse complement strand
CTCTCGTCGCGCAGGCCCTCCTCGGTCCACACCTCGGCCAGGATGATGCTGAAGGGGTCTCCTTCGGGCGTGTAGGAGTAGTACAAGAGCCACCCCGACGGATTCCCGCCGCGAATCGTCACCCGCCCGTCGGGGTTGATTTTATAATGCTCGATTTCCCAACCGGCCCCCCCCATCGCGTCGCGGACCGCTTCGGGCTCGGCGCCGAGCGGCAGTGCCGGCAGGAAGGGGTCGGAGTACCCCAGGGCCGCGGCGATCAGCAACAGGCACGACAGAGTCATCACGTAACGCATAGGTCGCCGCCTAGAGGAAGGTGATGCTGCAGGTCAGGGTGGCCGCTCCGCCCCCGGTTTCGGTGATTTCGAACCACACCTCCATGCCGGGGATGTTCCAGTAGTGGAACGTCTCCGTGTCCACCATGGGCTTCCCGTTGATGAACCTGAACCATTCCACCCACTCGGCGAAACGCTCTTTGCAATTCCAGGCGTCGTCCCAGGGCTCGGTGTAGGTAACATCCCTCAGGTAAGTCGCGTCGAGCCAGCTCATGGTCAGTGTCGCCCCGGTCCTTTCCGCGGAGAGGGACAGGCTGTCCTCGGCGGTTGACACATCCCAGCCCTCCTCCCGAAGCAGAGAGGCCACCCCTTCCGAGGTGGTCTCACTGGACAGGTCGAGGCCCAGGGGATAGACGGGGATCTCCTCCCCGGCGCGGCTAGCCGAGGCGAGAGCGGAAATAACCGCGATCAGCAACGGGAGTCTGCTCACCTGTCCCCCCTTTGCTAGGATGTGTCGTGACCTTATGCCAGGAGTATAACTATGTTTGCTTCGAGTAGCTCGGTTTGCTCGGTTCGCCGGGGGCGCAGCTCGGTTTGCTTCGCATAGCTCGGTTCGCTCGGTTCGCCGTGTAGGGGCGACCCTCTGCGGTCGCCCGCGGGCGGGGACAGAGCCCCGCCCCTACTCGGTTCGCTCGGTTAAACCCCTGCCTCCTTGAGGACGTTACTCCATTTCGCTCCGCTCAAGGCCGCGCCATCACGGTTTTGACCGGCGACCGGTACGGTTCAGGGCACCCTGATCGGGTAGATGCTGATCATGGTCGTGGGGGTGGAGCTCTCGCCGGCGATGTAAGTCTTGTCGTACAGCTTTATCTCGTAGCCCGAGTTGGACCAGAACGATTGGTGCTCGTTTTCCTCGGTCGGCTCACCGTAGTACATTTTCAGCCACTCGAGCCAGTTCAAGAACGCTTTGTGGCATCCCCCGATAGAGAACCACTGTTCGAGGTACGTCATGTAGTAGAGCCGCCCGTATACGTCGTAATCGTAGATCAGCTTCCGGTTGTCCGACTCGCCTCGGACGCGGAAAATCGGATCGGTCTCGTCGTTGTACCACTCGGTCTCCGTTTCCCAGCCGTTCTCCTCGAGCGAGGCTTCGACCTCCAGAGACGTGGCTCCGATAAAAAGGCCTTCGAGAATGGGATCGGGCAGCTTTTCGGCAT
>MFAF01000119.1:12270-19550 GCA_001774505.1 Candidatus Coatesbacteria bacterium RBG_13_66_14 | reverse complement strand
GATTCTGGACGCCGTGGGCGCCGACAAGAAATTATTAAAGCACGTCCCCGACCGCCCCGGCCACGACTACCGCTACGCCCTGGACTCGGGCAAGATCAAGGCCCTGGGCTGGGAACCGGAGCACGAATTCGCCGAGGGAATCCGGGAGACCGTGGCCTGGTACAAAAAGAACCGGGACTGGTGGGAGAAGATCAAGTCCGGCGAGTTCAAGCGTTGGTGGAAGCGGTTCTACCGTGACCAGGGCCGGGGGTAGGGCCGGCCTCGAAAACACCAGGGCAAGTGTATATACTTACGCAATACGCTCAACCTCACAAACCTGGAGGAAAATCATGCTCAAGCTGGCGGCACCGCTTCTGGCGGTCTTTTTACTGTTCACGGGCTGCGCAACGACCGGCCCAGACGGGGGCGGCGGCAGCTTCGACCCCGACCACCTCTCCGGCTACGTTTACGCCGCGGACGGCGAGACCCCGGTGGCCGGGGCGCTGGTCGAGCTGACGTACTATGACGCGCTCGCCGCGGATTACACGACTACCTCCGACACCGAGGGCAAGTTCGTCTTCGACCTGGAGCTGCCCGACGGCGGCGCCCTTTTGGAGGCCTCCAGGGGCGGCTTCCACGCCGGGGTTGACGTGGACATCCCCGACGACTTCGACAACGACGTCAAGCTCGATCTCGAGATAGACAGCAGCGAAATCGCCGTCGTTCCGGGCGCCTTCGATTCCATCGAGGAGATTCTCGAGGAGCTGGGCTACGGCTACACCTCGCTCACCGACGCCGACCTCGCCGACTGGGGCAACCTGGACCCCCTGCAGATGCTCTTCCTTAACTGCGGCTCCGACACCGAGTGGGCCGGCGACGCCGACGTCATCGCCAACCTGGAGCGGTTCGTTGACGAGGGCGGCTACCTCTACGCCTCGGACTGGGAGTGGGAGTACATCGAGGCGGTCTGGCCCAACGCCGTCGAGTTCCTGGACGAGGACGGGGCTGGACCCTGGTGGGGTGATGAGGGCTCCGTCACCGGCGAGGTCATGCGCCAGGAGCTGGAGGACTACCTGGGCAGCGACACCGTGAACATCTACTACGACCTGCCCAGTTGGGTGGTCATCGAGGAGGCGGGACCGGGGACCGAGGTCCTCATCCAGGGCGACGTCACTTACTACGGCGGCTCGCTGGACGACTCGCCGCTGATGGTGGACTTCTCCTACGGCGAGGGGAAGGTGGGCTACACCACCTTCCACAACGAGGCCCAGCTCGACGATGCGGTGCGCACCGTGCTGGTGTACTTCATCTTCAACCAGCCCGAGGGCGCGCGGAAGTGACCCCCCCATCGGCGTAAAACAAGGCGGACCCCCACGGGTCCGCTTTTTTTATGGCGAGAAACGGAGCTACTCCGCGTCGGGCGTATCTGGCTCCTCGGGAATCTCCTCGGGGACCAGCGGCTCGTCGGTGGGGACGAGGAACGTCTCGCCCTCGAGTTGGATGCAGGCCCAGCCGATCACGTCTGCGGCGGTGCGGACCCGGGCCCAGTCGCCGGAGACCTCCAGCACCTCCACCACCTCGCCCGCGGAGAGCAGGCCGATCTTCACGCCGGTGGCGGTGGAGGGGGCGTCGCGCAGGCGCAGGGCGTCGGCGGCGACCCTCATCCGCTCGGGCTGTTTCTCCTCGACGACCTCTGCCTCTTCGACGTGGGTGACCGTCCCCGCGGTGACGGTGCCCGGGTCCACGCCCAGGGCGAAGAAGGCGTCCTCGATGGTCCGCCGCAAGATGTTCACGTTGCGTTCGTTGAAGCTCAAGTCCTTGCGGGAGGCGTAGTAGGGCTCGAAGGTCTCCTTGAAGGCGGCCAACAGGACCGGGGCGGAGGCGGGATCGCCCATGAGCCCGAGCCCCTCGGCGGCGGCCTCGTTGACCAGGAGGTTGATGTCGCCCAGGGCCGTCTCGACGAGCACCCGGTCACCGGGCTCCCCCCGCCGGGCCAGATACCAAACCGTGAGCCGGCGCGCCTCGGGCTCGGGGTGGGCCAGAAGCCCCTGGACCGTCTCCCCGCCGAGCCGGTCGAAGAGGCCGCCGAGCGCGCCCATCGCCTCGTCGTCCAGGCCGATGTCGTGCCCGGCGAGGAAGGTGAACAGGAGCGGGAGCCCTTCTTCGCCGGTCAGGCGGCAGTAGGCCAGGAAAGATTCCCCGCGGACGGTTTTGCTGGGATCCGTGGCCATGGCCCGTCCCACGGCGGCGAGCGCCTCCGGAACCCCTAGAACGCCCAGGGCTCGGGCGGCGGCGGCCCGCGTCTCCCAATTCTCCCCCCGCTCCAGAAGCTCCATCAGGGGGTAGACCAGGCTCGGGTCGCCGGCTTCCACGGCGGCCTCGGCGGCGGCGGTCAGCCTGGTCGGCACGGCGGCGGGATCCTCCAGCACCTCGGCGAAGACCGGCGCGGCGCGGCGGTCGCCGATACGCCCCAGGGCCCGCAGGGCGGCCGACGAGGTCTCGACCGTGCCCGGCCTCGTCTCCCGGGCGTAGATGGACAGGAGGGGAACCGCGCCCGAATAACCCAGCCTTCCGAGCGTCTCGATGACGACCAGGCATTTCGCCGGGGGCGGCTCCTCACCGAGGTATTCCAGGAGCTCCCCCTCGGTTCCGGCGTCGCCCTTCGCGGCGTAGAGGTCGCCCAGGGCGCCGAGGGCGTCGGCGTACTCGACCCGCCTCAGCATGGCGACCGGCGGTTCGAGCCGGGACGCGTCGTCCACCACCCCGATGAGGGCCGCGGTCGCCGCGTCGTACACCGCGCCGTCGAACGCCCCGGTATAGAGCCCCTGCATGGCCCGGAGCGCGTCGTCGGACCGGCGCATCTCCCCGGCGGCCTCGGCCGTGACGGCCATCCGTCCCAGCAGGTTACAGGCGGCGATCAATTGATCAGTGGGTGGCGGCGGTTCACGGTCGAGGAAATCTGCCACCATACCGATTCCGGCGGGGTCGGGGTGGAGAGTGAGGGCCGCCAGCACCTCGGTCTCGTCGCCGGATGGGTCGTTCTTCAAGAGCCATTCCGCCATTTCGGCGGCCTCGTCGTCCGCCAGGCGGGCGAGGGACTCGAGGACGTCCAGGCGGTCCTCGTTGGCCGCTTCGCCGTTCCAGAAAGCGTTACGCAGAAGCCGCCGGCTCTCGTCGGCGTCCGTGTAGCCGAGCCCGGCGATGGCGGCGCGAAACAGCGCGGGGTCCTTCAGGGCCTCGGAGAGGACCGGCAGGGATTCGGGGACGCCGGTGAAGCCCAACACGCTCAAGAGGGCGCCCTTCACCCCGGGATCGGCCTCATTCCGGTACACCTCGTACACCCGCCCGTAATAGTCGTAGCGCCCGCGGACGGCCTCGATACCGACGAGCGCCTCCGCGGCGGCCGTCCGCACCTGCGGGTAGGGATCCTTCTCGAGCAGCAGGACGGCGCGGTCGGCCAGGGCGGGCAGAGATCCGCCGGTGCTCTTCCAGGAGGAGAGGGCCAGCTCTTGCAGCCTGTAATCGTCCGAGCGCCAGGTATCCACGAGGAAGCCGATGGCGTCGGCCGGCTCTTCACCCGTGTAGCGGCCCAGCGCCCCGACGATCCGGCGCCGGACCTCGTAATCATTCTCATCGGCGGCGTTGTTGGCGAAAAAAGCCACGCAGCGGTCATCGCC
This sequence comes from Candidatus Coatesbacteria bacterium RBG_13_66_14, assembly GCA_001774505.1. Lineage (GTDB taxonomy): Bacteria > RBG-13-66-14 > RBG-13-66-14 > RBG-13-66-14 > RBG-13-66-14 > RBG-13-66-14. The sequence continues at coordinate 15,894 of MFAF01000119.1, read as the reverse complement.
CAACAGGCCGAGAAGCGTGACGGCCAGCCGCCGCAGGGCGACATCGGGATCGCTCGCCTCGGCCGCCACGGCGGCGTACAACCCGCCCGGCGTGACCGTTCCGGGGGCCCTCCCCTCCAGCTCGGCCTGGATCTGCGCCAGAAGCTCGAGTCGTTCCGGGACGCTCCCCGCCCAGCCCAGCTCCTGGGCCAGATAGGCCAGCTCCTCGCCGGAGGCCGATTCGACGGCCTCGGCCAGGACCGTGGTGGTCAAAATGAGGAGGAAGACGAAACCGCGGCGCATGTCTTACCCCTTCGGCTCGTTCGGGACGTTCTCCGTCCCGTTCATCCCGGAACCGGTTTCGGGGGCGAAGGAGGCGGTCCACCCCGGGCGGATCGGAGACGGTTCGGCCGTCACCTGATTCAGCCAGTCGGAGAGGACCATGGGCGTCCGGCGCCCCATCTCGTAATACCCGTAAGCGGCGCCGACCACGAGCAGGCGGCCGCCCCCGGGACGGGGCACGATCCGCAGCAGCTCCTCGGCCTCGCCCAGCCCCAGAGCCAGATACCCTTCGTCGGCCTCGAAGTTGGCGACCCGGGCGCAGGTGGTTCCCGGCGAGCACCCCAGAGAACCCTGGCGGAAGGTGTCCCGGGTGAGCTCGCGCATCAACTGGCCGAACCGGAGGAGGTAGTACTGGTCATCGGGGGTGAGGGGCACGCCGGAGACCTGCTGGCGGGCGATGGTTCCCAGGCGGGTCAGGAAGTCGTAGAACCGGCGGTACACGTCCTCCACGCGAATCCCGCTGAGGACGAGGGCCTCCTCGGCGGGAGGCGCCTCCTCCAGGAGCTCCTCGGCCGTGAGATTTTCCCGCTGGCGGGCCAGCTCGGCCGCCTGGGCCGCGGCCAGCGCCTCGCTCCCGGCCAGGGGGGCGAACTCGGGGAAGAGCCCCGTCTCGCGCAACAGGTCGTGCTGGCTCTTGACCAGCCCCGCCAGACGCTCGAAGAGCTCCGGGCAGGGCTCGACGTACACGTACGGCAGGGGGAGAGCTGGCGTCTCGCCGGTCGTACCGGTAGAGAAGGGCGCCGCGGGCTCGCTCTCGAAGGCCACCGGCTCCGTCGTCAGCGCCAGGAGTCCGCCGCAGAACACGTAGGCGGCGCGAAGGGCGGCGATACCCGCCGCCGGATCGGATTCCTCTCCCTCCGGCGGCTCCGGCGAGGCGAGGAACGGACGCAGGGCGCGCATCCAGCCGTAGAAGAGCCCGTCATCGTGCCGCCGCAGATCGGCCTTGACCGCGTTCAGCGCCTCTTCGAAGCCCGCGTAGCCGCCTTCCCCCTGCGCGTCGAAGAGCTGCCCCCAGGCCGCCTCGCTCCCGTCGGCGGCGGCGATGTCTAACAGGCCCGCGCTCGCGCGGCGCGTCCCGACCGTCCCGACGGCGGGGCTTCGCAGAGCGGCCAGGTAGGCCTCCAGCGGCCACGCACGCTCGGCGAAGAGGGCGAAGGTCGGCTCTTTCTCGGCCTCCTCGGGCTTGTCCTCGGTGATTTTGGCCTGAAGCCCGGCCACGGCCTCCGTGAAGCGGTCCAGCCCCTCGGGATCGGCCAGTTCGGCTAGGGTGACGTCGGCGCCGTAGGACTCGCGCATCAGGTCGTCCAGGGTATCCATGTCGAAGTCGTCGGCCTCGCCGAACTGGAAGGCGAAGGCGTCGTCGAGGCGGCTCCACCTGGAGCGCAGCTCGCCGGAACCGAGAAGGTAGGTGAGAATCAGCGCCTCGAGGGCCTGATCCCGGTCGGTCAGGCGGAACTTGACGCGGCTGGCCCAGTTGTAGCCGCGGCAGAACCCGGCGGCCAACTCGCTGGTCCGCCGCACCCAATCGGGCGCCTGGAAGGACTCGGCGGGGTAGTTGTCGCTCCCCCGGCTGACGATGGGGGCCAGGCCCGCCCCGCCCCGGATGGCCGTGGCGGCCTGGAAGGCGTCGGGATCCGTGATTTCGGCGCGCACGACGTTTGCCGGGACCAGGAGCTCGCCCCCCACCTCGACGTAGGAGGCGAGAAAGCGGAGGTGGTCCATCAGAACGTCGTAGGCCTCCACGCCGCCTACCTGGGCCACCAGGAGCGACTCGGGGTTGGCCATGGCGTAGGAGCGGGCCTCCTCGAGCTGGTGTATCTCCTGCTTCAGCCGGGCGTCGAGGGCGAAGTAGAAGTTGACGAGCTCCAGGCGCGCCGTATCCTCCTCCAGAGCCAGCAGGAGGAAATCGAGATAGTAGTCGGTCAGCTCCGCGACGGCGTCGGCGGTGACGTAGATCGGCCGGGTGTAGGAGGAGGCGAAGACGACATCTCCCGGGTACTCGTCCAGGTAAGGCTGGTCGAAGAGGGGCCAGCGGCGGTCGCCGTAAATCAGCGAGCTCCGCTCGAGGGCGTCGAGCTGCTCGGGCCGCAGGTCGTACTGCCAGAGGTTCGCCACGTCGGAGAGCGGCAGGGGGAGCGGCTGGTAGAAAATCTTGCTGAAGCCGTCAACCAGGTCGGTGTAGAAGAAGCCGGAACCGTCGGGCGCCCAGGCCAGCTCGCCGGGCTCGGAAAGGGGGTCGAGCTTGAGGAGCCGACCGCGGGAGGGCTCGTAGTAGTAGATGCGGTGGTTGCCGTTCAGGCTGCCGATGAACAGAAGGCCCGTCATGTTCGGGGAGAGCAGCGGTTGGCGGCCGTGAACCCCCTCGATGGGGAAAATACCCTCCAGCCCCGTGGCCACCACGGCTATCCCCTCGTCGGTCTCCGCCTCCCCCAGCACGCCGAGGCCGTGGGGCGTCCAGCGCAGGTGGGAAGCTCCTTCGACTGGGAGCGCCACGGACTGCCTGTCCGAACCGTCCTCGCGGACGGTGAACGGCCCCTCCGCGGAACCGTAGAGGACGCGGTAGTAGAGGGTGTCGCTCTGAAACTGGATCGGGCTCCACCGTGGCTCCGCCTCGTCCCCCTCGTGGTGGGTCAGCCGCAGTTCACCTCCGCCCCGGGCGTCCATCACCCAGACGTCGTAGTCGCCTTCGATCCGCGAGACGTAGACCAGGGAGGAGCCGTCGGGTGAGAAGTGGGGGTCCTTTTCGTCCGAGGTGGAGTGGGTGAGCTGGCGCAACTCGCCCCCGGCGACGGGCATGACGTACAGGTCGAGGTTGCCGCTCCGGTCGGAGGCGAAGGCCACCAGAGCGCCGTCCGGCGAGACGGCCGGCGAGCCGTCGTTGCCCTCCCCCACGGTCAACTGCACGGGGTCGGGGAGCTTCGCCTCGACTATCTCCACCCCCTCGGGCACCAGCCGCCCCGCCTCGGGGGGAACGGACAGAATGATGACCAGGCCGACGGTGATTCCGCCGACCAGGAGCACCGTGACGATCGGGTAGATCCACTTCCTGGCAGGGGAGAGACTCCCGAACCACTCCTTGAACCGCTGGATGGGGTGGGGCATGACGACTTCCGCGAAAAAGAGGTTGGGGGATGTCTCGGCTGCGCGCCGGTGTGTACTCGGGCGGGCTAATCCTACCGGCGGGGCTCCGCGTTGTCAACCGCACAAGAAGCAATTCACTTGCATCTGCAACAATGTTGCGTTACACTCCGAGGGTCGGGCTTCCCGCCGACTAGAACTTAAGGGTAATCTACGAATCCAGCG
>MFAF01000119.1:7737-12232 GCA_001774505.1 Candidatus Coatesbacteria bacterium RBG_13_66_14 | reverse complement strand
AACCGCCGGGGCGCTGCTTAAAAAAAAGGGCCTGCGCTGCACCGACCCGCGCCTGCGGACCCTGGACATCATCCTCGCCGGCGACCGACCGTTGAGCCACGCGGAGATCGAACAGCGGCTGGAGCCCAGGCTCGACCGCGTCACCCTTTATCGGGTGCTGGGCGACCTCGCCGAATCCGGGCTTCTGCGGCGGATAACCACGGGGGCGGCGACGCGTTACGGCGTCTCGGGCCACGCCCACGCCCACTTCACCTGCGACGCCTGCGGGATAACCACCTGCCTCGAGACCGTCCCCGTCCCCCGACCCGCCCTGCCGTTGCGGTACGTGGTGGACGGGATAGAGCTTAACCTGAGCGGCCTCTGCCCGGGCTGCTCGAAAGCACACTTTTCCGAAGAGCCGGAGGCCGAGGGAAAATGAGACTCCGCGCCTGTTTCACGGCCATCCTTTCGACCATCCTCCTCGCCTGCGGTGTGGGGGAGGTTGTCGAGGGCGAGGCAGATATCACTGTAGTGGCTAGCTTCTTGCCTGTTTACCTTCTTACGGAAAATGTAGTGGGTAATGTAAAAAATGTCGAAGTAGAACTCCTGATTAATCCCGAGGCCGGCGACGTCCACAACTACCAGCTCGTCCCCGGGGATCTTTTAAAACTCAACCGCGCCGACCTGGTAATCCTCAACGGCCTGGGCCTCGAGGGATTCCTTCGGGACGCCCTGACCGAGCTGCCCGATGGGATAAAAATCGTGACGGCGGGGGAAGGCATCGAGCCCCTGCCGCTCACCTTCCACGAGCATCCAGGAGAAGCGCACGGTGAAGAGCACGGGCAGTGGGATCCCCATCTCTGGGTCTCCCCCCGCAACGCCGTGCGGATGACGGAAAACATCCGCGACGCGCTGACGGAAACGGACCCGGCCCACGCCGACGCCTACCGCGCCAACGCGGCGGAGTTCATCGGCCGTCTCGAATCTATAAACGAGAAAATGCGGGACACCGCCCACGGGTGGCCGAACCGCGCCATCGTCACCAACCACGACGCCTTCGGTTACCTGGCCCGGGACCTGGGCCTGGAAATCGCCGGCGTGGTCATGCTCACGCCGGGCGCCTCCCCCTCGGCCGGGGAGATGCTCCGGCTGGTGGAAATGATTCGCAACGGAGGCGCGGCCGCGGTCTTCGTCGAACCCGGCTACCCCGAGGGACCGGCGCGTAGCGTCGCCCGGGACGCGGGGGTCCCGGTTTACACCCTGGACCCGTGCACCACCGGCGGCACCGACCCCGGACATTTCATTGACGTCATGGAGCACAACCTGGAGAACCTCGACGCCGCCCTGGGGGGATGATGCCCGAGCCCGCGACGGAGGAAATACCGGCCGTCCGCCTGGCGAACATCACGGTCCGCCTGGGCAACCGCGTCGTCCTGGAAGACGTCACCGCCGACGTCCCGGCCGGGGTCATCACCGCGGTCATCGGGCCCAACGGCGCCGGCAAGACCACGCTGCTCAAGGCGATTTTAGGGCTCGTACCCTACGAGGGGCGGGTGACGTTCCCCGGGTTCAAAAACCGCCCGAGCTTCGGTTACGTCCCCCAGGCGCTCGGGGTGGACGAAGGTTCGCCGCTGACGGTGATGGATTTCCTCCTCCTCAAGCTCCAACGTCGGCCGTTATGGCTCGGTCGTCGTCGTTCGGCCCGCGACGAAGCGCGGCACCAGCTCGGGGCCATGCGGGCGGAGAATCTGGCCGATCGGCCCCTGGGCGTCCTCTCCGGCGGGGAGCGCCAGCGGGTGCTCCTGGCGGCGGCCCTGGCGGGGAGGAACGGCGGCCCGGACATACTGCTGCTGGACGAGCCGGCCTCCGGGATAGACGCGGTCGGGGGCGAGCTCTTCGCCGCGCTCCTGGCCGAGCTCACCGAGGAGCGCGGCCTGACAACCGTCCTGGTCAGCCACGACCTCTCCGTCGTCTCCGCCCACGCCCGGCGGGTCGTCTGCCTCAACCGGCGCCTGATGGGGGTGGGATGCGCCAGCGAGACCATCTCGGCCGAGACCATCGCCGCCATGTACGGCCGGGACTCCAGCCTCTTCCTCCACGACCACCACCCCAAAGAGGGATAAAGGTAACTATACCCCCCGGGGTGTCGAGTAACGAACCCTTTCCGGAATAAAACCAAGCCGCCCGCGATGTTCGAGCCGCTCTACCAGTTGCTGAACCACCTGCTCCCCCAGGCCCTGGCCGGGGCGTCTTTCCTGAACCGCGCCCTGGTGGGCGGACTCTTCCTCGCCGCCGCCTGCGGCATCGTCGGCGTCGGCGTGCTGGGGCACCGGATGAGCTTCTTCACCAACGCGGTCAGCCACTCCAGCTTCGCCGGGGTGGCGGTGGGCCTCTTGGCCGGCGTCTCGCCCTACGTCGGCCTCGTCGGGTTCGCCGTCCTCGTCGGACTGGGAATCACGGCGCTCCGGCGGCGGGGACGCCTCTCCGGCGACGCGACCGTGGGGGTGGTCTTCTCCGCGGTGATGGCCCTGGGGATTGCCCTGTTGAGCGCGTTTCGGGGGCTGGGGCGGGAGATGCTGACCTACATCTACGGCGACATCCTGGCGCTCACCGAGGGAGAGGTGTACCTGGCCTTCGGCGCGCTGATCGTGGCGGTGGCCTTCTCGGCCATTTTCTTCAACCGCCTGGCGCTGACGGCGGTGAGCCCGGAGGTAGCCCGGGCGTCGGGGGTCCGCGTGGCCTTCCTGGAGTACGCCCACGCGGCGCTGGTGGCGGGGATAGTGGCGGTGGCCATCCGGGCGGTGGGGCTGCTCTTCGTCACGGCGCTGTTGATTCTGCCCGCGGCGACCGCCCGCAACGTCGCCCGGAACCAGGGCTCCCTCTTCTGGTGGTCGGCCGGCCTCGGGGCCATCGCCGCCGTGGGGGGGACAATCGTCAGCGTGTACCTGAACACCTCCACCGGGGCGACGGTCATCCTCCTCGGAACCGTTATGTTCGGGGCGTCCGTCCCGCTCAGGCTGGCGCGGAAGGCCAGGAACCCGTGAAGGCTCATTCGGTCAAAGCGGAGAGAAGGGAACTCTGCTCGCACCCCTGCCGGACAGAGACCCGTGCCCGAAGACAAGGGCCGAGTGCTCTCGTATAAACCACCACGGGATTAAAACCCCTTGTCTTTTCAAGCCCCTTCGCCTAAAAAACCGGGCGCTCCCGGACGATCGGCAACGGACCTTCGGGCCACACCCGGCCGGGTTTGAACAAGCGCGAAATCCCAAAATAACGAAAAACACATAAAAAAAGGGGCCACCCGGCCCCTTAAATTCAACGCACGTCATGTCGTCTCACTCCGCCTGTTTCACCCGCCGCACCTTGACCGCCCGGTTGCCCTGCGTGTCTTCCAACACCTCGAACTCCACCTCTTCGCCCTCGGCGAGCACCGGGGGGTCCTCCAGGATGTCGGAGAAGTGTACGAAGAGGTCGGGCGCGCTCGGCCGCTGGACGAAGCCGTAACCCTTGGCGCCGTTGAACCACTTGACCGTACCGCGGAGGAGCTCCTCGGACATCGCAAACCTTTCCCGGCGTCCCCGATGGGCCGACCTGGTAAATTTCTCGAACGGCGGCTGAGGGAACCTTACCAACTAGCCCTTCGGTCGTCAAGCCCAAAACGCACACCTTCCCCGCCGGCGGTCCTTCGTGTATACTGCCGGAGTGCGCAGCCTGGGGATAGATTTCGGCGGGAAACGGATCGGCCTGGCGCTTTCGGACCCGGAGGGGAAAATCGCCCGGCCCCTCGAGGTTTACGAGCGCCGGAGCCCGCTGGCCGACGTGCGCCGCATCTGCCTGGCGACCGTCGAGGAGGGGGCGGATGAGGTCGTCCTCGGCCTGCCGCTGGAGGAGGACGGGACCCGGGGGGCATCGGCCGCGGCCGTCGAGGATTTCTTGGCCGACCTGAAATCCCACCTGGACCTGCCGATCCACCTCTTCGATGAGCGGTACACCACGAAGGCTGCGCAGGACGCGTTGCGCGATGCCGGCCTCGACGCGCGGTCGGCCAGGGGGAAAGTGGACGCCGTAGCCGCGGCGCTCATCCTCCAGGCCTTCCTGGACCGCCGGTGTGCGACGGAAAACGATACGTGATTACGTCATTGCCCTCTAGCTTAACCACTACATAGTACGGGCGTCCTCGATGGGCTTCTTTTCATCCCTCTTCCACAGGAAACCGGCGCGGGACCTCCGGCGCGAATTGGATACCTTCGCGCTGGCCACCGCCCAGCTCGCCCCGCGGCTGGCGCCGTACATCGAGATTCTCCAGCAGCACTACGACGCCCGTCTTATCCACTACACCGGCGTGCTCGTGGGGGAACCGAAAAAGGCGATTCGGGGAATCATCGAAACGTGCGATTCCCTGGGCTACACGGCGCGGGTCTCCGGCATGGCCGACGCCGCGAGCGTGAAAATCGGGTCCAAGCGGACCGGCCGCGGCTTCAACCGGCGGGCGCAGCTCGTCTTCGCCGTCCTGACC
>MFAF01000119.1:3889-7571 GCA_001774505.1 Candidatus Coatesbacteria bacterium RBG_13_66_14 | reverse complement strand
GACCCACGGACGGCGGTGCCGCTCTACTGGCCCGATTTCGAGCTGACCTACGGCCAACCGGGGCTGATCACCATGCGCTTCTTCGACGAGCCCGCGACATCGCTTCTGGTGAACATGCCGCCCATCTACAAGCTCCTGCAGCTCGCCGTCGTGGGGCCGCTGGCCCCGGACGAGGTCCTCCTCCTGCACCCCGTGGCCTTCGCGGGCTGGCTGGGGTTCCTCGTGACCGCGCTCAACCTGGTCCCCGTGGGCCAGCTCGACGGAGGCCACATCGTTTTCGCTGGCCTGCGCCGGGCGTACAAGCCGCTGGGGAGCCTGCTGGTGGTAGCGCTGATTTTCTTCGCCTTCTTCTGGCCCGGGTGGCTGGTGTGGATCGGGGTTCTCTTCTTCGTGGCGCGGAAAAGACCGGCGCCCCTGGACGACGTCACGCCGCTCGGCCGGGGCCGCACGTGGGGCGCCTGCGGAGCGATTCTCCTCTTCCTGCTCTGCCTGACCCCGGTGCCCCTGCCGGGGTATTAGGGGTTACCCCCCTCCCTAGCCCGTAAGCGAGCTTCCCCCCAAAGGGGGGAGGGGATTAACGTCAGCCCTCACCCCAGGCCGTGCCTTCGCTCGTTGCGATGATGTAGGGCGGCCCTGTGGGACGAGTCACCTACGGGCCGCCGCGTCTCAATCCTCACCCCCGCTGATTGCGATGACGTAGGGGCGGGTGTCCACACCCGCCCGCTTTCACCCCTCACCCTAACCCTCCCCCCAGAGGGGGGAGGGGATAGGCGGCAGCCCTCACCCCTATCCCCGCCGGCGCGCCGCTCCCACGGGGAGAGGGGGAAATGTAGGGCGGGGACTTCAGTCCCCGCCGATTTATCGCAACGAACCCACGCCGCCACCCCAAAAAAAAAGCCCCTCGCGGGGTCTGGCACCAACTCATACCTTTATAGACTTTATCAATTTGATAATTTATTTATCTTTGAAATGGGTTAGTCGGGTAATATCAATATCAACCATTTTAAAATCATCCTTATCCTCACCAGTACATCCACATGCTATTTTATTATCACCAACCTCCTGTGTACGCATGACAACGAAAGGTGTAGAAAAATCCTTGTATGTTGGATCTAGCATTCCTTCTTTCCAAGTAACCAAATCGCCCTTCTTAAACTTTTCATATACTTCGCCTGAATAGGAAGAAGCCTTAATTTTTAAATCTTGTATCTCTTTTTCCTTTTTTTCCCTCGCCTGCTCCTTCCATCTTTCTCTTTTAGCTTCCTCCTCCATCTGAATTATACTTCGTGATTTTCTTGTTAGCATAATAAAAGGTCCGAACAGTGGTACTAAATACCCTAAAACCATTCCTAATCTAGTTCGTTTTTTCACAACAGCAATTATTAATGCTGCTGCGCAGGTAACGAACCAAATAAACGCAATTATACTTAAAATCAGTCGAGTATCGGTTTCAAATAAATAGATTTCATGTGGGGTACTCCCCGCGCTTTTTGCAATTGCTTTAAAAAGAACAAAAGGTATATTGACAAGTAAAAGTAAAACACCTTCCCAAAATTTTAAATTCACTACCATCCAAATAATAGGAATTAAAAACCCACCTACTATCATTACAATAGATGTAATGTGTTCTATGTCAACCACTGTAACTCCAATAACATAACCGAAATGAGGCGAATCAGGCCGTTTCGGCAAGGCCGTTGCGTCGGCCGACGAGCCGCCGGAGGTGACCCTCGGCGAGGAAACTGATGGGGTGCTCGAGGTAGTGGATAGGCTCCATGTAGCAGCTCATGTAGCACAGCCGACCGCAGTGGTGCCGCGGCGCCTCGCGATAGGCGCGCTGGAGAACGGCCCACAGGCTCGGCTCTTCCAGCAGGTTCCCCGCCACCCAGTGCATCTTGGTGCAGGGGTAGAAAACCTGGCCCAGCGGCCCCACCTTGGGCGTGACCGTGGCGTAGCAGCGGTAGGGGAGGAAGTCGCGCACCCGCTCGAGGTAGAGGGTGGTGTTCAGGACGGGGTAGCCCTCGGCCTTGCGGCGGATGAGCTCGTCGATGAGCGCCCGGTACTCGGGGTTGCCCACAAGCTCGGGGTTGGGCTCGAAGCCGTCCACCCGCGGCACGGCGTTGAAGCTGACCCCGATCTCGGCGGCGAAGTCCAGCAGAGGCAGAACCTGGTCCAGGTGGTCGGGGAGAATCACGGCGTTGATGTTGATTTGGAAGCCCTTTTCATCCTGGGCTTTGGCGTAGTGGCGAAGGTTGCCCATCACCCGGTCGCAGGCGCCTTTGACGCCGACGATGGAGTCCCAAACCGCGGGGATTGTGGAATCCAGGGAGACGATGAGCTGGTCCACGTAGTCCAAAAGGACCTCGTGGCGCCGCATCTGCAAGAAATCGGTATTGAGGACGAGGGGGGCGAAGCCGAGGCCGTGGGCGTGGCGGATTACCTCGTCAATATCGGGGAGGATTAAAGGCTCGCCGCCGGAGATGTCCAGGGCCGGGATGCCGGGGAGGATTTTTTCCAGGACCCGCAGCTTGTCCGCCGTGGGCAGCTCCCGCCGGTCCATCTTCGGGTAGCCGCAGTAGACGCAGCGCATGTCGCAGCGGTTGGTGATGTTGTAGCTGGCCAGGACGGGGTAAACCTCGCGCCCGCGGGCCGATTCCTTCTGGAACCGGACCTTGACGACGTTTTTCGCCAGGTTCGCCAACCACTGGGGCCGGATGCGCTTCAGACTCAGGGCCATCGGGCCTCTCCGGGATTACCGGACGTGGAAAACCATCTTGGGAGCCGACCCCTCGGGTCTTTCCGAGGTTACTGAACGGTCTCCGCCGCCTCGACCAGGCGGAGCGCCCCCACCGGGCAGAGCTTTACACAGTTGCCGCAGCCGTTGCAGAGCCCCTGGTCCACGACCAGCGTCAGCTCGTCGAGGAGGAGGGCCATCGTGGGACATACCCCCACACACCCCCCGCAGTACGCGCAGAGCCCGCGGTCAATCTCGAGCATAAAGAGCCGCCCCACTCCGAAGCGGTTAGTTAAGGATAGCACGCCGGGGCGTCTCACGTCAACCTGAACGCCGGTGCCCGAGGTGGAAAATCCGGCCGAGCCCCTTGACAGGCGCCATTTTCCGGGCTAATAGAAACCCACAGCGGGGTGTGACCATGGAACGCGCGCGTGGAGTCGAAAGAATCGCGCCCGCCACCGAACGCGGGTGGGGCCGACCGGTTTCACCGGGCCTCCTCTTTTTCACGAACCCCCACCCCTACCCGGAACCCCCGCCATCGGCCCGCTCAGCTCGATTGCGACCCCTCATCGCCTCCGCGGGTGGTTATTTTCGACCCGTCGTCCACCCGGAGGCCGAGCTCGGCGAGCTGAGCCGGGTCCACGGCCGCGGGTGCGTCGGTGAGGGGGTCGTAGGCCCGCAGCGTCTTGGGGAAGGGGATGACCTCGCGGATGTTCTCCCGCCCCAGCATGTGGGCGATGAGCCGGTCCAGCCCCGGCGCGATGCCGGCGTGGGGCGGCGTGCCGTAGGAAAGCCCCTCGAGGAAGAAGCCGAACCGCTCCCGCACCGCCTCCTCGGAGAGCCCCAGAACCCGGAAAATCCGGCGCTGGAGCTCGTGGTCGTGGATCCGGGGGCTGCCCGAGGCCATCTCCACCCCGTTGATGACGATGTCGTAGCTGGCCGAGCGGA
>MFAF01000119.1:3578-3853 GCA_001774505.1 Candidatus Coatesbacteria bacterium RBG_13_66_14 | reverse complement strand
CGGGGTGGGGCATGGTGAAGGGGTGGTGGCTCGAGGTGAGGCGCCCCTGGTCGTCGGTCTCGAAGAGCGGGAACTCGACCACCCACAGCACGTCCCAACGGCCGGGGGGGATGAGCCCCAGCTCGTCTCCGAGGGCCAGGCGCAGGCGGGAGAGGGCGGTGTTGACGCGGCCCGCGGGCCCCGCGGCCAGGAGGAGGAGGTCGTCCGGCCCGGCGCCGGAGAGGCGTTGCAACTCGGACACCGCCCCGTCGGTCAGGTACTTCTTGATGCTCGCG
>MFAF01000119.1:710-3561 GCA_001774505.1 Candidatus Coatesbacteria bacterium RBG_13_66_14 | reverse complement strand
GCTCCAGCCCGAAACGGGTGTCCGGCTTGTCGGAGCCGTAGCGGTCCATCGCCTCGGCGTAGGTCATCCGCGGCCAAGGGGCCCGGAGCTCCACCCCGAGGAGCGCTGCCCAGAGATGACCGAAGAGCCCCTCGGTGACGGTGAGCACTTCCTCCACGCCGGCGAAGCTCATCTCCAGGTCGAGCTGGGTGAACTCGACCTGGCGGTCGGACCGGGCGTCCTCGTCGCGGAAGCAGCGCGCGATTTGAAAGTAGCGGTCCACGCCGGCCACCATCAAAAGCTGCTTGTACATCTGGGGGCTCTGGGGCAGGGCGTAGAACGAGCCGGGGTAGACGCGGCTGGGCACGAGGAAATCCCGGGCGCCCTCGGGTGTTGACCGGGTGAGCATCGGGGTCTCTACTTCGAGGAACCCGGCCTCGGCGAGCCAGTTGCGCATGGCCAGCATGAAGCGGTGTCGGAATTGGAGCATCTCGGCCATGGGACCCCGACGCAGGTCCAGGTATCGGTGCCGGAGCCGGAGCTCCTCGTTCACCGGGGTCTCGTCGCTGATGGGGAAGGGGAGGGCTTTCGCGGGGGAGAGCACCTCGAGCCAGTCCACCAAGACCTCGACCTCGCCGGTTGGCTGATCGGGGCGGACCTGATCCGCAGGACGACGCCGAACCGCGCCGGAGAGGACCACGACGTACTCAGGGTGGCAGTCGGCGGCGACGCGACCGGCCTCGGGGGCGTGCTCGGGGTCGGCTACGACCTGGCTCTCGCCGTAGCGGTCGTGGAGGCGAATGAATACGATGCCGCCCAGGTCGCGCACGTGGCGGACCCAGCCGCAAAGGGTGACCGTTTTACCCAGATCAGCGGACGAGATGCCGCCGCAGGTGTGGGTGCGTCCGGTGTAATCGAGTGTCAAAACCGTTCCTTCGCGAGAACCAGGCGCGGGGGATGTTACCAGATACCGGGTCCGCAGTCCAGCGTCTGCGTGATGAGAACGCGTTGTTTGAGGGGCGTCCGCGCGCCAGGTTTTTCCTTGACACAGGTTTCCGGCTGTATTACCTTTAACTACGCTTGCATAGACCGTGAGGGCTCCCCGGTAAGAGGCGCCGACCGTCCCGGTTGGGGTATCATCCGTCGGGTCGGAGGGCATCAGCGGGAGTTCCCGAGAGGTATCATTTTCCTCTTCTTCCTACTTGGTACGCTGAACCCCGTAACTTGACGAGGGAGGGTTGTTAATGAAATGCACAAAGGCGGCCCTGGCCTTCTGTATCTGCCTGGTGATCGTCGCGCCCGTCCTGGCCGGCAACACGGCGCAGATCTCCGGCATCGTCGCCGACGAAAGCGGAATGCCCATCGCCTTCGCGACGATCCGGATAGAGGGCACGGACATCCACGCCACCTCCGATGAGGACGGGTACTTCTCCCGGAGTGACGTTCCGCCCGGACAGTACAATGTGACCTGCTCCGCTCCCGGGTTTGTGGACTTCACCTACATCGAGATTCCATTCCTCACCGACATGCGGCGCAACGTCAACTTCACCATGAAACGCCCCGAGGCGGAGGAGGTGCTGACCATCACGGTCCGCGCCGAGCACCGCCTGATCGAGCCCAGCCTCACGACCTCCATAGACTACATCACCGCCGAGGACATCGAGCAGCTCCCGGCGGACAACTTCTACGACCTGATGGAGAACGAGGCGGGCGTCACAAACGACGACGGGTTCATGCACGTCCGCGGCGGTCGAGCCACCGAGATCACCTACATGGTAGACGACATGCCGATCCTGGACCCCGTCACCGGGTACGCCGCCTCCGACGTCAACAACTCCGCCATCGCCGAGATGGCCATCATCTCGGGGACCTTCTCCGCGGAGTACGGCAACGCCCAGTCCGCCGTGATCAACATCACCACCAAGGCCGGCAGCACCAAGACGTACGAGGGCTTGGTCCGATTCCGGCAGGAGCTCTACCAGAGCACCAAGGAATTCGGCTCCCAGAAGGTGCTGGAGTCCACCGGTCAACCCGACTGGGATTCCGTTCCCACCACCTGGACCACACGGACCCGCCAGGGACGTTTCTGGAAAGGCGAGGCGTCCGTCGGCGGCCCGATTGGCAGCTTCATGACCTTCTTCCTCTCCGGCGACTACACCGAGACCGGGACGCAGTTGATCATGCCGCGCCCCCGCTGGGAGTACAACATCCAGTCGAAACTCCGGTTCAACTTCTCCCAGGACATGTCCCTGACCCTCTCCGGATCCCTGAACCAGCGCTACCGTCCCCTCTTCGACATCCAGTACCAGTACACGCTGGACAACATGTACCACCAGTGGCGCGACACGTACCAGGTTTCCGGCATGTGGAAACACATGATCAACGAGAAAACCTACTACACCCTGCGCGCCAACTACTTCAACTCCTGGAACCACTACGGCGTCCGCTGGGGCGACGATGATTGGCACTGGGAGAACGACCCCGACAACCCTGGGGAGCAAATCCAGGTTTGGAACAACGGCGACACCTGGGGCGAGCACGAGATCGGCGACATGAAGTGGTGGGAAGACTACGACACGGATTGGCGCCAGGGCGGACCCGACGGCTGGTTCTACACCAAGGGCGACATGCGCATCTGGGAGACCCGCCTGGAGCAGATCTGGACCGGCAAGGGCGACTTCACCACCGAGATTGACGAGCACAACCTGATCAAGGCCGGCCTGGAGTACACGAACTACGACGTGGACATGTTCCAGCGCCAACCACTGGCCTCCAACACCTACGGCGACTACTACCACGTCTTCCCGTGGCAGGGTGCGGTGTACGTACAGGACAAGATGGACTACTCCGAGATGATCATCAACCTGGGCCT
>MFAF01000119.1:0-697 GCA_001774505.1 Candidatus Coatesbacteria bacterium RBG_13_66_14 | reverse complement strand
TTCGACCCCAACACAACCTACCCCGAGAACCCGATGGACTCCCAGGACTCCGATCCCGATTCGGAGTACGAGACCTTCAACGACATCCCCCGGGTGGAGACCGAGCCCAAGTACCAGCTCTCTCCGCGCCTGGGCGTGGCCCATCCGATCTCGGAGTTCGACAAGCTCCACTTCTCCTACGGGCACTTCTTCCAGATGCCGGCCTTCCGCTACCTCTACATGGGCAACTACGAGAAGCCGGCCGGCGCCTACCCGATCTTCGGGAACCCGGACCTGAAGCCCGAGAAGACCATCTCCTACGAAATCGGCGTCCAGCACCTGTTCACCAAATCGGTGCTCCTGGACGTCACCGGCTTCTACAAGGACGTTTCCGGACAGCTCGACACCATCCGCTACGATCACCCCCTGGGTATCTGGAACTACACCCGGACGACCAACTCCGACTGGGGCAACGTCCGCGGCGTAGAGTTGGTTCTGGACGGCACCTGGACCGACTGGTTCAGCTCGAAGATAGCCTACACCTACTCCATCGCCCGGGGCCTGTCGTCGGATTGGCGGCAGGGGTACGACTACTCGTACTACGGCTGGAACCTCCCGCTGGAAGCCAACCTGCTGGACTGGGACGTAACCCACACCGTCAACCTGATGCTCGACTTCCGCGACGCAGACACGTGGGGCGCCAACCTGAACTTCAGCT
>MFAF01000118.1:43712-45134 GCA_001774505.1 Candidatus Coatesbacteria bacterium RBG_13_66_14 | reverse complement strand
CTGGCAAAACCCCGCCCTACATTTCCCCCTTCCCTGCTGGGGGGGTATGGTAATCCAAAACCCCCGACCCGAAGGAGGAACGCCGCCATTCCCGAGTTGACACCCCGGTAATCGCGCTCTATAATCCGAGTCGCGCCGAAAAGGCTTCCACGGGCTTCGGCCCTTCTCTTTTCCCGCAAAGGACCCGTCATGCTGAACCCCGGCCGGCTCAAGCTCGATCTCTTCTGCAAGGGGATGCGCGTAGACGACTCGTGCTTCCTGGAGGACGACGCGCGGCGCATCATCCGCACCCGCGGCGGCCTCGGCTCCGGCCTGGACTTCGTTCTCGACGAGGGGGTCTGGGTCAACGCGCCGGTGGTTGAATCCTTCGCTCAAAAATCGCCCTACCTCCTGGTGAAGCGCGACGGCCGGTACTTCCTCACCGACGAGCGCGAGGAGGGTCTCGTTTACAACGCGAGGATGCTGCCCCAGCCCAAGTGGTACGAGCGGCTCACCTCGACCGGCATACCGATGAAGAAGATCGGCGTCATGCAGGGGAGCTACCTGGGCGTGTACCCGACGAGCCTGTGCGCCTTCTGGAAGGGGCACACCAACTGCCGGTTCTGCTCTATCGGGTTGAACCTGGGGGACACAGAGACCGAGGAGAAGAAGGTCATCGAGGTGCTGGAGACTTGGCGCGCGGCGCGCAAGGAGTTCCGCATCACCTTCATCCACTTCAACACCGGCTACGAGGAGGGCCACGCCATCGAGAAGCTCTGGCCGTACCTGGAGGCGGTGAAGAAGGAGACGGGGGCGATGATCGGCGTCCAGTGTCCGCCCCAGCCCGACTTCACCTGGTACGACCGGCTGAAGGCGCTCGGCGTGGACCACCTCTCCTTCTGCCTGGAAATCGTCAACCGGGAGATCTTCCCCCAGATCTGCCCGGGGAAGGCGGACAAGCTCGGCACCGACCTGTACCTGCGGGCCATCGAGTACACGTCGAAGCTCTTCGGCCGGGGTCGGATTCACGGGGAGATCATCGCGGGGCTGGAACCGCCCGAGGACACCATCCGCGGCGTGGAGATGTTCGCCAAGTGGGGCGCGGCGACCACCATCTGCGTCTTCCGCCCCACCGTGGGCACGGACATGCAGGACTCCCCGCCGCCCGTGTACGAGGAGATGGTCCCCATCTACCGGCGGGCCTACGAGATTTGGATGGCCAACGACGTCCCGCTGGGCATCGCCCCCGGCATCAAGGTCGCCATGACGATGATGCCCGAGGAGGCTAAATACTTCGCCGACGAGACGACGCCCGCCTACACGGGCAAGAAGGTGAAGCAGTTCTTCATGCGCCGCGCGGCCCGGGCCTTCTACCGCGCGCGGCTGCTGTTCAAGGGATAGGAGGGTTTACCCATTCACGTACATTAAATGTAGGGCGGGGAC
>MFAF01000118.1:40405-43625 GCA_001774505.1 Candidatus Coatesbacteria bacterium RBG_13_66_14 | reverse complement strand
GCCATCCGCCCCAGGGCCGCCGCCCGCTCGTAGTCCATCCGGGCCTGCAGGCGGTCCACCTCGACCATGTACGGTCGGTCGGTGGTCAGCGGCCGCTCGAGGTACTCGACGAAGCCGGGGTCCCGGGCGTACTCGCGCTGGCTTTCGAGCCAGCCCACCGCCCCCTTCAGGTGCACCGACCACACCCCGATGACTTCGTCGCGCGGGCCGTCCGCCCCCACGGATTCGATGACCGGCCCGAGGGCTTCGAGCTTGGCCGCCAGGCCGCGGTAGGCGATGAGGGCGATGTGGCGCCGGACCGGGTCGGCGGCCAGAGGACGTCCGTCCAGCCCGCCGAGCCGGAAGGCGTTCAGCTCCCCCTCGGCCAGCGTCACCAGGAGGGCCTCGGTGAAGAGGGCCCGCTCGGCGTCCGCCAGTGCGGTCGGCGGCCCGACTGGCTCATCCTCCCCCGAGTCCAGGACGACGACGAGCGCCGCCACGCCCAGAAAGAGGCCGACGCCGGCGGGCAGGGCGAAGGCGGTGACGAGGCGTTTCACTGGCCGGCCCCGCTGACGGCCGCCGCGACCAGGGCAGCCTGGCGCGCCTCGGCCACGTCGTGGACCCGGACGACGCGGGCCCCGCGCAGGATGGCCGCCGTGTGCGCCGCTATCGTACCGCTTAACCGGTCACCCACCTCGGCCCCCGTGAGCGCCCCGATGAAGGACTTTCGGCTCGCCCCCACCACCAGGGGCCGCCCGAATCCGGCGAACCACTCCAGGTGGTTGAGCAAGGCCAGGTTGTCCTCCAGTCGCTTGCCGAAGCCGATGCCGGGGTCGAGGGCGATGCTCTCTAATCGCACCCCGTCGGCCGCCGCGGCCTCGAGACGCTCGGCGAAGAAGGCGTGGATTTCGGCGCCCAGGTCGTCGTAGTGCGGGTCCCTCTGCATGTCGCGGGGGGTGCCCCGCATGTGCATGATTATCACGCCGGCGTCGAAGAGGGCCACGGCCCGCCCCGTGCCGCCGGAGCCGCCGAGGCCGCGCATCCCGGTGACGTCGTTGACGATGTGGGCCCCCGCCTCCAGCGCCTGGGCCGCCGTCTCCGGCCGGTAGGTGTCCACGGACACGACGGCGTCAGTCTCGGCGACCAGAACCCGGACCACGGGCACGAGGCGCCTTGTCTCCGTCTCGACGTCCACCGGGAGGGCGCCGGGCCGGGAGCTCTCGGCCCCCAGGTCCAGGATGTCCGCCCCGGCCGCGAGCATCGCCCGGCACCGCTCCAGCGCCGCCCCCACGTCGTCCCCCACGCCGTCCCCGGAGAAGGAATCGCCGGTGAGGTTGACGACCCCCATGACCAGGGGCCGGGTAAGGTCCAGCACACGGTCCCGCACGTGCCAGACCGGCACCCCGTCGAGCGCCGCGAGAATTCCGGTCAGCTCGTCGGCCAGCGCGCCCAGGCCGAACTGCTGGCCCCGGAGTTTTTGCGCGATTCTTTCCAACTGACGCCGCGTCCCGCCGAGCACCACGTCGGTGGCATCCACCGCGCGGACGACGAGCCCCCTGTGGACCGCCGCCTCGGCGCCCGCGGCCAGCGCCTCCTGCTTGAGGATCGTGGCCATAGCGTGGGGCAATTCGCGGAGGTGGAAAACGTGGAAGCCGAGCTTGGGGGTCATCAGCTCGACGCCGCTCTCGGAGACGCCGGCCCGGCGCATCAGGCTGGCGGCGTCCTCGGGCGAGTCTATCCGGCAGACGCGGGGGTGACGTTTCACGGTATGCAGGGGGATGAGGGAGGTTTAATCCTTGGATCGGCAATCCATTCGGCGGTGAGACCATCGGCTGCGGGCGAAGGCTGAAAGGGCGGTTGGGACCGGGAGGCGGGGTTTGCCGGAATCCTGCAAGGCGACCCGTCCTGCGGGCGGCTCACCAGCTCGAACGGACGACCACGCAACACAAAGGGAGGTCCCCCTCCCCGCAACCAGGCCCCTCGACCACGACGAGCGTCCCGAAGCTCCACATTCCGTTCTCAGCCGAGAGCCGACAACGGTCGGCGGTTTATCCCGCTCGGTTCACCAACAAGATGAGACCTATGAATAACCGGAAAAATCGCCAATCGTAGATGAGCCAGGCGCTGGCACGCGTTTTTGCTGGAAGTCAAAGCTCAAATGATTCAGGGATTACGAGGTCAGCAAAAACCGTGACAGCGCCGGCGCAACGCCACTTCGTACTTTATTAAAGGTCTCAAGATGATGCTTCGGTACACGCCGACGCCGCTCCCGCCAAGGCCGCGGGCCGCTCACTCCAGGTCGCTGCGGCGGTCCTCGCCCAGGGGAGGGGAGGTCTCCCGGCGCTCGTCCCCGGGCCAGACGCCGATGTTCTCGGCAAAATCCTTCTCCTCGGGGGGGCGGTTGCGCTCGGCCTCCAGGCGGGTCTTCTCCTCCTCGCGCAGGTGGGGCAGGCGACGGTCGTCGGGGGGCAGCTCCTCACCCCGGACCAGCGCCTTCACCTCCTCGCCCTCCAGGGTCTCGCGCTCGATGAGGGCCTTGGCGATGGCCTCCAGCTTGTCGAGGTTCTTCTTGATGAGCCCGGTGGCGCGGGAGTAGGCGGACTCCACGACGGCGCGCACCTCGCCGTCTATGATCCGGGCGGTCTCGTCCGAGAAGTCTCGGTGCTGGGCGATTTCCCGGCCGAGGAAAATTTCCTCCTGCTTCTTGCCGAAGGCGAGGGGGCCGAGCTTTTCGCTCATGCCCCACTCGCAGACCATCTTGCGGGCCAGGTCGGTGACCTGGTTGATGTCGCTGGCGGCGCCGGAGGTGGTGGAGCCCAGGGCCAGCTCCTCGGCGGCGCGTCCGGCCATCAGCACCGCCAGCCGCTTCTCGATGTACGCCTTGTCCAGGTTGAGCCGCTCCTTCTCCGGCAGCGGCATGGTCAGCCCCAGCGCCAGGCCCCGGGGGATGATGGTCACCTTGTGCAGGGGGTCGTAGTCGGGCAGAAGGATGCTCACCAGGGCGTGGCCCGCCTCATGGTAGGCGGTGACGCGCTTGGTCTCCTCGTCTATCTGGCGGGAGCGGCGCTCGGGGCCCATCAGGACCTTGTCGCGCGCCTCCTCGAAGATCTCCTGGGTGATGGAGGTCTGGTTGTAGCGGGCGGCCAGGATCGCCGCCTCGTTGGCCAGGTTGGCCAGGTCGGCCCCGGAGAAATACGGCGTGCCCCGCGCGATGCGCCGCAGGTCTACGTCGTCGGCCAGC
>MFAF01000118.1:38449-40377 GCA_001774505.1 Candidatus Coatesbacteria bacterium RBG_13_66_14 | reverse complement strand
CGCCGCCCAGGCCGGCCCCGCGGTGGCGTCCCACGGCGTCCAGCTCGTCCACGAAGATGATGCAGGGGGCGTTGCGCTTGCCCGTCTGGAAGAGGTCGCGGACCCGCGCCGCGCCCACGCCCACGAACATCTCCACGAAGTCGGACCCGGAGATGGAGAAGAAGGGCACGTTGGCCTCGCCGGCCACCGCCCGGGCCAGGAGCGTCTTGCCGGTTCCGGGAGGGCCCACCAGGAGCACGCCGCGCGGTATCTTGCCCCCCAGTTTCTGGAACCGCTTCGGGCTCTTGAGGAAGCTGATTATCTCGACCAGCTCCTCCTTGGCCTCGTCGCAGCCGGCCACGTCGTCGAAGGTGGTCTTGTTCTTGGACTGGTTGATCAGGCGGGCGCGGCTCTTGGCGAAGGACATGGCCTGGCTCCCCGCCCCCTGCATCCGCCGCATCATGAAAACGAACAGGACCACGATCAGCACCACCGGCCCCAGGGTGAACAGGATCGAAAGGAACGTCCCCTGGCTCTGGTCAACGGAGACGGTGACCCCACGCTCGGCCAGCTTGTTCAGGAAATCTATGTCCACGGCGGCGACGCTGGTGGTGAACTCGGTGAAGGTGTGCCCTTTTTGCGTCGGGCTCTCGATGGAGGTCTTCAGGACGCCGTGGAGCTCCGAGTCGGTGATGACCACCGACTTGATGTTGCCGGCCTCGAGCTCCCTGTAGAAGAGGGTGTAGTCAATCTCGTCGCCGCCGGAGGGTCCGGCGAAGAGCTGGAGGAGCAGAATGGCCGCGCCGAGGATGATTATCCAGGGGAGAATGGCTTTGAGTACTTTATTCAGCACAGCTCCTTATCGGGGGCCGGTTCACCCACGCTGGTCATACGTCCAAAAAAGCGCGGGGGTTGCACGCATCAACGCTCACCGGCGCGGGAATTTTACCAGCGCGCCGGGTAAGAGTCAACAAAAGCCCACCGCCGCTATCTCGGAGGGGGCTCGTTCCGCCTCTCAGGCGAGGGCCTTGACGACGACGAAGCCGCCGCGACCGTGGCCCTCCTCCCACCCCGGCACCGAGGCCGGGGCCTCCGGGGGGCCGAGGAGGGTCTGGGCGAATAACTCGACCCCGAAGCCGGACGCCGCCAGCGTCTCCCCAAGCTCGTCGGCACGGAAGAGCCGGGCTTGGGAGTAGAACGGGTCGTCGCTCATCTTTTTCTGATAGCGTTTTCCCAGGGGACTCAGCCGGTCAATAAAGCCGACCTCCAGCACGCCGCCCTTCACCAAAACCCGGTGCACCTCGTCCAGCACCGCCTTCGGGTCGGCGACGAAGCAGAGCACAGTCACCGCCAGGCAGGCGTCGAAGACCCCGTCGCCGAAGGGCAGCCGTTCGCCGCGCCCCAGGACCGTCCAGGGAAGCCGCCCCCGCCCCGCCGCGGCCATCGCCGCCGAGGGTTCCAGACCGACCTCGACCCCGAGCGCGCCGCCGAAGCGCCCGGTGCCGCTGCCCAGCTCCAACCGCCGTCCCCCGGCGGGCCAGAGTTTCCGCAGCAGGGCCAGCTCCTCGCGAAAAACCGCCGGATGCTCCTCGAACCACGCCTCGTAGCGCTCCACCCTGTCGGCGAAGGGGTCGCTCACTCTCTCCCCAAGGTTCCAGGACGGCGATGAAGGGCAGGTTGCGGTAGCGCCCGGCGCGGACTGGGCCGATTCCCGAACGAGGACGCCTAAAGAGAAACCGGTGCCCTCCACGACTACACTGTGCCGTCGGCGTCCCGGTCCGTTTAAGAGCGCGTAGGCACGCACCGGGTGCGGAGGCGACCTCTCAGGCGAGGGCCTTGACGACGACGAAGCCGCCGCGCCCGTGGCCCTCCTCCCACCCCGGCACCGAGGCCGGGTCCTCCGGGGGGCCGAAGAGGGTCTGGGCCACGGCCACCGGCAGGAATCCGCC
>MFAF01000118.1:37225-38440 GCA_001774505.1 Candidatus Coatesbacteria bacterium RBG_13_66_14 | reverse complement strand
AGGACGTTGACCAGCAGGGCGGAGTCGAAGACGCCGTCGCCGAAGGGCAACCGCTCGCCCACCGCCCGGACCGCGGCCACGCCCCGCGACCGAGATTTCGCGCACATGTCCGGCGAGGGGTCCACCCCCACGGCGACGCCCAGCGGCCCGGCGAATTGCGCGGTGCCCACCCCCACCTCCAGCCCCAGGCCGACGGGGGCACAGAGCGCCCGCACGAGGTCGAGCTGCAGCGCGTACTCCCGGGCGTGCTCCTCGTACCAGGCGTCGTAATCGGAGGCGCGGTCGCTCACCGGTCCTCCGGCTCCAGAAGGGCGATGAAGGGGAGGTTGCGGTAGCGCCCGGCGTAATCCAGACCGTAGCCCACCACGAACCCGTCCCCCGGGTAGGTGAAGCCGGTGTAGTCCACAGCCACCGGCCGGCGTCGTCGTCCCGGCTTGTTCAGAAAAACGCACACCGACACCGGGCGGCCGTAATGCGCGTCCAAATGACGGCGCAGCTCGGTCAGAGTCCGCCCCGTGTCCACGATGTCCTCGACGACGAGGATGCGCTCGCCGGGCCGGGCCTCGGGCAGCATTCCGTAGAAGTGGAGCTCCCCCGGCTCGTCGCCGTCGCGGTAGCTCGAAAGCGCCACCACCTCGAAGCGCAGGGGCATCTCCAGGCGGCGGATCAGGTCGGCCATGAAGATGACCGAGCCCTTGAGGACGCCCAGAACCAGAAGCGGCCCGCCGCCGAGGTCGGCGTTTATCTCCCGGGCCAGCCCGCCCACCCGCTCCGCGATGTCCCGCTCGCTGAAGACGACCTGCATCGCGGCGACTCCCCTTCCGGGCGATGATACCGAAAACGACCCCCCCGGGTCCGCCACCCCGATGCGCCGACGCTGGGGAACCGGCGAAAAAATGTTTCGGTGCCGCCGGATACGCCGCATGGGGCGGACCGTCCGCTCAGACGCCCGTCCCGTGCAGCGCCAGGAGGGCCAGGTAGCGGTCGGCGATCTCGTTCGGGTCGCGCCCGAGGGTCTCGTAGGTCAGGGCCAGGGAGGAGAGGAGCTCGCCCAGGAGGGTGTCGAGGGGGTGCTGGCGGCCGGTCTCGGAGAGGATGGTCGTGGCCGTCCGGGCGAGCTCCCCCGGGAGGCGCTCCCGCTCGAAGTTGACGTTTAGCCCCACGCCGATGACGGCGTAGACGACCTTCCCGCCCCGGAGCTCCGTTTCCACCAGC
>MFAF01000118.1:33963-37163 GCA_001774505.1 Candidatus Coatesbacteria bacterium RBG_13_66_14 | reverse complement strand
GTAGCGGTCGAGTATCGGGTGGAGGGCCACCGGGACCATGCGGGCCAGGAGGTCGGCGTCGGCGGCGCCGAGGCGGGGCCGCAGCAAGAGACTGAACCAGAGGCCGCCCGGCGGGCTCTCCCAGGCGTTGTCCCCCCGCCCCCGGCCGGCGGTCTGGGTCACGGCGACGAGCACGAGCCCCTCGGGCTCCCCGGCGCGGGCCCGCTCCCGGACCGTATCCGAGGTCGAGCCGGTTTTGCCCGCATGCTCGATCCGCCAGCGGACGGCCATACCCTAACACCTCTTACGACACCCGCTCCCCGGGGTTTAGAAGGCATTGCCCTCGGGCGACCGGTCGCTGCCCGTGCGACACCCGCTCCCCCGAGGTTCCACATTTGACGGCAAGCCCGATGACATTCGGGGCGCGCACTCCCGCTCACCGCGGCGGACGGGCGTTCACCCCCCGTCACTCGCCCCGGCCGATCAGGCGCGTCAGGGAACGGATGGTCTCGAAGAGGGTCGTGCCCAGCTTTATCGCCGGCAGGAGGCTCGAGGCCAGGTTGTCCGGCCGCGGCTCCAGGCTGGTGACCAGGTAGCCCACCTTGCCCCGGGGGATGCCCGAGCCGACCAGGTCCACGATCTCCTTGAGCTCGTCGGCGGTCGGGTCGGAGCGGTACCGCGCGGTGCGGTAGAGGAAGCCGCAGAAGTTGTAGAGCTGCTCGCAGAAGGCCTCGTCGGTGTATCGCTTGGGGAGGTTGAGGGAGAAGTAGGCCAGTATGCGCTCGGGGGCGTTGGCCGCCAGGTTGCCGATGATGCGCAGGTGGGCCGGGGGTATCTGCGAGAAGAGCGGCACGAGGTTGGTGGCCACCGCCTCGTCCAGCGTCTTCCACGCGTCGAGCCCCATCTGCGCCTCGACCTGGATGTCGGCCAGGATGGTCACCAGGGGCGCGGTGCCGATGTCGTGGAACGTGCGCACCAGCCGCACCAGGCGGAACAGGGAGCTCTCTATCTGGTTCGAGAGCTCGGTCTCCTTCACCGCCAGGCCGAGCTGCTCGTAGACCAGGTTCTGGACCTTCCGGCGCACGACCTCCCGCTCCGTCTCCTCGTCCGAGGGCGAGCGGAGCTCGACGAAGGCCAGCCTGCGCCGGGTGCTCTGGGAGAGCTGCTCGATCCCGGCGAGGCCGTCCTGGGAGTTGAAGGTGGCGATAAGGCGGAAGTCCATGGGCAGGGGGATGTCCATGTACTCGCCCGGCGAGCCGGAGACCGGGATTTTCAGGGCCGGGGCGTCGCTCGAGGCGAGGAAGTCGGACAACAGCGACGGCCAGTCGCAGTTGTCCAGCTCGTCCAGGACCAGCCACACGCCGTTGTACTGCGCCCCGTTCGGCGCCCGGTAGGTCGTGCGGGCGTAGCCGTCGTCCGCGGCGGAATAATTCTTTAAAACGGTGCGGGTCAGGATGCCGGAAACCGCGACGCCCCCGTCGGGCAGCGGATACACCTGGCCGAGGAGGTCCTCTGGGCCCCAGCTCGACAGGGATTGCACGAGCTCGGGGTAGACGTTCCAGATGAGTGACGGCAGCATCCGGGCCAGGGTCGTTTTGCCGCAGCCGGTGGGACCGCTGATTATCACGTGCTTGCCCAGGAGCAGGTTGGTGACGACGTGGGCTATCTGCTCGTTGTCCAGGACGAGCTGGTCGCGGATGCGGCGGATGGAGGCGGCGACGTCCCGGGGCAGGGCCAGCGGGCGGTCCTCGCCGTCCCGGGGCCTGGCGCTCCGGGCGTCCCGCGCCTCCACGCTCTTCAAGAGGGCGTCCACGGTGGGTATCAGGAGCTTCTTGGCGTCGGCGGGGGCCGGCTCGGCGGCCTCCGGCTCCCCGGCGAGGAGGTTCATGCCGGCCAGGGACTCCTCGGGCACAGTCCAGCGCTGGATCGGGGGTGCCAGGGGCGGCAGGTCGGGGAACGGGGTCGGCTCGACCTCGAGGCCGGAGAGCTCCTCCGAGGTGAGGGCCGGGGCGGGCTGGTCCTTCCTGGACACCGGCGGCGCCGCCGAGTCGGGAGCGGGGGATTCCCAGACCATCTCCGCCATCACCTCGTCCAGGGAGCGCACGGCGTCCACGGGCGGTATATGCGCCCGCGCCGGTTCCACGACGGCGGGCTCCGGCTCCGCGGCGACCGGCTCCGGCACGGCGGCGAAGGCTTCCTCCGGTTCCGGGACCGGCGGCTCCACGGGGGGGACGACCGCCGGCTCGGGCTCCGGCAGGGCCTCCTCCTCCGTCATCATGGGCGGCCCGGCGACCGACTCCATCTCCTCCATGCGCGACCGCATCCGGGAGAGCATCTCCCAGTCAATGCCCAGGTCAATGAGCTGCTTCTCCTCGGTGACGGTGTCCTTCTTGCGGACGACGGGCCGGTCCAGATGGAAGGTTTCCCGCGCCTCGTGGCGGACCACCCTGCGGCCCCGGTCGCCCAGGTGGAGGCTCATCTCCCCCTCGGACTCCGCGGCGGCGCCCTCCCCCAGCCTGAGGTCCGGCGCGTCAATCACCAGGGAGTGGTCGCCCGTGTCGAGCCGGAGGTCCACGGTCCCCCCGTCGTCCGCGCCGGCCATCCGGGGCACGCGGTCGGCGGGAAGCCGGAAGGTCAGCTCCTCGTCAACGGCGGGAGGGGCGGCCTTCTTCGGGGTATCCTCCACGACCCCCACGGGCCTCGCCCGGCCCAGCTCGTCAATCACGTCCAGGCTCGAGGCCAGGGTGGTGCGGCGGAAGGTCTCGTACTCACCCGTAGGGACGATGAACCCTTTGGAGAACCGCCCGCGCACCGCCTCGAGGAGGTTGTCCCCGTAGGGGAGGACGACGAAGGCGTCGGGGTCGGGCATCTCGGCGGGGGGTATCTCGTCCATCGAGGTGAGGCGGATCCAGCAGGCGGAGTAGATGGCGTCGGCCTGGATGCGGCGGAAGGGGATGTTGTCGTCGGGCTGGCGGCGGAAGGAGCGGTCCGGGTTGTAGAGGACGGCGTCCACCCTGGCCCGGAGCCGGAAGATGCGCGGGCCGACGGCCCGGGGGTCGTCCAGGGGGTAGAGGTGCACCGGCTTCCCGGCACAGAGCACCCGGTCCAGGAGCCTCACGTAGCTCAGGCTCAGGCGCTGGGTCCACCAGGCGTGCCCGCCCTCGGCGATGACCCGCAGGTACTCGGCGTGGAGGGTGTCCATCCCGCCCACGCTCTCGAAC
>MFAF01000118.1:29183-33934 GCA_001774505.1 Candidatus Coatesbacteria bacterium RBG_13_66_14 | reverse complement strand
CCGCGGGTCGTACGTCGAGGGCCAGGTCCGAGGTTTTCGCGGAGTGCGTCAGCGCCCCCGCCGAGACGAGGTCGGGACCGAGGGCGGCCAGGCGCGGCAGGCTCTCGAAGCTCACTCCGCCCGAGACCTCGCAGAGCGCGCCCGCCCGGCGGCAGCGCAGGACGGCCGCCGCCAGGGTCGTATCGTCCATGTTGTCCAATAAAACGATACCCGCCCCGGCGTCCAGCGCCTCGTCGAGCTGCGCCAGGTTTGCGACCTCGACCTCCACGGCCAGCCCGTGGGGGCATCGGGCCCGGGCCGCGTGTACCGCCTGGGCCACCCCGCCGGCCGCCGCCAGGTGGTTGTCCTTGATTAAAATCCCCGAGGCCAGGTCGTGGCGGTGGTTGCAGGCCCCGCCGACGCGCACCGCGTACCTGTCCAGCTCCCGCCAGCCCGGCAGGGTCTTGCGGGTGTCCACCAGCCGGGGCGGCGAGGGAGAGCGCGAGCCCTCGGGCAGCGCCTCCCAGGCGCGGCGCAGCTCCGCCGACCAGGCGCGGGAGACCGTCGCCACGCCGCACATCCGGCCGAGAAAATTCAACGCGGTGCGCTCGGCGGCCAGAATCGAGCGCAGGCAACCCTTCACGACGGCGAAGACCGTCCCGCCCTCGAGCCGCTCCCCGTCCGTGTAGTCGTTCTGGAAGCGGAGCTCGGGGTTCACGGCGGCGAAAACCGCCCGGGCCGTCTCGAGCCCGCAGAGGACGAGCGGCTCCCGGGCGACCAGGTCTCCCGCGGCCCGGGCGTCCGCGGGCACGGTCGCTAGGGTCGTGTAATCGCTGGCGACCCGGTCCTCGTCGAGGGCCGACTCTATCAGCCGCCGGGTGGCCGGTGAGATCGGTTGGTACAAGGCGCCGTCCCGCGATGGTTCCCGGACCGCACAGCCGCCCCCGGGCGGCCGAAGGTCGCTCTCCCTTTTTTTTTACGGTCGGGGTGCCGAGGTTTCACCTCCATCCTATTCTACCAAACCTGGAGCCTGCGCGCGAGGGGTAAGGGCGATTCCTTGGGAACCGGCCACCGGGCGTGGTATAATATTTAGGGTAGGCGGACCGAAAAAAACTTTAAAAAAAAGGGAGGACCGGCATGTACCGACGCTTTAGGTTCATTCCCTGGCTGACCCTGGCGGCCTTCTGGGTCTTCATCCTGGCCCCGCCGGCCCTCGCCGAGGCGTCCCTCGGCCGCGTGGCGGACCTGGTGGGGAAGGTGACCGTGACCCGCGGCTGGTCCACCACCGACCTCGCCAAGGGCGACCCGGTCTACGACGGCGACGTGGTGGAGGCCTCGCGCAACTCCTCGGCGGAGCTGGTCATCGGGAGCGGCCACCACGTGAAGGTCAAGGCGGGCACGAAGCTGCGCGTCTCGCCCCTGGGCTCGAGCTACGAGGTGCACACCTTCTACGGCTCGGTGCTGGCCGCCGTGGTGAGCTCGGGGGAGGACGCCCGCGGGTTCCGCGTCTCCACCCCCACCGCCTCGGGCGCCGTGCGGGGGACCCTCTTCACCGCCGAGGTGGCCGAGGACGGGGCGACGACCTTCCGCGTGCTCTACGGCGAGCTCGCCGCCTCGGACGCCGCGGGCACCGTCGAGGTCGCCCTCGGGGCGCAGACGAAAACCAGTATCGCGGTCGGGGGGACGCCGGCCGCGGTCGCCGCGCTGACCTCCGCCGAAATCGCCGAGCTCGAGGCCTGGGCGGGCGAGTTGCTCTCCCTGGGCGGGGTGAGCGCCGCCGAGTCGGCCCTGGAGACCCTCACGGCGGGCGTGGGCGAAGGCGGAGCCGGCGGCGCAGCCACATTCCCCTGGGTCCTGGTCGGCGCCGTGGGCGCGGTGGCCGCCACCGCCGCCATCGTCTACCTCACCGCCGAACCGGGGGATACCGACGAGGGGTCCACGATAGACATAGACGTTCACTGGTAACCACCGACGAACCGGGAGGATTCATGAAAAGACCGCTTGCGTTTTTCGCCGTCCCGGCCGTCATCCTGGCGCTGGGCGCCTGCGATTTGACGGGCGTCGGCGGTGAGCCGGGCCGGGTGGCCCTCGACCTGGAAATCGCGAATCCGTCGGGGGAGCTCGACGTGGACCGGGTGCGGGTCCGAATCACCGCGCCGGATTTCGACGCGGACCGCTGGTACGAGCTGGATATAGAAGGGAACACCGCCTCGGGAAGCCTGGACTGCGAGCCGGGTACGGACCGCTTCGTCGAGGTGGACGTTTACGAGGACGGCGCGATTGCCTACACCGCCGCCGGCACGGTGGACCTGGAGCCGGGGGAAACAAAGACCCTCTCCCTCACCGCCGATTCGGTCTACTCGGACTACCTGCGGATCACCGGCCGCGTCGGCAGCTTCGGCACCCGGGACCACCAGCTCGACAGCCCCTCGGACGTGGCCGTCGCCCAGGGATACCTCTACGTGGTGGACCCCGCCGCCTGCAAGCTCAAGGCCTGCGACCCGACCGACCTCGAGAAGCCGCCGGTCTGGGTCCGGGACCTGTCCTTCCTGGACGAGGAGACCGACAGCCCCTACTTCCCGGCCACCGTCGCGTACTTCCCCGAGCTGGGCGGGCTCCTCGTGGCCGACCCGGTCAACGGCCGTCTGGACGCCTTCGATCCCGACGACGGCACGCACCTGGGCGAGTTCACCGCCCCCGACGGCCTGGTCATCCCGGCGGACATGCTTCACTGGCCCACCGCCGCGAGCGTCTTCGTGGTGGACACGGACGACTCCGAACTCTACCTGCTGGACTCCGACGGCGACGCCTGGTCGGGCGGACGCGTCCTCTACGACGACGGGGCCTCCAGGATAGAAAATCCCGTCGGGGTGGCGCTGATAAGCTCGGCGGGGGAAACCGCCCACCTGGCGGTCACCAGCGCCCCCGAGGACGAAGGGACGCCGGGCAGGATTTACTTCTACACCTATCTCCTCGGCGAGGGGCCCGAGTGCACCGGCTCCGCCGGGGGGGAGCACCTCGAGCGCCCCGCGGGAATAGCCTGCGCCGAGGGCCTGCTCTTCGTGGCCGACGCCACGCTCCACGCTCTCAAAATTTTCGACACCGAGGGCGGTTTCCTGGACAGCTTCGGCTTCTTCGGCGACCGCCTGGGGACCTTCACCAACCCCCTGGGCGTCTTCGCCGGCGACCTGCGGCTCTACGTGGCGGATTCGCTCAACCACCGGGTCCAGCACTTCGACGTCCTGGAACGCTGATCCCGGCTCGGGTGTAAAAAATCGGAGCGGCCCGTGGGATGGGTTATCCGCGGGCCGCCGTTCGGTAAAAAAGGGGGAGCGGTGCCGGAGGAGGGCGACGGCCGGGAGCTGATCGAGCGCTTCCTCGCCCACCTCGCCGGGGAGCGGGGCTGCTCGCCGGCCACCATCGCGGCGTACCGCTCCGACCTCTGTTCCATCGAAAGGCGGGCC
This sequence comes from Candidatus Coatesbacteria bacterium RBG_13_66_14, assembly GCA_001774505.1. Taxonomy (GTDB): domain Bacteria; phylum RBG-13-66-14; class RBG-13-66-14; order RBG-13-66-14; family RBG-13-66-14; genus RBG-13-66-14. Next base: position 30,491 of record MFAF01000118.1, on the reverse strand, counting down.
GGGCCGCTGGACGGCCTGACCCCGGCCGCACTGGTCGCGTACCTGCGGGAGGAGAGGGAGGCGGGCCGGGCCGCGTCCACCATCCGCCGCCGCCTCGCCGCTTTGCGGTCCCTCGCTAATTTCGCCGCCGCCGAGGGGCTTTTCGACACGAAACCGCTTGGGGAGCTCACCCTGCCCCGCCGAACCGAGCCGCTGCCCCGGCCGCTCCGACAGGAGGAGCTCGAGGCGCTGCTGGCGGCCGCCCGGCGCCGGGTGGAACGGGCGGTGGACAAGGGGTCTTACAAAACGCTCACACCCAGGCAGCGCGCGCTCCGGGACCTGGCGCTCCTGGAGCTGCTCTACGCCGCGGGCCTGCGCGTCTCCGAGGCGCTCTCGGTGGACTGGGCGCAGCTCGATCTGCGGACGGGCTACGTCCGCATCACCGGCAAGGGCGGGCGGCAGAGGGTAGTGCCGGTGGGGGAGACCGCCCTCCGGGCGCTCGCGCGGTACCGCGACGCGCTGGGGCAGCCGAAGCGGGCGGACCCGGTCTTCTGCTCCCGGCCCGGTGCGGCCCTGAATCGGAACCGGGTCAACCGGCTGCTGGCCGAGCTGGCCGCCGAGGCCGGGCTGGACTGCGCTCTGGGGCCTCACCGGCTCCGGCACAGCTTCGCCACCCATCTTTTAGCCGGCGGGGCGAGCGTGCGGCTGGTCAAGGAACTCCTGGGGCATAGCCGCCTCGTTGAAACCCAGCGGTACACGCGGGTGGAGGTGAGCCGGCTGGAGCAGGCGCACCGGGAGTCCCACCCGCGAAGCCGGCGGAAGGATTAGTCGGACGATACGGCGGGGAGCGGGCCGTTGCATGTCCCCTCCCCCCTCTGGGGGGCGGCTCGCCGACGGGCTGGGGTGGGGGGCGAAAGCGGCGGGGATATGAACCCCCGCCCTACATCATCGCAAGTGCGAGGCACGGGCCGGGGTAAGGGGTGAATCGGCCCCCTCTCCCCGTGGGAGCGGCGCGCCGACGGGGATGGGGGTGAGGGCTGCCTTAGAAAAAAAAGGGCGGGTGAGGGCACCCGCCCCTGCGCGTTTACCCCTTGAGCAAACCTCGTAGGGGCCGACCGACGGCGCGCCGTTTAGGTCGGCCCGCGGGCGGGTCTAGAGACTCGCCCCTGCATCATCGCAACCAGCATAGGTTGAGGTGAGGGCTTTCGCATGTCCCCTCCCCCCTCTGGGGGGCGGCTCGCCGACGGGCTGGGGTGGGGGGCGAAAGCGGCGGGGATTAAAATCCCCGCCCTACATCCAATCGCATGACTCGTAGGGCGGCAGCTCCGT
>MFAF01000118.1:28881-29174 GCA_001774505.1 Candidatus Coatesbacteria bacterium RBG_13_66_14 | reverse complement strand
CTATCCTCATCAAAAAAACGGGCGGGGTACAGAGCCCCCGCCCTACGACTACGCAATTCGTGAGGCACGGGCCGAAGGCTCAGACGATCAGCGGCAGGATCAGCGGGACGATGAACACCTTGCCCTCGTAGCGCGTGGGCCCCCAGAACAGACCGACGGCGAAGTTCCGCTCCAGGTAGCTTTTCGCCACCACCCGCTCAAGTGTCCCCGGAGTCTCCAGCTCCTCATCCTCCTCGGTGGCGAACGCGGCGCCTGCCAGGGCGCGGTAAATCTTCGGCATCTCGAGGGGGTAG
>MFAF01000118.1:18789-28848 GCA_001774505.1 Candidatus Coatesbacteria bacterium RBG_13_66_14 | reverse complement strand
CCGGTCACCCGGACGCCGCCGGGCACGGGCTCCGTCTGCAAGCCCAGGTAGAAGTGCAGGGCGTCCTGGGCCCCCAGGCGCGGCTCGGCGGGGCGCCCGCCCAGAACGACACGCACCGTCAGCTCCGCGTCCCCCCGGAGGATTCCCAGCTCCACCGTCTCCCCGATCCCCCGCGCGAGCACGGCGGTCTGCAGCGCGATGGGGTCGCCGACCGGCTCGCCGTCCAGGGTTTCGAGGAGGTCGCCCCTCGACAGCCCCGCGGTCTCGGCCGGGGAACCGGGTAAAAGGTACCGGACCGCGAGCCCCGCGCCTCCGTCTTCCACGACGGGCACCAGGCCCAGCCACGGCCGCGCGATCCCCCCTCCTTCCTCCAGCCTCTCGACGACCCCGCGGATGAGTTCCGCCGGCACGACCAGGGCCCGGCCCGAATCGGAGAAGGGTCCCGGGCGCGCCATCGCCAGACCCGCCACCCGCCCGTCGGCGTCCACCGCCGGCCCGCCCCAGCAGAACGGCTCCACGGCGGCGACCACGAGGTGTGACCGCTCTATCTGCGTGAAGCCGCTCCTGACGAGCCTGCCCGTGGCCAGTGCCGGGATGTCCACCGGGCCGAGCTCGGGCGACAGGCCGAGGATGTGCAGGGCCGCGTTGGCCTCCAGGCCGTCCTCCAGCGCCCAGGTCACGGGCGGGGGCGGGTCGGCGATTTTCAACAGCGCGACGCCGGTGGGCCCGTCAATCCCCACAACCTCGGCCGGACGCTCCTCGCCGTCGCTGGTGCGCACCCAGACAATGCGCCAGCCGGCGAGGAACTCGGCGCAGGTCACCACGCGGCCCTCGGAGTCCACGACGAAACCGGACCCGGGGTAGCGCGGCGGCGAGACCTCGGTGAGCCCCGGCTTGATGTCGGGCACGCGCCAGTGGAGGTCGGTGTCCACCCGGACGGCGACCACGGCCCCCTTGACCTGCTGGGCCTCCTCGGACAGGCGGGCGCCGCAGGTGGCGCAGTAGAGGTCCCCCGCCGGCGACTCCTCGCCGCAGACGGGGCACTCAACGCTTTCGGCCGTGGCGGCCACGACCGAAAGGCAGACCAGAAGCGCGATCGTCCGGAACGGGGTCATCTACTCCTCGGCGGCCAGCTCGGCGAGCTTGACCACGGTGTCGGCGCGGGCCTGGTCGAGGGCGGTCTCGTCCTGCATCAGCCGGACGACCTCGGCGATCCACGGATCGCGGGAGGCCCGGAAGCGGGCGGCGTTGGCGCGACCGTCCACCCCGCCGATCTGGGCGATTATCTCGGAGCGCGTGTAGAGCCGGAGCTGATCCTGCACCTCGGGCGTGAGCTCGCCCGGGACCCACTCGAAGGGCTTCTCCTGGGCGCCCATGAAGGCCGTGACGAGGCCGACCAGCTCTTCGTCGGACAGGGAGGCGAAGGTCCCCTCCGGGGCTATCTCGTGCTTGAGGCGGTACTCGGTGGCCAGGGCGCGGTGGTAGCCGGACCCGACGAAGTGCGCGGTGAAGCCGGTGTAGATGACCGGCTCCAGGTACACGTCGGGGGCGATGCCCACGCCGTCAATGCAGACGCCGTCGGGGGTGAAGTACCGGGCGACGGTGAGCTTGATGGCCATGTCGTCGGGGGCGCCGGGCTGGAGCTTCGAGAGGTTGAAGATGCTCTGCACCGAGCCCTTGCCGAAGGTGGTGGTGCCGAAAATCAGGGCGCGGTCCCAGGCCCGCAGGGCGCCGGTGACTATCTCCGAGGCCGAGGCCGAGCCGGAATCCACCAACAGGGCCACCGGGACGTCGGTCCGGAAACCGTCACCCGCGGCCCGGTACTCGGTGTGGGTTTCCTCGACGTTGCGGCCCTCGGTGTAGACCACCAGGTCCCCGGGCTTCGAGAAGACCTGGCTCACCTCGATGGCGGCCTCCAGCGTGCCGCCGGGGTTGCTCCGCAGGTCCAGGAGCAACAGGCGCATCCCCCGGTCGGTGAGATCCTGGATGGCCGAGGCGAGCTCCTCGGCGGTGTCGTCCGAAAAATCGCTGATGCGGACGTAGCCGGTGGCGTCGTCCACCATGAAATGGTCCGGGACGCTGTCCACGATTATCTCCTCGCGGACCAGCGGAACCTCCATCACGTCGTCCATGCCGGGGCGGAAGATGGACAGGGTGACCTCGGTCCCCGGTTCGCCGCGCATCCGCTCCACCGCCTCGTTGATGTCCATCTCGTAGGTGCTCTCGCCGTCAATCTCGAGGATTTTGTCGCCGGGCTGGAGGCCCGCCCGCGAGGCCGGCGTGTTGTCGAAGGGCGCCATCACCGTCAGCGTCTTGTCCTCGGTGGTTATCTGCACCTGCATCCCCAGGCCGCCGAACTTGCCCGTGGTCTCCAGCCGCAGGTCGCCGTAGAGGCGCGGGTCCATCAGCATGGAGTGCGGGTCCAGCGTCGCCAGCATCCCCTGGATGGCCCCGTAGATGAGCTCGTCGAAGGGCATCTCCTCCACGTACTCCCGGCTCACGAGCCGCAGGGCCGCGTTGAAGGTGGCCAGGAGCTGGTAGGAGTTGACGTCGCTCCCCTCGGCCATGACGACGTCGCCCGCTCCCGCGATGACCCAGACCGAGAGGCCGAGGAGCACGCCCAAGACCACGGTGGTGAATATTTTCTTGCCCATGTTCGCTCCAGGGTGTGATGGAAGGTGTCCGAAGCGGGTCCCGCCCGCCGTCCGTTATAAGTTTACGCGGCGCCCGCGTACCTAGTTGCGCCCTCAAACAATCCCCCTCTCCCCTCTGGGGAGAGGGCCGGGGTGAGGGGTGGACACCCGCCCCTACGAGTTTGTTTCCGCATCCGCACCGCCCTCGTAGGGGCCGACCGACGGCGCGCCGTTCAGGTCGGCCAGCGGCGGCCCGCAGGGGACTCGTCCCACGGGGCCGCCCTACGATTCGGAACCTATCTCTTCCTGATAATCCCGCCGATGGCGCGGGGCCTTCTTTTGGTGCTCGATTTTTCCCGACTCCGGGTACTCCACCCGCGCCTTATTCTCCATCAAATCCTTCAGCCAGACCACCTGCAGGCGGGGGTAGTCCCGCGAGCCCAGGGTAACGGTCCCCTTGCCCGCGGCGTGCTCGCACATCGGCCTGGACGGCTTGAGCGCGCTAACCAGCACCCCCAAGTCCGCCCCCTCGCGCTCGACGACCTCCGCCAGGTTCCGCACGTCCTTGACGTTGGTCCCGCCGCCCTTGACCTCCACGATGGCCTTGCCGTCTATGACCCGGTCGTCGTCGAGGTAACGGAAAAAGAGGTAGCCGTCAATGCCGGTGTCGGCGCCCTTTCGCCCGCCCTTGTACGGCATGGCGTCCAGCTCGCCCAGGACCCACAGCTCGAACTCGTGCTTGTCGGCCCGGGCCAGCTCCAGCGCCCCGGCGTAGCTCGCCGGAAGGCCGTGGGTTTCGATTTCGATGCCGGGGAAGGCGGCGGTCAGGCGCGTGCGGATGAGGTTGATGGCCAGGTGTGTAATGTCAATCCCGATCCAGCTTCGGCCCAATTCCTCGGCGGCGTGGACGGTGGTGCCGCATCCGCAGAAGGGGTCGAGGACCACGTCGCCCTCGTTGGATGAAGTATTAAGAATCCGCTCCAAGAGAGTAACCGGCTTCTGGGTTGGGTAACCCAATCGTTCTTTTGACCAACCACGTACAAAGCTAATGTCTGTCCAATTAGTTGTGACCGGTGTACCTTTCGATTCATCAAGATATCGTTTATACATTGGCACAGTCCCAGGCTTTGTTTGAATAACTCTACCCTGTCTAATCAATTCATTCATGTTATCTTTTGAATAACGCCAATATCGTGTTACACCCATAACCTCGTATTGAGGATTTCCTTTTGCAGCACCACCTGGTCCAAGCATGTTATCCAATTTGTAACGACGCCCATCTGGATCTTTATAGCGATAAAATTTACGAACATATTCTGGATCAAGGGTTGTATATTGTGAATTCCAAATCCTTTCGTCACTTTTTGAATAAAAAAGAAGACAATCGTTTACTCTACCGTAATGTTTTGCGCCTTGACCTGAATCTCCTTTCGCATCACTTCGTTTCCATATTATTTCGTTCACAAATTGCTTGTATCCGAACACGGCGTCCATCACCAGCTTGAGGTAGTGGCTGGCGGTGGGGTCGCAGTGGAGGTAGATGCTCGCCGTGTCCTTCATCACCCGGCGAATCTCCAACAGCCGATTCGCCATGTGGACGAGATACGCCATCATGTCGTTATCGCCCAAAAACTGCCGCAGGGCGCTCACGAGCTTGGCCAGGTCGCTGTTGCCGTAAGGGTTTTTCAGGATTTCGGCGTACTCGCGCTCGGTCTGGACGGTCCAGTGCCAGGTGTCCTCGAAGGCCCGAATCTGCGCGGCGTCGCCCAACTCCTCCGGGGGTTTGAAGAGGACGTTGTAGGTGGCATTGGAGTTGAAGGGCGGGTCGAGATAGACGAGGTCCACGGAGGCGTCGGGAATCATCCCCCGCATGACGTCGAGGCAGTCACCGTAATAGAGTTTTCTGGTCCGTTCATTCATGTTGGAGATTATAGCACCGATGCGGGCGGACCTGAAGGTCCGCCCCTACGAGTCTATTCCCGATTCCGCGTCGCCCCTACTCCGCCAGGTACGCCAGGGGGTCCACCGCCCGGCCGGCCTTGCGGATCTCGAAGTGCAGCGCCGGCTCGGTGATGGAGCCCGTCGAGCCCACGGTGCCCAGCCGCTGGTTCTCCTCCACCCGCTCCCCCACCCCGACCAGAAGTTCCTGGGCGTGGGCGTAGAGGGTGTGTACGCCGTCGGCGTGCGCGACGACCAGGAGCTTGCCGTAACCCTGGAACCAGTCGGCGTAGATGACCTCGCCGGGAAGGACGCTGACGAAGTAGCGGCCCTCGGGGGCGGCGATGTCTATGCCGTCGGACTTGGTGGTGGTGCCGTAGCGCGGGTCCTCGACGCGGCCGAAGTAGCGGATGATGGTTCCGTCGGTGGGCCAGATGCGCAGCTTGGGGATGTCGGCGGTGTAGACGTCGGAGTCGGGTATCTCGGCCAGGCTCATCTCGCGCCCGGCGCGCTCGCTGGCGTCGGCGGCCACGAGCTGGTCCAGCTTCGACTGCAGGCGGGTCGCCGCCTTCTCTTTTTCCTGGATGACCGCCTCGTAAGCCGAGCGTTCCCGCTGCACCTGTTCCAGGAGGGTCTGTTTCTCGGCGAGGTCGCTCTCGTAGAGGGCCAGCTCCTCCGCGGCCAGCTCCTCGAGGCGCTCGAGGGTCCCCATGGCCACCTCGAGGTCGGCTTTATTGAGCTCCTGCTCGCGCACGGAGACCAGGATTTCGTCGTAGATGGTGCGGTCCTGCTGGGCGAAGGCCTTGAGGAAGAGGAATCGCCGGGCCATGGCGGAGAAGTCCTGGGCGGAGAAGACGAAGCGTGAGCCGCCGTCGCGGCCGATGATGTACAGAAGGGAGAGCCGCCGGCCCAAAAGGTCGCGCCGTTCGTCGGCCTGGCGCTCGAGGCGGTCTATCTCCATCTGGGTGGCGGCGATGGCCTCGGCGGTGGTGCCCTGGGCTTTCTGGAGGCGTCGCTGGTTGGCCCGCCCCTTTTCGGCGCGCTGCTGGAGGAGCTGGAGCTCGCCCAGGATGCCCAGCTCCTGCCGGCGGACCTTCTCCCGCGCCTGGCGCTGGGTCCGCAGGTCGTCCTCGATGGCCGCCAGCTCGGACCGCAGGTCTTCCACCCCGGCCAGCGCCCGGTGGGCGAACAGGGCCGTCCCGGCGAGGACCGTCAGGCCGACGAGCGCCAGGGAAATCACGGGCAGAAGGCGTCCGACCTTCGACATCGGTATTCCTCCGCCCCAAGCCTAGCACCGACGGCCCGGCGCGTCAACCGGGACGCGGTGTGTGGTAAACTAACCCCGGATTCATGAGCCGGAGGGACGCCCCCCTTGGCCAGCTTCGTCTACGCCTTCGTGGCCCTGGTCCTGGGCCTGGTGGTGGGCAGCTTCGCCAACGTGCTCATCTACCGCATCCCGCGCCGCATCTCCATCCTGCGGCCGGGGAGCTTCTGCCCGGATTGCAAGGCGCCGCTGACCGCCAACGAGAAGATCCCGGTGCTGTCGTATCTGACCCTGGGGGGTAAATGCGCCCACTGCGGGAAGCGGATTTCGCCGCGCTACCCCATCATCGAGCTGGTCAACGCCCTGGGCTGGCTGGGGGTCTTCGCCGTGGAGGGGTTCACCTTCCCCGGCGTGGTGGGGTGCATCCTGTTCACGGGCCTTCTGGTGGCGGCGGCGACCGACCTCACCGAGGGGGTCATCCCGAACAAGCTGTGCCTGGGGCTGGGGATATTCGGGCTGGCGGCGAGCTTCTACCCCTTCGGCCTCGAGCCTTTGGAGAGCCTCCTCGGGGCGCTGGTGGGCGGGGGGCTGCTTTTGATTTTCGCCCTCCTGGGGCGGCTGGTGTTCAAGCGGGAGGCCATGGGCGGCGGGGACCTGAAGCTGCTGGCCGCGTCCGGGGCCTTTCTGGGCTGGAAGCTGGTGCTGGTGGCGGCGTTCATCGCCGTGGTCGCGGGGGCGCTCTACGGCGCCGTCTATAAACTGGTCACGAAGAAGGAGACGCTGCCCTTCGGGCCGTTCCTGGCGGCGGGCGTGATGGCGGCCTACCTGGCCGGCGACGCCATCCTGGCGTGGTATCTTTTTCTGTGACGGGCCGTCCCGAAGGTCGGCCCCTAACCTGAACGACCCATGACCCTGCCGTGCGGCAAAGAGGACTGGGAGAAGCTGGAGGAGCGGGAGCTCTCGCGCTACGCCGCCCGGTCGCGCGACGCCCGGCGCCGGGACCTCGCCTACGCGCCCGACCCCCTGCGCACCGAGTTCGCCCGGGACCGCGACCGCATCCTCCACTCGCGCCACTTCCGCCTGTTGATGCACAAGACGCAGGTCATCCCTGGCCCGCCCCACGCCCGCATCACCACCCGCCTGACCCACACCCTGGAGGTGATGCAGGTCGCCCGGAGCCTGGCGCGCAGCTTGCGGCTCAACGAGGACCTCACCGAGGCGGTTTCCCTGGGGCACGATCTGGGCCATTCCCCCTTCGGCCACGCCGGGGAGGACGCCCTGCGGGGGATCATGCGCCGCGCCGGGGCCGGCGGATTCGAGCACAACGAGCACTCCCTGCGCGTGGCGGACGAGTTGGAGGCCCTCGACCTGACGCGGCCCACCCGCCAGGGCATCCTGTGCCACACGCGCTACGATCCGGCCGACTACCCCGGCGGCCGCACGCTGCCTCCCGAGTTTACAGAGCTGGGCTACGCGCCCAAGGGGGAGCCGTTCACCCGGCCGCGGACGCTGGAGGCCCAGGTGGTGGACCTGGCCGACGAAATCGCCTACCTGGCCCACGACACCGAGGACATGCGCCAGGCGGGGCTCTTCGACGCCCGACGGGGCGCGATTCCCGACCGGCTGGAGCTCTTCCTGCGTTCGCCCAAGCGCGAGACGCTGGGGGTGATAATAAAAACCCTCACCCGGCACGCCGCGGGGCAGCTCGACGGGGCCGAGCGCGCGGGGGTCGAGTATCCCGTCATCGGCTATCCCGAGGAGCTGGGCGGGCTCATCGCGGAGTTCAAGGCCTTCTCCCGGGAGCGGTTCTACTCGCACCCCGCCGTCGCCGGGGTCTGCGAAGAGGCCCGGGAGGTGCTGGAGGGGCTCTTCGCCCGCTGGCTGGAGCGGCCGCCGACGGAGGAGCTGGCGGAGAGCCTCGCCGGTGCCGACGGGCCGACGCGCCACCGGCTGCTCCTGGACCGCGTCGTCGAGCTCACCGACCCCGAGGCGCGCCATCTCTTCGAGGGGCAGGGCGCGTAGTCGAACCGCCCGTTTACTGCTAGACTGAATACAAAGTCGGGACGCGCCCGGCGACAATTCGCGCTTTTAAAACGAGGGGGAATGATGAAACGGTTCGTTTTTCCGGTGCTCATCCTGGTCGCCGGTGTGGCCGCGGGAGCCTCGACCCCGACGGAACCCGGCGCGTCCCCACCCGACCCGGAGCCCGCGGAGCTCCTCTACGGGCAGACCTTCGTCTTCGAGGACGCCGTCGTCGGGCTGCCGTACAACTCCAGCTCCCACCGGATCCTCGCCGACGACTTCGAGCTGGACGAGCCGGCCGTCCTGGGCCGGGTGGTCATCTGGGGCATCTTCAACGACCACCAGTACGTGAGCGATTACATGGTCTGGCTCTTCGCCGACTCGGACGGCATGCCCACGGGTAACCCCCTGGACGGCGTCTTCATCGTGGCCGACGACATCACCTTCACCGACACCGGCTACGCCTTCGGCGGAGCCCACATCTGGAAGATAGACATGCCTTTTGACCCGGGCGACGAGTTCACCCTCGACGCCGGAACCCGCTACTGGTTCGCGGTTCAGGCCCAGTACCCCTACACGTGCTACTGGGTCTGCGAGGCGTACGACAGGTTCAGCATGGCGGTCTACTCGGCGAACGACGGCGCGAGCTGGGAGGACACCCACGACGCCTTCGGTTACGACTGCGACGCCTTCATGGAGCTGCACGGCTATTTCAACCCCGAGGTGAAGGAGACGAGCTGGGGGGAGATCAAGGCGTCTTTCTAGGGCCCGTTTCCGCAAGCCGGGCGCGGGAAGGGTCCCCCCTAAAAAAAAACCACATTCCATTTGACTCCGGCTCGCCGAGGTTGTAGAATACGTATGCCCGTTTCAAAAGAGTTCGTAACCTGCCCCCTAACGTCCTAAAAAGGAGGATAGGAATGATGAGGTCTCTTACACTTGTCTTGGTACTAAGCGTGTGCGCGGTCTTCGCCGCGCCCAGCACCGACCTGGGTGGAGTCGTTCCCAGCGGCGCCACGTTCGTGACGCCGGGGCCCAACGGCTTCCTGGATGTGCTCTACCAGACCAAGGCGTTCGACTCGTCCTTCATCAACGGCTACGCCACGTCGCCCAGCTACGGCTGGATCACCGTGGACGACTTCGTCCTCGACGAGGATTCGAACATCGAGAAGATCACCTACTGGGTGATCAACTACCAGGCCATGTCGGGCTACCGGCATCGGTTCTGGGGGCTCTCGGGCCAGAAGCCCGGCACCGAGCTGACCGAAGCCTCCGGCCCCGTCTGCACGCTCACCTCCACCGGCCAGTACGCCTTCGGCTACCTGGTATACAAGGCGGAAGCCGCGATGGACTACGACATCGTCTCCGGGCACTACTTCTCGGGGTCCTACTTCGCCAGCGGCTTCTGGTACATGATGGTCTTCACCAACGCGTACGACTACCTGGCGTGCTTCGACTACGGCGGCGGCGGCTCCGGCCCCTGGTACACCTCTATGGAGATGTGGGGCGAGTCGTCCGACATGTTCCAGATCATCGAGGGCACCGCGGGTGAGCCCGAATACGATCCTCCGTACGTGACGGACATGGACCCGGACGACGGCGAGGTTCAGGTGCCGCTCGACTCGAACATCGTCTTCCACTGCGTGGACGCCGAGCACCCCGTTGACACCGACACCATTGACTACACCGCGACGGACACCAGCCTGAGCACCGGCCGCGTCGTCGGCCTCGGCTCGCCGAACCGTGTCATTGACGGCGACCTGGACATTGACGACGCCGATCCCATGGACGTCGTCTGCACCTTCGATCCCACCGATGACTTCTACGAGGGCGACACCATCACCAACACCGTGGCCGCCGGCTTGGCCGACTCCAAGGGAAACGAGATGGTAGACGACTTCGTCTGGACCTTCGACACCTGGAGTGGCGTTGAGACGACCACCTGGGGCGCCATCAAGGCCGACTTCTAACAACCTGACGGTCAACGAAGCTGGGGGGACCTGCAAAGGTTCCCCCTTTTTATCGGTGAGTGTGTCGTCCCGGCTGACCCACGCCTCTCTCCTGGGGGAACCTGCAAGGGTTCCCCCTTTTCCATCCTCCCTTTGGGGGAAGCGGGCGTATGGGTTGGGGCGGGAGGTGCAGCCACCCCTTCCCCCCTGTGGGGGGAAGGCCGGGAAGGGGGGGGCAGCGGTCCCCTCTCCCTCT
>MFAF01000118.1:10676-18772 GCA_001774505.1 Candidatus Coatesbacteria bacterium RBG_13_66_14 | reverse complement strand
GCCGACGGGTTAGGGAGAGGGGTTCCGCATGTCCCCTCCCCCCTCTGGGGAGCGGCGCGCTTACGGGCCGGGGAGGGGTGCAGCGGTCCCCTCTCTCTTTCAGGGAGAGGGTTAGGGTGAGGGTCGGAGCAGGGAACGAAGAAACGGCGGTCCGCGGTACCCCTCTCCCTCCGGGAGAGGGGTTAGGGGTGAGGGCCACCTTTGAAAAAAACGGGCCGACCTGAACGGCGCGCCGTTGGTCGGCCCCTACGTCATCGCAAACGGGGGTGACGGTAAGGGATTGAACTTCATTATCCGCCGCTTTCCACCGCCCCGGCCAAACTGTTATACTTGGCCGAAACGCCGCGGTGAAACGGACGATGGACCGAGACACAGGGATAACCCGGTTGGAGGACCCGGACCGCCTGCGGTCGCGGGCGGCGCTGATCGAGGGTGAAAACCCGGCGAGCGCCGCCGTGTACTACCTCCAGGCCGCGGAGCTCCTGGCCGGCGCGGGCGACGGCGACGGGGCCGACCGGGCCTCCCTGGAGGCCCTGCACCCCGCGGGGCTCGGCGACCCCGCCCTGTTGGCGGATGCGCTGGACTCGCTCCGGCGGGGTCACATCGGCGGCGACCGCTCCGACGCCGAGCGGCGCGCCTTGATCCAAAAGCTCCTGGGCGTCGCGGGGAGGCTCGAGGATGCGCGGGCGCACCGGTCCGCCAGCCGGGTGCGCCACCTGGCCTGGGAGACGGAGCACGAGCTCGCCCGCCGCCGTGCGCGGGCCGGCGGGTTGAAGCCCACCCTGCGCTGCCTCGCCCTCTGGCTCTGGCGCGTCTTCGCCGGATACGGGGAGAGGCCGCTCCGCCTGCTGGCCGCCGCCGGCGGGACCGTCTACCTCTTCGGCGTCCTTTATATCGGACTCAACCTCCTCGCCGTGCAGTTGAACGTCCTGCCGGCCGTCACCACCCCCAACATCTACGACCTGCTGGGCTACTTCGGCATCTCGCTGGCGGCCTTCGTCGGCAACGGCTTCGCCTACGCCTCCGACGCGGCGGGCTGGATACTGGTCTCCCTCGAGGCGGTCATCGGCTGGGTCGTGATGGTTTCCTTCGTCACCGTGATAGCCCGGCGGCTGTTCCCGGGCGCTCCCCGAAGGCCCGCCCCGCCGCCCCGCCGGGGCGCCCTCCACCGCCTGTGGGGCCTCGTCACCGGGGACGGGGAGCGGCCCTGGCGGCTGGGCCTCGCCGCCCTGGTCATCACCGTCGTCTTCGCCGCCCTCTTCGTCGCGGTGAACTACTTCGCCCTGCTGATGCGCGCCCCGCCCCAGATTCTCTACTACGAGATATACACCCCCGTCGGCTACCTGGGCATGTCCTTCGCGGCGCTCTTCGGCGACGGGTTCCGCTTCGCCGCGGGCGCCTTCGGCTGGATTCTGGTGTCCCTCGAGACCGTCCTGGGATGGCTCCTGACCCTGGCGCTGGTGGCGGTGACGGCGGGGAGGTTTTTCCGCCGCGCCCCGGGGCCCGGGATGGAAGATTGACAACCCGTCGGCTATAATTCGACTAAACATTTCCAAGCGAGGTCGCCATGCGCAGAGCCCTCATCTTCTCGCTGTCGCTGGCCGTGTTGCTCACCGGCGGCTGCAACATTTTCTCGGGCGGCCCCGACGGCGGCGCCGGCAAGCAGGAGCCGCTGAAGCTCATCGGCGTGACGCTGGCCCCCGCCGAGGACCCCGCCGCCCCGACCAAGAACTTCCCCGTCGAGAGCGCCACCGTGGTCGTCTGGAAGCTCTCCTTCTCCGGCGACCCCGGCGCGGGCCACAGGGTGGAAGCGAAGTGGTACTGGCACGACGGGACGCTCAAGTGGACCGAGGAGCGCAACATATCCGTCGGCGCCCCCAAGCCCGTCACCGTCGTCGGCGGCAAGGGCTACGACTCGCCCGGCGGATGGGAGCCCGGCGTTTACACCATCAAGTTCTTCCTCGACGGCGCCCCGGTCGGCGAGGAGATTTTCCGCGTCACCGGCGAGGCCGCCCAGGCCCAGCCCATCCTCTTCGCCGGGGTGGACTTCCACCACGCCGGGGACATCACCGAGCCGGTCAAGGTCTTCTCCAAGGACGACACCGACACCATCATCTGGTTCGCCAAGTTCTCCCTGGCCAAGGGGGCCGCCGGCGACCACACCGTAACCGCCACCTGGCTCGACCCCGAGGGGAAGAACCTGTGGACCGAGGAACGCGCCATCACCATCCCCGAGGGCGCCGAGGTCAAGCAGGTCGCCGGCGGCAAGGGCTACGAGGAGCCGGGCCAATGGGCCGTCGGCACCTACACCCTTTTGATCGCCGTGGACGGCGAGCCGGTGGGCCAGGCCACCTTCAAGGTCGGCGAGGTGGCCCCCGGCGAGGAGGTCGAGCTGGCAGGCGTCTCGGGCTTGAGCCTCATGCGCATCGCCTTCTACAACCGCGGCGACTACGTCAACCAGATGACCGAATTCGACAACGCCGCCACCGAGATGATCGTCTGGGAGGTGAGCCTGCTCATCCAGCCCGACACCCCCGAGGGCGCCCACAAGCTCGTCGCCAAGTGGTACCTCCCCGACGGGAGCGAGAAGTGGGTGCAGGACGAGGAGTTCGACGTCACCGACGAGGACGCGAGTAAGCGCGTCATCGGCGGCAAGGGCTACACCAGCGTGGGGAATTGGGCCGTGGGCGAGTGGAACGTGAAGTTCTACCTGGACGGCGAGTTTTTGGGGCAGAAGGCGTTCACCGTCAAGTAGCCCCGTTTTTTAAACGATGAAAGGCGGCCCGGCCGCCTTTTTTGTATTTCCCATCGCACGGGGGGGGAAGTTCGCCCAGGGGTCGAGGGGATGGGTTCCACGTCTCCCTCTCCCTGTGGGAGAGGGCCGGGGTGAGGGCTTCCATATTCCCCAGTATTGTGGGCTCCGCATCCCACCCACAGGAAATCTTCCTCCCACCGGCCTTGAACCCGTCGGTAAAAGCGTTTATACTGAAAGATGGTGAAGAAGAAGACACGCCTTTCCGACGCGGGAGGGGTAACAGATGAAGCGGCTGATGGTCTTGGTTTTCGCGCTGGCGCTTTCCGGCGCGGCCTCGGCCGGCGGCTGGCGCTTCGAGATCGTGGATTCGGAAGGTGACATGGGTGGTTACAATTCCCTTGCGCTGGACTCCTCCGGTTATCCCCACATCTCTTACATAGACAGCACTAACGTTGATCTCAAATACGCCCGGTGGGACGGCGCCGCATGGCGGATAGAGACCGTGGACACGGACGGTTACGTGGGTGGTTTCAATTCCCTGGCACTGGACTCCTCCGATTACGCACATATAGCTTACAACGATTATACTAATTTTGATCTCAAATACGCTCGCTGGGACGGCGAAAGTTGGCTGATAGAGACCGTTGACTCGGCGGGGGATGTGGGTTACTGGATCTCTCTGGCGCTGGACGACTCAGGCTACCCGCATATCTCGTATGCTACTGATTACTACGATGATTTAAAATACGCCTACTGGGACGGCGCCGGGTGGCGCATCGAAACCGTTGACTCGGTGGGTGCGGTGGGCGGCTTCTGCTCTCTGGCGCTGGATTCCTCCAATTATCCTCATATATCGTATTGCGATTATATAGCGTTTAAAATAAGTCATTTGAAGTACGCCCGCTGGGACGGCGAAGGTTGGCGGATCGAGATCGTGGACTCAACAGGAAGCTCGGGCGTCTGGACCTCCCTGGCGCTGGATTCCAACGAATACCCCCATATCTCGTATGATGAAGGCAATGATGGAGACTTGAAATACGCTCGCTGGGACGGCGCCGAATGGCGGATAGAGACCGTGGACACGGAGGATTCCGTGGGCATGTGTTCATCCCTGGCGATTGATTCCAAAGACTACCCCCACATCTCGTATGGTCATTTCTTGGATTACACTGATTATGATTTGAAGTACGCACACTGGGACGGCGCCGAATGGCGGATAGAGACCGTGGACTCAGAGGGTGACGTGGGCGATTGGACCTCCCTGGCGCTCGATGCCTCCGATAATCCGCATATTTCGTTTTACGATGACGATAATGGAGACTTGAAGTATGCTCGGTACGAACCCAGCCGTTTTCACCTGCTTAGCCCCGGAAAAGGCGATACGATATACGAATTCCCCTTCACGTTCGATTGGGAGGACCACGACCTAAACGGGTTAGAGTCATACACCTTGTGGTGGGGGACAGACCCGGAGTTCATCACCTATAACGAAATAACAGGTATAGAAGAATCGGAGTATACATTAGTCGGCGGCATTGAGGATGGGGACCGCGTCTACTGGCGCGTGAAATCAATAGATAGCGAGGAAGAGGAGTACTGGGCCGAGGAGCTTGACTGGTACTTCGACGTGGACCTGGGCGGCGGGGTGGACATCGTTGACTTCGGCGCGGGCGCGACCGACGAGGGCGTTCTGGTCAACTGGCGCCTGTCAGGCGAAGAGCCAGCCGGGGTGCGCGTCCTGCGGTCGGTAGGGGGAGATGAACCGGAAGCGATTTCCGGGGCGCTGACGGGAGAGGCGACCCGCTGGTTGGATGCGGATGTGCAAACGGGGGGCGAGTACCGCTACTGGCTGGATGCGATAGAAGAGGACGGAACGGTCAGCCGCTTCGGCCCGTCGGAGGCATTGCGTTTCCCCGGAGCGGCGCGGGAGCTTGCACTATCCGTGTATCCCAGCCCGTCGAGCGGCTCGTTCACCGTTGACTATACTTTGCCCGAGAACGGTCGTATAAATATATCGCTCTACGACCTCTCGGGGCGGCGGATTGCGACGGTTTTCGAGGGGGAGATGGCCGCCGGGCGGCATGAATTTTCTTTCGACGCCTCGACGCTCCCGCCGGGGGTGTACCTCGCCCGCATGGCAACCGATTCCGGGACCCTCACCCGGCGGGTGGTAGTTACGCGGTAAAGAAAACGCGGCGGCCCGCAGAGGGGCCGCCCTACGGGGCCGCCCGACAGCCAGCGAACCCAAATGTAGGGCGGGGACTTTAGTCCCCGCCGCTTCCACCCCTCTCCCTAGCCCGTAGGCGAGCCTCCCCCCAAAGGGGGGAGGGGGTAGGCAACCCTCGCTTCGGCCCGTCGGAGGCATTGCGTTTCCCCGGAGCGGCGCGGGAGCTTGCACTATCCGTGTATCCCAGCCCGTCGAGCGGCTCGTTCACCGTTGACTATACTTTGCCCGAGAACGGTCGTATAAATATATCGCTCTACGACCTCTCGGGGCGGCGGATTGCGACGGTTTTCGAGGGGGAGATGGCCGCCGGGCGGCATGAATTTTCTTTCGACGCCTCGACGCTCCCGCCGGGGGTGTACCTCGCCCGCATGGCAACCGATTCCGGGACCCTCACCCGGCGGGTGGTAGTTACGCGGTAAAGAAAACGCGGCGGCCCGCAGAGGGGCCGCCCTACGGGGCCGCCCGACAGCCAGCGAACCCAAATGTAGGGCGGGGACTTTAGTCCCCGCCGCTTCCACCCCTCTCCCTAGCCCGTAGGCGAGCCTCCCCCCAAAGGGGGGAGGGGGTAGGCAACCCTCACCCCGGCCCGTCGGCGTGCCTTGCCTAAACGTAGGGGCGGGTCTCGTGACCCGCCCGCAATCTCAACGTGGAATCCCGCTCGCGGCCCGCTAACCCTGGCCGGTCAGAATCTCCCGGACCTTGGTCAGGAGCTCCCGGGAATCGAAGGGCTTGGTGATGTAGTCCACCGCGCCCTCCTGCATGGAGGTTATCTTGGCGCGGCTGCCCGTCTTGGCCGAAATCATGGCCACCGGTATCTCCGCCGTGGACGGGTCCACGTGCAGGAGCCGGAGCACCTCCCAGCCGTCCATGTCGGGCATCATGATGTCCAACAGGATCAGGTCCGGGCTGTGCCTTTCGGCGAGCTCGAGCGCCTCCAAACCGTTGGCGGCCTTGAGGACGTCGTAGCCCTGGCTGCGCAGGATCATCTCGACGATGGTGACGATGTCCGGCTCGTCGTCGGCGACCAGGATGAGCTTCGTTTCCGGTGAGGCGGTGGAGTTTTTCATGGCACCTTAAGTCACACCGTCAAGTAGATTATAGACCTGGTTTCGTGACGTTTCCAGCGCGCGCGGGCGCCGGTCGCATCCGCCCTTCGAGACTTCATCCGCCGAGTGAGAGGCGGTTCGCCCCGCCCGTCCGATCTCCCCCGCCGCGGGCGGGCGTCAGTAGGCCCGTGACGGACGCTCCAGGTAGTAACCCTGTCCCAGCTCCACCCCGATTTCCCGCATCATCTCCAGCTCCTCGGGCTGCTCGATCCCCTCGGCGATGACGCGGCTGCCGGTGCGGCCGGCCATTTCCAGGAGGGTTTTCAGGAGCTCCTGCTTGATCTTGCTCTCGTGGATGCCGGAGACCATGGAGCGGTCGAATTTGAGGAAATCGGGCTGGAGCTCGGCGATGGTCGAGAGGGAGGAGTACCCGGCGCCGGCGTCGTCCACGGCTATCTTGAACCCCTCCTCCTTGAAGATGACCAGGGTGCGGCAGAAGGCGGTCAGGTCGTGGATGGCGGTGCGCTCGGTGAGCTCGAGGACGACGTCCTGCTTGCGGAGGTTGCTCTCGACGCCGAAGTCGGCGCTGAAGCTGGGATCGGAGAAGCTGATGGCGGCGGTGTTCAGGAAGAGGAGTTCCCCGTCCTTGACGTGCCCGGGGGCGACCATGACGGCGTGCCGGCGGCAGAGGCGGTCCAGGGCGTGTCCGAACTCCGAGCGGGCGGCGAAGTTGAACAGCCGCTCCGCGTTCTCGAAGATGGTGTTCGGGGGGCCCAGGGAGAGCGCCTCGTGCCCGAGGACGGTCAGGTCGCCCAGGTACATGATGGGCTGGAAGCGGGTCCGGATGCGCTCCCCGGCGATAATCTGCGCCAGCTCTCGGTACTGGAGCATCTCCTCGCGCTTCTCGGCGTCCACCGCCATATCCCGGGCGTCCCGGGCGGCGGAATACACCAGGCGCTCGAAGCGGATCAGAGGATCGTCCACGAAGAGGGAGTAGCCGATGTTGACGTCGAAGCCGTTGGCGGTGAGCTCCCGACCCACGGCGCTGGAAGACAGGAACTCCCTCACCAGTTGCGCGACCTCCGCCAGCTCCTCCGTGGTGAGGTCTTCCCTGGCGAAGAAGAGGAAAAAGCTCCCCGTCCGGATCGCCTCTTCAAAGAGGAGCCCCTTGCCGCCCATGACCTGTTCGTTGAAAACCTCCATGAGCTGGGCCAGGCTCATGATGAGGTCGTCGGTGGATTGCCAGCCGAAGGAGTTCTCCAGGCCGGCGGTTTGGGAGAGGTCCACGCAGATGACGCCCACGGTGCGGTGGTTGGCGTCTATGAGCTTGCGGATCTCGCTCAGCGCCACCGGCAGGGTGGGCAGGCCGGTCAGCCGGTCGTAGAGGAGGTTGCGGTAGCGCAGGAGCTCGGCGCGCAACCTGGGATCTGGCTTATCGGGCCTGTCGTCGTCGGGCATGACGCCCCTTCGCGGTGGTCTGGTGCGCGCGGCGGAATGCTACGGCAAATTGCGGCGCACAGACTCACCTGAACCAGAATACAACCCGCACATCGGTTCATACCTCCCGGGAGGGGAGAAATATTTCAATGTAGGAGAAGTGTACAACTTTCACGCTGCTATGTCATTAAAAAGGTGTCCGCACAGGGTGATCCCGCCTCTGCATTGCTCCCGACTCCGGGAAATCAGTCCGAGAGCGGATTTACGCTTACTCCCGGATTCACCCGTTTTGACCCGTCGGGCTTGGGACATCCCGGGGGAACCGTCGGAGGACGGGGATTCACTCGTTTCAGAATGCAAATTGCGTGCCGTGTCACTCCCCGACAACCGGACCGTCCAGATCGGCGGCGGACGGGGAGCTTTAAGTCAACAAACCCCGGAAAATGGCGGAGCCCACGCGCACCAGGGTCGCCCCCTCCTCCACCGCCACCTCGAAGTCGTTGGTCATCCCCATGGAGAGCTCGGTGAAGCCCTCGAGGCCGTAGCGGCGGGCCAGTTCGTCGCGCAGCCCGCGCAAGGCGCGAAAGACGGGCCGCGTTTCCTCGAGCTCGGCCTCGAAGGGGGCCATCGT
>MFAF01000118.1:10365-10594 GCA_001774505.1 Candidatus Coatesbacteria bacterium RBG_13_66_14 | reverse complement strand
GACTTCTGTAAACTTGGCCAGGGCCTCCTGGACGCGGTTCTCGCCGATAACGGCGACCCCGGCCCGGGCCAGGAGGGGGAGCGCCCCGGCGCCCACGTACTTCGTCGCCGCGACCAGGCGGATTTTCCCGGGGTCCCGGCCGGCGCGCGCCGCCGCGGCGGCGATTCTCTCCCGCACCGCGGCCACGTTCCCTGCGAGAACTTCGTAGTCGTACACGGTCAGGGCTCCA
>MFAF01000118.1:6491-10355 GCA_001774505.1 Candidatus Coatesbacteria bacterium RBG_13_66_14 | reverse complement strand
ACGGTACGGCTCCGCGGAGGCGGCGAACCGTTCCGCGTCGGCGGCCCAGCGGTCGAGGAGCTCCACCGCCCCGGTCTCGCCGGCTATCAGCCGACCCAGTGAATCGTCGCCCACCATCCGCCGCAGGTACGTCCGGTCCACGGTCAGCGTCCCGGCGTGGCGGACGGCGAGGAAATCGTAGCCGTAAACCGCCAGCCGGAGCGGGTCGAAGGCGTCCCGGTCGGTCACGGTGATTTCCACCCCCCGGCAGGGCTCACCGCCGTAGCGGCCGTCGCTGGGCGCTCGGGGGGTGAACAGGGCGACGGCGTACTCCGCCCCGGGGCAGTGGGCCTCCCAGTAGAGCGCCAGCCCCTCGGCGTCCAGCCAGGGCGCCCCCAACCGCTCGAAGGGCGCGTCCGTCCCCCGGCCCACCGAGAGGTTCGCCGGCTCGAAGAGGCCGACGCCGGGATAGACGAGGGCCCCCTCCAGGCGGGTGAGGTTCGGGGACGGCGGACGCCACACCGGCCCCCCTTCCTGCTCGTCGAGGTATTTTTGCGGGTCGTAGTTTTCCATCGGGACGACCTCCACCAGCGCCCCGGGGAGGAGCTCGCCGGCGATCCACCGCGCCAGCTCGCCCGGGGTGAGCCCATAGCGGACGGGGACCGGCAGCTTGCCGACGAATGAATCGGAGAGGGCGGGCGGGAGCGGGCCGGAGACCCGCGCACCCAGGGGACAGGGGCGGTCCAGGACGACCAGGGGAATTTCCGCCTCCTGACAAGCTTTGAGGCACAGGTACAGGGTGGAGGTGTAGGTGAAGAAGCGGACGCCCGCGTCGGCCAGGTCGTAAACCAGGGCGTCCAGGGACCGGAGGTCGGCGGAGTCCGGCGCCTTCCCGCTGCCGTAGAGGCTCTTGACCGCTAGGCCGGTGGCCCCCTCCACCGTGTCGGTCAGGTCGCCGAAGGAGTCGGCCCCCAGCCCGTGCTCCGGGGCGTAGAGCCAGGCGAGCTCGATGTTCTCCGTGCGGCTTAAAATTTCCCAGCTCGGCGCGCCCGACGCGCCCACGCTCGCCGCGTTGCAGACCAGGGCGACCCGCCGGCCATCCAGAGAGGCGAAGTTGCCCCCCGCGAGCGCCTCGACCCCCGTCAAAAACTGGACGGGGACCGTCTCGGGAGCTATTTCGATGTCCAGGTCCGATCCGGGGGCCTCGCCGCCTTCCCCGCCGCAGGCGGCGGCGAGGAGGATTGATAATACGGCGCAGGGTGGGGCGGTTCCCCGCATGGCATCCCGCTGGTTCGAGTGGCTTTTTTCCGGTCCGTTGAGTGTACGGGACTTGGGCCGCAGGTGTCCAGCCCCGGCGGGAACAGGGCGTCTTTCTCGGTGACTCTCATCCGCAATTGCGAAGACGTAGGGGCGGGGCTCCGTCCCCGCCCGCGGGCCGACCGGTCGGTCGGCCCCTGCGAGGCGCAATCGAACGGGCGACCGTGGAGGACTTGTCCTACCGGTCGCCCCTACGTCGAATCGTCGTCGTCCATAAATGTAGGGCGGGGACTTTAGTCCCCGCCGTTTTTTAAGGTAGCCCTCACCCTTAACCCCGTCGGCGCGCCGCTCCCACGGGGAGAGGGGGACCGCGGACCAACGTCATTTTCCGTTCCCTACCTCGACCCCCACCCTAACCCTCTCCCTAAAAAAAGAGGGGAACCGCCCCCCTCCCCAGCCCGGAAGCGCGCTTCCCCCCAGAGGGGGGGGTTATTGCAGCCCTCACCCCTATCCCCGTCGGCGCGCCGCCCCCACAGGGTGAGGGAAACGAAGGAAACGCGGCTTCACGACAGGGGGTTGGGCCGGTCCAGCCCGCCCAGCTCGGGGAGGTTCAGCTTGGTGGGCATCACCGGGCGGGCCTCCTTGCGGGAGTCGCGCCAGAGGATGACGCTGTTGCGGCCGTGGCGCTTGGCGTGGTAGAGCGCCTGGTCCGCCATCGTCACCAGCTCCTCGCGGAAGGAGGTGTCGTCGGGCATGCAGGCCACGCCGCCCGAGATGGTCATCTTCCGTTTCAGCGGGTGGGACGGCCCGTAGGGCAGCTTCTCCACCGCCCGCCGGGTTCGCTCCGCCAGGGCTATCGCCTCCTCCGTGCGGGATTCGGGCAGGATCACCGCGATCTCCTCGCCGCCGTAGCGGGCCGGGAAGTCGGTGTCCCGGATGGTCTCCTGGATGATCCGCGCGATGGTCCGCAGGGCCAGATCCCCCTCGCGGTGGCCGAAGAAGTCGTTGTACTTCTTGAAGTGGTCCAGGTCGAAGATGACCAGGGAGAGGGTGTGGTTGTATCGGATGGCGCGTTTCGTCTCCCGGTCCAGGGTCTCCTCGAAGCTGCGGCGGTTGGGGAGCTCGGTCAGGGCGTCGGTGAAGGCGAAGCTGGAGAGCTTCTCGTTGAGGTGGGCGCCGTCTATGGCCACCGAGGCGGTGTTGGCCAGAATGGCCAGGAGGCGGACGTCCTCCGGGGGGTAGTTCCGCGGCTGGAAGTCGTCCACGAAGAGGACCCCGTTGAAGTGTCCGCTGGAGAAGATGGGCGCGGCGACGAACGCCGCTATGCCCACGCTTTTCACCGCCTGCCCCTCGCCGGGCGCCTGGACCGAGACGTCCGGCACGACGATGGGCTCCGGGTTGTTCATCATGCGCCAGGCGATGCTCCCCTCGCGCACCGGCCAGGTGGCGTCCGGCCTGACCATCACGTTCAGCCCCCTCACCGCGGTCAGCCGCATCACGTTCTCGGCGGGGTCGAAGATGGAGATGGAGCCGGCCTTGGAGTTGGTTATCCGGCAGGCGTGCTCCAGGATGCGCAGGAAGAGGATGTCGAGGGTGCCCGAGGACGACAGGAGCTTCGAGACCTCGAGGATGGACTCGAGTTCCTCGATCATGCGCTGGGCCTGATTGTAGAGTCCGGCGTTGTGGATGGCGGACCCGATGGCCGAGGCCAGGGCGCCCAGGAGGCGGGCGTCGTAGTCCCCGAAGGCGTCGGGCTCGTTGGACTCGCAGTCGAGGACCCCGATGACCCGGCCGCCGAAGGTGATGGGGACGGCGATCTCGCTGCGGCCGCCCTCGCCGCCGGGCTGACCCGAGATGTAGCGGGGCTCGCTGCGGGTGTCGTGGATGACGGCCGTCCGACCGGTCCGGACCACCTCGCCGGTGACCCCCTGGGAATCGGAGAAACGCGCGCCGGCCATCGGCTCGTAGTTCCGCCCGACGATGGTGTGGACCTCGAGCTCGTGCCTGTCCGGATGGTGCAGCACGATGGCGCAGTTGCGGTAGCCCAACTGCTCGACCACGACCGCGGCCATCCGGCGCAGAATCTCCTCCAGCTCCAGGGAGCCGGTCAGCGCCTGACCGAAGGCCTCGAAGACCTCTATCTGGCCGTGGTTGCTCTGGTCCGGGGAACGTCTCATCGGGCGATCTCCCGCCCCTCGATGCCGGGCGGTCGCGGGTATTCAAATTGGTGCGCGGCGCGGTCAAGTGCCTACGCCTATAATATAATACATCTTACGGGTTTTGTCATCCCCGCGGGGTCCGGCGGGCGTCGGATACGGTGCGGATGGGGAGCGGAGGGGGCCGGGGTGATTCGCGCAATCCGTTGCAATTAAACAGGTTGTCCGTCGCCTTCAGTCGAAGTGGTGCCGAAAGGGTCCCGGATCGGGGTCGTAGGAAAATTTCGCGTAGTCCACCCGCGCCAGGAAAAGCCCGTGGGCCGGGGCCGCGGCGGGCGCCTGCGACCGGTCCCCCGAGTCCAGCAGCCGGACGGTGTCGGCGGTCGTCATCTTCCCCCGCCCCACGGCCACCAGGCAGCCGGCCACGGCGCGGACCATCCGGTGGAGGAAGGCGTCGGCGGTCACTACGAGC
>MFAF01000118.1:4201-6479 GCA_001774505.1 Candidatus Coatesbacteria bacterium RBG_13_66_14 | reverse complement strand
CGTCCCTCCTCGAGCCGGCAGCGGTGGACCTCCCTCACCGTGCCCCCTCCGGGGCTCACCGGGCTCCCGACGGCGGCGAAATCCCGCCGCCCCTCGAAGAGCCGGGCGGCCTCGCCCATCACCTCCCAATCCAGCCCCGCCTCGACCCAAAGCGCGTAGCGGGAGTGGAAGAGGGAACCGCCGGCGAGGAAGAAATACTCGTAGGTGCGCGACCGGGCGTCGCGGCGCGGGTCGAAGCCGGGCTCCGCCTCGGCGCAGCGGAGCGGGCGGATGTCCTCCGGCAGAAGGGCGCCGAGGGCGCGGAAAAGCGTGTCGGCCGGGTAGGCGCGCGGCGGTCTGAACGAGGCCACCTGGCCCAGGGCGTGCACTCCGGTGTCGGTCCTCCCCGAGCCGGCGACGGGGACCCTTAGGCCGTAGAAACGCTCCAGGGTGCTTTCCAGTTCCCCCTGCACCGTGCGGCGCCCCGGTTGGAACTGCCAGCCGGAGAAGTCGGTGCCGTCGTAGGCCAGCGCCAGGGCGCAGGTGGGGTTCACGCCTCGGTCTCCGGTTCTCCGGCGCAGGCGGCCTCCTCGCCGCGCGCCACGGCCCCCGCATCCACCGCGGCCAGAAGGGTCCGCAGGTAGGCCGACAGACGGCCCCGACCCCGGTAGGCCCGCCAGCCGTCGGTCAGGAGCTCCCGCCCCTCGGCCAGGCCGACCACGTAACCGTCGAATATTTTTTCCAGCCTCGTCCGCAGTCGGCGCCCCAACCGGCCCGGCACCAGGACGGTAGCGCCCCGGGGGCCGGCCCCGGCCAGCAGGCCCGCGAAGAGGAAGAGCGCCAGGAGCCGCAGGGAGAGGGTGAGCGCCGGAAGCGAGGCGTCCCAGGTCAGCGGTCCCGCAAGGGCCCGGGACGCCAGGGTGAGGCCGCCGGCCAGAAGTACCAGGTAGGCGCCCAGGAGGAGGGCCCGAATCGCCCCCCGCAGCCCGGCCCCCCAGATGAAGAGACAGGCCAGGGCCGCCCCCGCCAGCGCGGCGAGGACGACCCAGTCCCCGATGAGCGCGGCGGCGGCGGCGCCGGCCACCGACAGCCAGACCCTCACCGTCAGGCCGGTCAAGGCTCGACCTCCTCGACGGCGACGCCGGTCACCCGCCCCAGCACGGCGGTCCGCTCCACCCCGGTGGGGTCGCGCAGGAGCACCAGCCGGGCCGCGTCGGCCACCTCCTCGTCCAGGAAGGCGTCGCTCGCGCGCCACAGGCCGTCCACGTAGGCCTCGTTCCAGGCGTGGTAGTAGAGCTTCCCCCCCACCCCCGACACGAGGCCGATGACGGTGAGCGCCGGGATGCCGGCCCGCCGGCAGAGGTCGCTCACCAGGGCGGCGTGCTCGGTGCAGTCCCCGCGCCGCTGGGAAAGGGTCTCCGCCGGGATGAGCTCCAGGGTCACCGGGCTCTCGCGCAGGTTTTCGCCCACCCAGACGACGATGTTCATGTAGGTGTTGTACGGGTCTCCCTCCACGGCGAGCGCCTCCGCCAGCTCTTCCAGATCGCGGTGGTACTCGGGCTCGGGGAAGGGCTCCGGAGCGGGGTATGTCGGGAAGGGGCGGTTGCGGACCGTAACCCGCCAGGCGCCGTCCCCGGCGGGCTCCACCCCCTGGAAAGGGCCGTCCGGCGGAGGCGTCGTCCCCTTTACCAGGATGACCAGCCGCTCGGTCCCCCGGGGGTTGGGGATTTCCCCCTCGGGGAAGATGGCCGTGGTGGCGGCCGGGTCCACCCAGGTCAGCCCCGCCTTGGCGTCGGCCTCGTCGGCGGCGGGCCGGACCGACATCCCGCCGGGCAAAAGGGTGCCCAGCCATGCGCCCTCGGCGTCGAAGTAGCTCTCCCGCGGCGCGCCCCCGTAGTCCACCGTGTTGATCCAGCCGGGGAAGGTCTCGCCGTCGAAGGTTATTTCCGAAAGAACGCCCCGGGTGTAGGTCCCCTCGACGACCTCCGAGTAGTCGCTGGAGTAGAGGGAGAAATCCAAGCTTTCCCCGGGCCCCAGGCCGCTCACGACGAAGGACAGGCCCAGGGAGCCGACCAGCCCCCCCTCCAGGTAGCGCTTGCCCACGGAAAGGCCGTGGATGCGCTCCACCTCGAGCACGTCCCCGGCGAGGGCGGCGTTGACGACGAGGATGTCCGACCCGGAGACTGAGTAGCTGGAAGCCGCGACGAGCTGCCCGTCGGCGTCGTAGGGCTCCCGGCGGCGGGCGCTGGTGAGCACCGGCACACCGGCGCGCGACAGCCGCATCGTCGAGTAGTCCTCG
>MFAF01000118.1:0-4193 GCA_001774505.1 Candidatus Coatesbacteria bacterium RBG_13_66_14 | reverse complement strand
GCCCCCGGCGCAATCGCCCTCGGCGATGGTCTCCCGGGTGGTGTAGGAGTAGCCCACCTTGGCCTCGTCCACGTACATGGCGGTCCAGGAGGTGGCGGCGAGAGCCGTCCGGCAGAGGATTAAAGCTGCAATCGTTCCACGCATCGGTGGGCCCCGTGCGGCGCGGGTTCTGAAAGGATAACGGTTCCCATATTATAGGCGTTCCCGACCGTAACGGCAATTCCCGACCGTCCCCGCGCCCCCCCTCCCTTTAAGGATATGGTAGGGGGGCGGGGTGGGGGACGTAAAAACCGCGGCGGTCCGCATGTCCCCTCCCCCCTCTGGGGGGAAGCGCGCTTACGGGCTAGGGAGGGGGGCGAAAACGCGGCGGCCCGCGGATGACTCGTCCTACGGGGCCGCCCTACATCATCGCAACCCAGGATGAGGGTCGGGGCGAAACGGCCCCCTCTCCCTCTTAGGGAGAGGGTCGGGGTGAGGGTCGGGGTCGGGAACGTGAAAGGGGCGGGGACTGAAATCCCCGCCCCTACGTCATCGCAAATTACGAGGCGCGGGTCGGGGCGTTGAACCCCGTCGCGCCCTTTGGTAAAATCCCGTCGTCGGTTTTTTTAAGGACGGGTGCATGAGCGACGAGCCGAAGCTCCTGGAATCCGGTCCGCCGGCGAAGTGGAACCGCCGCTCGGCCTTCATCCTGGCCGCCATCGGCTCGGCGGTGGGGTTGGGCAACGTCTGGCGCTTCCCCTTCGTCTGCTACGAGAACGGCGGCGGAGCCTTCCTGATTCCCTACCTCTTCGCCATCATCACCGCCGGCATCCCGCTTTTAATCCTCGAGTTTTCGTTGGGGCACAAGATGGCCTCCGGCGCCCCGCTGTCCTTCTTCAAGGCCCGCAGGAACTCGGAGTGGGTGGGCTGGCTCATGGTCCTGGTCGGCTTCGTCATCACCGCCTACTACGCCGTGATCATGAGCTGGTGCTTCAACTACCTCTTCCAGTCGTTCTCGCTGGGCTGGGGGGACGACCCCGGCGGCTTCTTCACCGACAAGCTCCTGCACCTCTCCTCGGGGCCGGGGGAGCTGGGCGGGCTGAACTGGCCGCTGGTGGCCGGGCTCGCCCTCACCTGGATCTGGATCTACTTCTGCATCCGCAAGGGGGCCAAGAGCGTGGGGAAGGTGGTGCTGGTGACGGTGCCGCTGCCCTGGCTCCTGCTCCTGATTCTGGCCATCCGCGGGGGGACGCTGGAGGGCGCGGGCGCGGGCCTCAATTATTTCCTCAACCCCGACTGGAGCAAGCTGCTGGACCCCGGCGTCTGGCTGGCGGCCTACGGTCAGGTCTTCTTCAGCTTCTCGCTGGCCTTCGGCGTGATGATCACCTACGCGAGCTTCCTGCCGCGCAAGTCCGACATCAACAACAACGCGGTCATCATAGGGCTCTCCGACGCGGCGACCAGCTTCCTGGCGGGTCTCACCGTCTTCAGCACCCTGGGGTTCCTGGCGGTGGGGAGCCACCACACCGTGGCGGGGGTGATGGAATCGGGGCCGGGGCTGGTCTTCGCCGTCTACCCCACGATATTGAACCAGCTCCCATTCTGGCCCGGCTTCTTCGCCGCCATCTTCTTCATCATGCTCCTGACGCTGGGGATAGACTCGGCCTTCAGCCTGGTGGAGGCCTCGGCGGAGGCCTGGGTCAACAAGCTGGGGCTCAAGCGCAAGCCCGTGCTGATAACGGTCTGCGTCATCGCCTTCGCCTTCGGGCTGCTGTTCGCCACCGACGGCGGGCTCTGGTGGCTGGACATCGTGGACAACTTCATCAACAAGTTCGGCCTGATCCTGGGGGGCCTCTTCGAGTGCATTGTCCTGGGCTGGCTCTACGGGGCGCGCAAGCTCCGGGAGTACGCCAACCGGGACAGCGAGATAAAGATCGGCCGCTGGTGGGACTTCCTCGTCAAATACTTCACCCCGGCGATCCTGGTCGTCACCTTCGGTATGGACCTGGTGAAGACCGTCACCGAGCCCTACGGTGGCTACCCGGACTGGGCTCTATTCGCCGGAGGCTGGGGCGTGGTGGCGGCGGTCTTCGTGCTTAGCTTCGTCTTCATGCGCATCCACGCCAACAAAAACCGGGCGCCGGCCGGCGAGCAGGGGGGTGGGACCGGTGAATAGGCCCAATCTTTTGACCGCGTTGATCCTCCTCGCCTCCTCGGTCGCGGCGGGGACCGGGGAACCGGCGACGACCGTCGGACCCCTCCACCCGGAGTCAGCGACCGAGGCCTCGGGACGGTCGGCCCGATACGCGGAGAGGCTGGAGCTCGTCACCCGGCTCGGGGCGGAAGGGGCGGACCTCGAGGGTTCCGCCGACGCGCTGGCCGCGATCGTGTCCGACGCGTCCGAGGATTCCGGCCTGCGCGCCGCCGCCGCCGACCTTCTGGGCCGGGTGACGGTGGAGGTTTCCGGCGTGGAAGAGCCCCGGGCGCTGGCCTGCGCCTTGATCGAAGCGGCCCTGGACGGCGACCCCAGCGGCTGGACCGCGGGGTATCTGGCGGAGCTTTCCCGGAGGAAGGGCGGCGCCGACCGCGCGGCGCTCGTCGTGGGCCTGATGACGGACGAGCGGCTGGCCGAGTTCCACCAATCCCTGGCGCTGGACGGGCGTCCGGCCCTCGAGGCGCGCGAGGCCGCCGTGGGCGTCATCGGGACAATAGAGGGCGACTGGGCCTACGAGACGCTTGTCGCGCTGGCCGACGACGCCGGCCTCCCGGACGGGGTGCGCGTCGCAGCAATCGGTGCCCTGGCCCCCATCGGCTACGACGAGGGGCGCGCGTTCCTGCGGGGCCTCGCCCGGGAAGACCTCTCGCCCAGTCTCCGGGAGGCCGTCGAGGAAGGGCTGGCGGCCATTGACCATACACAGAATATATCCCTGGGGGCCTGGATCATGTTCGCCGTGGGCGTGATCCTCCTCTTCGGGGGTCTGGCCATCTCCATCACCATTTCCATCCGGCGCGGAAAAAAGCACGTCTTCAGCGACGAATCCGACGGGGAGCCGTGATGGGTGAACCGAGACCCATCGGCGATCTGGTCGGGGGGAGCCTGGGCTCCAGGCGGCTGCGGGACGCGGTGCGCCTGGGCCGGTTGCGCCTGGTGTGGGAGGAGATCGTCGGACCCTCCCTCGCGCGGCGGACCCGCGTCACGGGGCTCCGGGGTCGGACCCTGGTGATCGAGGTCGGCGACCCGTCGGCGCTGGAGCCGCTTCGGGAAATGCTCGGTCGGATCGTTGAGAGGCTTTGCGAAAAAACCGCGGGCGAGGTGGAGGGTATCGAGCTCCCTCGCTGATTCGAGACCGGGTGGATGACTTCGGAGGGCGGATTGCCGCCCTCTTTCCATTTTGCCGCGGGTGCCCCCGCCAGAATGAGCGGGTCAATCTGGGCTTGAAACGGCGTTCCCGCTGTTTTGAAGCGGAGAAAACCGCTCCGCGGGCCCATCCGTTCCTATGGCACGCTTGTTGCTTTTTCAACGGTCGGAGGACGAATATGCCGGAAGCAATTTTTATCAAGGGCAAATCCAACCTCGAATATCGCGCGACGCGGTCTTGTCGGGTCCCCGGCGACGGCCCGGAAGGCCCGCTCTTCGGCCTCCGAATGGGTAAACGTAATCCTCTCGCCGACTCCGGTCCGGGGCCCGTCACGGCCGTCTTGGACGCCCGCCCGGAGCCGGTAAAATCAGCCCCGAACAGGGGAGTAATGGGTTAAGTCCGCCGGTGTTTCACACCCCCGCATCCGCACGTCACCCCGGCGGCGCCCCGTCCGATAAGGGCGGGGTTTTTTTATTCCCCCCCGGGGTGGTATAGTGTTGTCCGTTCCAGGCGGGAGCTAACCTGCATGAAACTCACCCCCCGGGTGGAGACCCTCGTCGTCTACGGCGGGCTCGCGGCCGCGGCGGGCCTCCTCGTCCGGCGCCTCATTCTGCTCGTGCAGGCGGGCTGGTCGGCGGCGGCTTCCACGGGCGGGCTCCTGTATACCCTGTTGGACCTCCTCGCCGCGGTCGCGCTCCTCGCGGTCTTCCTCCCCGCCGGGCGCGGCCGGTTGCCGGGCCTGAAGACCGTCGTCTACGTCCTGGCCGCGGTCGGGGTCAAGGCGAGCTGGTCGCTCCTGGACTGCTACGTCCTGGCCGCGGTCGGGGTCAAGGCGAGCTGGTCGCTCCTGGACTG
>MFAF01000117.1:7142-8511 GCA_001774505.1 Candidatus Coatesbacteria bacterium RBG_13_66_14 | reverse complement strand
AAGTTCAAGATGGGCATCCGCGCCTCCACCACGGGCCGGCTCTACTTCAAGAACGTGAAAATCCCCAAGGAGAACCTGCTGGGCCCGTTGGGTAAAGGCTTCCGCGTGACCATGGCCACCCTGGACTCGGCCCGCATCGGCGTGGCGGCCCAGGCCCTGGGCATCGCCCAGCACGCCTTCGACGAGTCGGTGGCCTACGCCAAAAAGCGGGTCCAGTTCGGCAAGCCCATCGGCGACCTCCAGGCCATCCAGTGGATGGTGGCGGACATGGCGACCCGGGTGGACGCGGCGCGCCTCTTAACCTACCGCGCCGCCCTCCTGGAGGACCAGGGGGACGTGCGGTTCTCCCGCGAGGCCGCCATCGCCAAGCTCTTCGCCTCGGAGACCGCCTGCTTCTGCGCCGACTGCGCCATGCAGATCCACGCCGGTTACGGCTACTGCGGCGACTACTCCGACATCGAGCACATCTACCGCGACGCCCGCATCACCCGCATTTACGAGGGCACCAGCGAGGTCCAGCGCCTGGTCATCGGCACGTCGTACCTCCGGTGATGCGACAGCGTCCTTCCGGAGTTTAAAAAGCGAAGGGGAGTTTATGGGGGTAAAAGAGAAAACCCGCCGTGGGTCCGAGGTCGAGGAGTGGAAGAAAAGAATCGCCGGGCAACCCGAGCGCGACGTCCTCTTCGAAACGATCAGCGGCCGGACCATCAAGCCCATGTACACCCCAGACGACCTGGGTGACTTCGACTACGCACAGAAGCTCGGGGTTCCCGGGATACCGCCCTACACCAGGGGCGTGCAGGACAACATGTACCGGGGGCGGCTGTGGACCATGCGCCAGTTCTCCGGCTTCGGCTCCGCCGAGGACACCAACGCCCGGTACAAGTACCTCCTCGGGCAGGGGCAGACCGGCCTCTCCGTCGCCTTCGACCTGCCCACCATCATGGGCTACGACTCGGACCACACCCGCGCCGAAGGTGAGGTCGGGCGCTGCGGCGTGGCCATCAGCTCCCTGGCCGACATGGAGGTCCTCTTCGACGGCATCGCCCTGGACAAGGTCTCGACCTCGATGACCATCAACGCCCCGGCGTCGCTCCTTTTGGCCTACTACATCGTGGTGGGGGAAAAGCAGGGGGTGAGCTCCAAGGTTCTGCGCGGCACCATCCAGAACGACATCCTCAAGGAGTACATCGCCCAGAAGACCTGGATTTTCCCGCCCGAGCCGTCCATGCGGCTGATTACCGACGTCTTCGCTTTCTGCGCCGACCGGGTTCCCAAGTGGAACACCATCTCGATTTCGGGATACCACATCCGCGAGGCGGGCTCCACGGCGGTGCAGGAGCTGGCGTTCACCCTGGCCGACGGCTTC
>MFAF01000117.1:7012-7125 GCA_001774505.1 Candidatus Coatesbacteria bacterium RBG_13_66_14 | reverse complement strand
AATCGCCGCCGGGCTGGACGTGGACGTCTTCGCGCCCCGGCTCTCACTATTCTTCAACGCCCATCTGGACTTCTTCGAGGAGATAGCCAAGTACCGGGCGGCCCGCCGCATCT
>MFAF01000117.1:6258-7006 GCA_001774505.1 Candidatus Coatesbacteria bacterium RBG_13_66_14 | reverse complement strand
GACACATGCGCGACAAGTACCACGCAAAGGACCCCCGCTCCTGGCTCATGCGCTTCCACACCCAGACCGCCGGGTGCAGCCTCACCGCCCAGCAGCCGGAGAACAACATCGTCCGCACTGCCCTGGAGGCCCTGGCCGGCGTCCTCGGCGGAACGCAGTCCCTCCACACCAACTCCATGGACGAGACCCTGGCGCTTCCATCGGAGAAGGCCGTCACCATCGCCCTGCGGACCCAGCAGATAATCGCCGAGGAGTCCGGGGTGGCCAACACCATAGACCCCCTGGCCGGGAGCTACTTCGTCGAGGCGCTGACCGACGACATGGAACGCGAAGCCGAAGAATATTTCGCGAAGATAGAGGAACTCGGCGGCGTGCTCAAGGCCATTGACCTCGGCTTCTTCCAGCAGGAAATCGCCGACGCCGCCTTCGAGTTCCAGCGCAAGATTGAGAAAAAACAGCGGACGGTCATCGGGGTCAACAAGCACGTCATCCCCGACGAAGAAATTGCCATAGACATCCTCAAGATTGACCCCGAGGTGGATCGGATCCAGCGTGAGAGGCTGGGCCGCGTCCGGGCGGAGCGCAACCCGGAAGAGGTCAAGAAAGCCCTGGACGGCCTGCGCCAAGCCGCCCGGGACGGCTCGAACACCATGCCCCACTTCTTGAATTGCGCCCGCGTATACGCCACCCTGGGCGAGACCCTGGGCGTGCTGCGGGAGGAGTTCGGCGAGTACAAGGAGCCGCCGAT
>MFAF01000117.1:5789-6166 GCA_001774505.1 Candidatus Coatesbacteria bacterium RBG_13_66_14 | reverse complement strand
CCTTAAATTGGGGCAGACGATGAAGCTCCAGATAACCATCTATCAGGATGAAACCGGGATGTACGTGGTGGAGTGCCCGGTCATCCCCGGCTGCGTCTCACAGGGCAAGACGGAGGCCGAGGCGCATGCGAATATCCGGGAGGCCATCGCCGCCTGCCTTGATGTCCGCCGGGAGGAGAGGACGAATAAAAAAACGACAGCAACCATCGAAAGCCAAACGTAGGGCGGCCCCGTGGGACGAGTCCTCTGCGGGCCGCCGCGGGGAAAAGTTAATGCACCCGGAATCAAGTCCATGCCCGACGCGCAATGCCCGCACAAAACCTCTCTCCTCTCTTGGTGAGAAAGGAACCCCTCACCCTAACCCTCCCCCCAAAAGG
>MFAF01000117.1:568-5698 GCA_001774505.1 Candidatus Coatesbacteria bacterium RBG_13_66_14 | reverse complement strand
AAGATTCACGAGCTTTTACGGGCGCGCGGCGCCGACCACATCATCATCACCGGCGGCGGCATCATCCCCGAGGACGACATGACCGAGCTGGAGGGGCGCGGCATCGGCAAGCTCTTCGGCCCCGGCACGAGCACCGACGACATCATCGCCTACATCCGCTCGACCGTTCTTTGACGCGCATGCGCATCGTGTCATTCTTCTAAAAAAGGCCGCCCGCCGGTCATCGGCGGACAATTCAAAGAATCCCCAAATGCCCAACGAGGACAAGTACAAGAAGCTGGCCGAGCTCCGCCAAAAGGCGCTCGCCGGCGACCCGGAGAAAATCGCCAAGCAGCAGGCCAAGGGCAAGCTCACCGCCCGGGAGCGCCTGGGCATCCTCTTCGACGACGGCACCTTCCAGGAGCTGGATCGGTTCAAGGTCCACCGCTGCACCGACTTCGACATGGAGTCGAACCGCCCCCTGGGTGACGGCGTCATCACCGGCTACGGGCTCATCGAGGGGCGGCTGACCTACGCGTTCGCCCAGGACTTCACCGTTTTCGGCGGGACGCTCTCCCGGGCGCACGGGGAGAAAATCTGCAAGGTGATGGACCTGGCGCTAAAGAACGGCGCGCCCTTCGTGGGGCTGAACGATTCCGGCGGCGCGCGCATCCAGGAGGGGGTGGACTCCCTCGCCGGGTACGCCGAGGTCTTCCAGGCCAACACCATGGCCTCGGGGGTCATCCCGCAGATTTCGGCCATCATGGGCCCCTGCGCCGGCGGCGCCGTCTACTCCCCCGCCGTCACCGACTTCGCCTTCATGGTGGACGGCACCAGCCACATGTTCCTGACCGGGCCCGACGTCATCAAGACGGTGATGAACGAGGAGGTCAGCTTCGAGGAGCTGGGCGGGGCCAGGGTTCACGCGTCGAAGTCCGGCGTCTGCCACGTGGTGGCGGCCAACGAGTTCGAGTGCCTCCAGGGGATCCGCCGCCTGCTGCAGTTCTTCCCCCAGAACAACATGGAGGACCCGCCGCCGGCGAAGACCTCCGACGACCCGGCCCGCATGGACCCCGAGCTCGACGGCATCGTCCCCGATTCGACCACCAAGCCCTACGACATGAAGGACATCATCCGGCTGGTGGTGGATGACGGGGACTTCTTCGAGACGCACGCCGACTTCGCCGCCAACCACATCACCGGCTTCGCGCGCTTCAACGGGCGGCCCGTGGGCATCGTGGCCCACCAGCCCGCGGTCCTGGCCGGCTGCCTGGACATAGACTCGTCGTGCAAGTCGGCCCGGATGATACGCTTCTGCGACTGCTTCAACCTGCCGGTGGTCACCTTCTCCGACGTGCCGGGGTTTCTGCCCGGGACCGACCAGGAGTGGCGGGGCGTGATAAAGCACGGCGCGATGCTGCTCTACGCCTATGCCGAGGCCACGGTGCCCAAGGTCCACGTCATCACGCGCAAGTCCTACGGCGGCGCCTACGCGGTGACCTCCAACCGCCACATGCGTGGGGACATCGTCTACGCCTGGCCCACGGCGGAGATAGCGGTGATGGGGGCCGAGGGCGCGGTGCAGATCCTCTACCGTCGCGAGCTCAAGGCCGCCGACGACCCCAAGGCTTTGGCCGCCAAGCTCGCCGCCGAGTTCCGCGAGCGCTTCGCCGATCCCTACACCGCCGCGGGGCTGGGCTACGTGGACGAGGTGATAATGCCCCACGAGACGCGGCCGAAAATCATCGCCGCCCTCGAGATGCTCAAGCACAAACGGGACCACAACCCGCCCAAGAAGCACGGGAACATACCGCTTTAGGTCGCTTTCATGTTCAAGAAGATACTCATCGCCAACCGGGGCGAGATAGCGGTGCGGGTCATCCGGACCTGCGCGGAGATGGGCGTCCCCACGGTGGCGGTCTTCTCCGACGCCGACCGCGGCGCCCTCCACGTCCAGTACGCCGACGAGGCGTACAACATCGGCCCGCCCCCCGCGGCGGAATCCTACCTCGTCGGCGACCGGCTGATCGGGCTGGCGAAGAAGGTCGGCGCCGAGGCCGTCCACCCCGGCTACGGGTTCCTGGCCGAGAACGCGGACTTCGCCCAGGCATGCGCCGACGCGGGTCTGGCCTTTATCGGCCCCTCGGCAGGCGCCATGCGCCTCTCGGGCGACAAGCTCCAGGCCCGCGCCACGATGGTGAAGGCCGGCGTGCCGGTCATCCCCGGCCTCGACACCGCCGGGATTACCGACGACGAGCTGCCGGGCCGGGTGAAGAAAATCGGCTACCCGGTGATGGTCAAGGCGGCGGGCGGCGGAGGCGGCAAGGGCATCCGCACCGTCCGCGGCCCCGACGAGCTCGAGGCCTCGATTCGCCAGGCCCGCGCCGAGGCGGCCAGCTCCTTCGGCGACGACCGGGTGTACATCGAGAAGATGGTGGTGGACCCGCGGCACATCGAGGTCCAGATTCTGGGCGACGCCCACGGCAATGTGGTCCACCTCTTCGAGCGCGAGTGCTCGATCCAGCGGCGGCACCAGAAATTAGTGGAGGAGAGCCCGTCTCCGGCGTTGACGGACGAGCAGCGCATCGCCATGACCGCCGCCGCCGTAAAGGCCGCCCGCGCGGTCGGCTACGACAACGCCGGCACCATCGAATTCCTGCGCTCCTCCGACGGGAGCTTCTACTTCCTCGAGGTCAACGCCCGGCTGCAGGTGGAGCACCCGGTCACGGAGATGCTCGTCGGCCGGGACCTGGTCCGGGCCCAGATACGCGTCGCCGCCGGCGAGGAGCTCTGGTTCACCCAGGACGAGGTGCAATCCCGCGGTTCGGCCGTCGAGTGCCGCATCTGCGCCGAGGACCCCGACTCCAACTTCTACCCCGCCACGGGGACGGTGACACGGATGCGCGCCCCAGGCGGTCCCGGCGTCCGCCTCGACGCGGGGTGCTTCCAGGGCTACAGCGTCCCGGTTTACTACGACCCCCTCATCGCCAAGCTCATAGTCTGGGGCGAGGACCGGCCCGCCGCCCTGGACCGCCTGGCCCGGGTCCTCGATGAGTTCGTCCTCGAGGGCTTCCCCACGACACTTCCCTTCTTCCGCTGGCTGGTGAAAAACGAGTCCTTCCGCTCCGGCGACTACGACACGGGCTTCATCGCCCGCCACTACAGGCCGGAGCCGCCGGGCGGGAGCGAGCTGGAGCGCGCCGCCTCCGTCCTGTGCGCCCTGTTGGAGCACGACGCCGTCAGCGGCGTCACCGGTGAAAC
Source organism: Candidatus Coatesbacteria bacterium RBG_13_66_14 (assembly GCA_001774505.1). Classification (GTDB taxonomy): domain Bacteria; phylum RBG-13-66-14; class RBG-13-66-14; order RBG-13-66-14; family RBG-13-66-14; genus RBG-13-66-14. Next base: position 2,458 of record MFAF01000117.1, on the reverse strand, counting down.
CGGCGACGGCAAACAGGAAGCGTCGGCCTGGAAGTACCTCTGGCTCAAGAACAGGCTCGGCTCATACTAAAAAAAGGAGACAAGGGGCTTCAGCCCCTTGTTAGAGGCACCGTGAAATACGAGACCCGCATCGGCGACCGCGGCTACGAAGTCGAAATCACCCCCGGCGAGGCGGGGTCCAGGGTCCATTTAGACGGCCGCGAAATTGCCGTGGATTTCCGTGAAATCTCCCCCCGGGCCCTCTACTCGATAATCATTGACGGCCGCTCCTACGAGCTCTGGCTCCGGCGCGAGGGCGCGGATTATCACGTCTTCGCCCACGGGCGCTCCCTCTGCGTCACCGTCCGCGACGAGCGCCGCCGCCGGGTCGAGTCGCTCCAGGCGGCCATGCCGCAGGCCAAGACCGGCTTCACCCTCCGGGCGCCCATGCCGGCCGTGGTCACCGCGGTGCTGGTGGAGCCGGGCCAAGAGGTCAAGCGGGGGGACATCCTCTGCCGCCTCGAGGCGATGAAGATGGAGAACGAGATGGCATCCGAGGCCGACGGAACGGTGAAGGAAGTAAAGGTCGCCGCCGGCGAGGGCGTGGAGAAGGACCGGGTCCTGGTCGTCGTCGAGTAGGCGATGTCCCCTCTCCCCTCTGGGGAGGAGCTCGCCCACGGGCTAGGGTGAGGATCGGAGCGGACCCCCTCTCCCCGTGGGAGACCTGCGAGGTACGGGGATGGGGGTGAGGGCTTCCATTTAATCCCCTCCCCCCTCTGGGGGGAGGGCAGGGTGGGGGGCCGGGTAAGTAAAGAGCTATACGAATTCACACAATATGAAGAATGATAAAGACAGTCTAGCCACCCCCTCCGGCATCCCCGTGGAACGGGTGTACACCGAGGCGCCGCCGGACCTGGCGGAAAAGCTCGGCCTCCCCGGCTCGCCCCCCTACACCCGCGGCATCCACCCCGGCATGTACCGCGACCGCCTGTGGACCATGCGCCAGTACGCCGGCTTCGGCGACGCGCGCGCCACCAACGAGCGGTTCAAATATTTAATCGAGGCCGGGCAGACCGGCCTCTCCGTGGCCTTCGATCTCCCCACCCAGATGGGCTACGACTCCGACCACCCGATGGCCGCGGGCGAGGTGGGCCGCGTCGGCGTGGCGATTTCCAGCTACGAGGACTTTTCCGAGCTCTTCGACGGCCTGGACCCGGCGAAAATCTCGGTCAGCATGACCATCAACGCCACCGCGCCCATTCTTTTCGCCATGTACCTGGTGCTGGCCGAGGAGCGCGGCGTGGCCTGGGACGCGCTCCGGGGCACGGTCCAGAACGATATTCTCAAGGAGTACTTCGCCCGCGGGACCTACATCTACCCGCCGGGACCGGGCCTGCGCCTCGCCGTGGACCTCATCCGCTTCGCCTCGGAGCGGCTCCCGCAGTGGTACCCGATTTCCATCTCGGGCTACCACATCCGGGAGGCGGGGGCCGACGCGGTGCAGGAGCTGGCCTTTACCTTCGCCGACGCGGTGGAGTATGTGAAGGGCGCGCGGTCGGCGGGGCTGGAGGTGGACGGCTTCGGCCCGCGCCTCTCCTTCTTTTTCAACGCGCACAACGATCTGTTCGAGGAGACGGCCAAGTTCCGCGCGGCGCGCCGCGTCTGGCACGGGATCATGACCCGGAAATTCGGGGCGAAGGACCCCCGATCGTCCCAGCTCCGCTTCCACGTGCAGACGGCCGGTTCCACCCTCACGGCCGCAGGAGTCGAAAACAACGCCGTCCGCGTGACGCTCCAGGCCCTGGCCGCCGTGCTGGGCGGCGCCCAGTCCGTCCACACCAACTCCCGCGACGAGGCGCTCGGCCTGCCCACCGAGGAATCGGTCCGTCTGGCGCTGCGGACCCAGCAGGT
>MFAF01000117.1:0-520 GCA_001774505.1 Candidatus Coatesbacteria bacterium RBG_13_66_14 | reverse complement strand
GTCGGGGTGAACTGCTTCCCCGACCCGGAGCTCCAAAACGTGGAACTTTTGAAGGTAAACCCCGAACTGGGCCGGGAGCGTCGGGGCAGGCTGGCGAAATATCGCTCCCGCCGCACGGAAGGCCCTCTCGCGGAAGTTTTGGGGAAATTGAAGAACGCTGCCGGGGAGGACGGCGCCCCGCTCATGGAGCCCATTACCGACTGCGTCCGCGCCGGGGGAACCGTGGGGGAAATCGCGGAGGCCCTGCGCGGCGTCTTCGGCTCCTTCGACGAGAAATGAAAACTTTTAAAATCAGCCACATCGGCATCGCCGTGGAGAACCTGGCCGAGGCGCTCGCGCTCTGGGAAAAAACCCTGGGGCTCGAGGTCGCAGCGCGGGAATCCCTCCCCGACATGGCCCTCAACACGGCCAAGCTTCGGCTGGGTGAGGCGGACGTCTGGGGCTCGAGGTCGCAGCGCGGGAATCCCTCCCCGACATGGCCCTCAACACGGCCAAGCTTCGGCTGGGTGAGGCGGACGTC
>MFAF01000116.1:5634-16450 GCA_001774505.1 Candidatus Coatesbacteria bacterium RBG_13_66_14 | reverse complement strand
CGCCCGAGCCGTTAGGAGGAGACCCGTTGGCGAAAACGTGCTTGATCGAGAAGGCGAAGCGCAAGCCCAAGTTCGGCGTGCGGCGGTACAATCGCTGCCCGCTGTGCGGACGGGCCCGCGCCTACTACCGCCGCTTCGACATGTGCCGCATCTGCTTCAGAAAACTCGCCCTCGAGGGGAAGATCCCGGGGATTACCAAGGCGAGCTGGTAGGCGGGCGCCGGTCGGGAGCGAGGGGTTGACCGAGCGGGTCCGTTAAGCCTCCGACGGTCCGAACAAAAGGGGTAATGTCCTTTGCAGTTCAGCGGTGCGAGCCGGGTTCCCGGCAAACCGAGCGAAGGGGTATCGCACTCGGAGCGACTCCTTGACGGAACGGCTATTTAACCTTAGAGGTTTTTCATGGTGATGACAGACCCCGTCGCCGACCTTCTCACCCGCGTGCGCAACGCCGCCCGCGCGGGGCACAAGCAGGTCAGCGTCAGCCACTCGAACTTCAAAGAGGCGCTCGTCAAGCTCCTGGTCGGGGAGGGCTATCTCGACGGCTACGCCCTCGACTCGGACGGCCCCCACCGGACGATTCAGGTGGACCTCAAGTACACCACGGGCGGGAAGCCGGCCTTCCGGGGCCTCGAGCGCATCTCCAAGCCGGGTCTTAGGGTCTACGTCCGCCGGGACAAGATACCCTACGTGATGAACGGGCTGGGGGTGGCGGTGCTGTCCACCTCGAAGGGGGTCCTCCCCGACTACACCGCGCGGCGCGAGGGGGTCGGCGGAGAGCTGATCTGCCGCGTCTGGTAACCAGGAGCCGTCATGAGCCGCATCGGCATGAAACCCATCGAAATCCCCGCCAAGGTCCAGGTCGCCGTGGACGGGCCTTTGGTGAGCGTGAAGGGCCCCAAGGGAGAGCTCGCCGTCGAGCTCACCGATCCCATCACCGCGCGCCTCGAGGGCGGGAAGGTCATCGTCTCCCGGCCCGACGACTCCAAGTTGTCCAAGTCGCGCCACGGCCTCTACCGCAGCCTCATCGCCAACCTGGTCGTGGGCGTGTCCCGGGGTTTCGAGAAGAAGCTGGAAATACGCGGCACCGGCTACCGAGCCAAGGTCGAGGGTAAAAACCTCGTCCTCAACGTGGGCTTCAGCCACCCGGTGACGGTCCCGCCGCCGGCGACCGTCGCCTTCGCCACCGAGCAGCGGGGCGACTTCACCATCGTCACCGTCTCCGGCCCGGACAAGCAGCTCGTGGGCGAGGTCACGGCCCAGATTCGCCGCATCCGCCCGCCCGAGCCCTACAAGGGCAAGGGCATCCGCTACGACGGCGAGTGGGTCCGCCAGAAAGCGGGCAAAGCCACCGTCAAGTAAGGTGGGCCGGTAAGTTCGGGGGCCGAAGCTATGGGCGGGGCGGGCCGGAACATCCACCGCCGGAGGGCGGGCAAGGTTTTAAGTGAAGCAGGCGGGATCCTCCGCCACTTGGAAGGCAGCCCGGCGCTCGCCGGGAAACGAACGACAATCATTCAGCCCGTAGGTCGGCCAGTACCGGAGTCAGAAGATGCTAGTCAAACAGAAGCTGCGTTTCCGGCGGCACTTCCACATCCGCAAGCGGGTGCGCGGCACGGCCGAGCTGCCGCGGATGGCGGTCTTCCGCTCCAACCGGCACCTCTACGTCCAGCTCATTGACGACGAGGCCGGTCACACGCTGGTCTCGGCCTCGACCCTCGACCTGCGCGCCGAGGGGGCGACCGTCACGGCGAACAGGCAAGCGGCGGTCAAGGTCGGCGCCCTCATCGCCGAACGGGCCAGGGAAAAGAAAATCACGAGCGTCGTTTTCGACCGCGGCGGGTTCAAGTTCCACGGCCGGGTCAAGGCCCTCGCCGAGACCGCCCGCGAGGCCGGGCTCAAGTTCTAGGAGACTCATGAAGCGCGAGGAAATCCTGGGCGATCTGGAAGACCGGGTCATAGCGATCAACCGGGTGGCCAAGGTGGTCAAGGGCGGCCGACGCTTCGCCTTCAACGCCCTCGTCGTCGTGGGCGACAAGAAGGGCCGCGTGGGCTGGGGCCTGGGCAAGGCCCCCGAGGTGCCGGACGCCGTGCGCAAGGGGATCGAGGTCGCCAAGAAGCACATGGTCAAGATACCCATGATCGGCTCGACCATCACCCACGGCATCGAGGGGCATTCCGGGGCGGGACGCGTGCTTCTCAAGCCGGCCGCGCCCGGAACCGGTGTAATCGCCGGCGGCGCCGTGCGCGCCATCCTCGAGGTGGCCGGCGTCGGCGACATCCTCACCAAGACCCTCAACACCAACAACCCGCACAACGTGGTGCACGCCGTCTTCGACGCCCTCGAGAGCCTGATGAGCATAGATAGCGTGGCCAGGCGCCGCGGCAAGCGACCGATCATGCGGCACCACGGGTACTACACCTTCAGCCGCCCCGGCAAGGAAGAGCCCGAGGCGGCCCCCGAGCCGGTGGAGGAGAAGCTCACCGGTTTCAGCGCCGGCGGCGCGGAGTCAGAGGATGGCTAAGAAGAAGCAGCAGAAGCTCTCCGTCACCCAGGTCAGAAGCCAGATCGGCGCCCTGGAGCGCCACAAGGTCACCCTGCGGACCCTCGGCCTGGGGCGCATCGGCCGCACCGTGGTCCACGGCGACACGCCCCAGATTCGGGGCATGATCTACCACGTTCGGCACCTGGTCCGCGTGGAGACGGCCAAATAAAATCGCGTTACGACGCCCCGGAAGTCCGCGCTGCGGGCGAGGGGCGGGGCGTCCGGCGGGCGCCTCGAGGCGGGAGCGGTCATGGACCTGGTTTCCGGAAACATGAAAAAGCGGCGGCGGGTCGGCCGGGGCAACGGCTCCGGCTCGGGCACCACCTGCGGCCGGGGGATGAACGGCCAGAACTCGCGCTCGGGCGGCGGCGTGCGCCGCGGGTTCGAGGGCGGGCAGATGCCGTTCTTCCGCCGCCTGCCCAAGCGAGGGTTCCAGTCCCGCGTCGGCCAGAAGAAGAAGGGCTTCGACCACGTCAACGTGGGCGAGCTGGACGCCCTCGGGGCGACCGGGACCGTGGACATCGAGCTGTTGAAAGCCAAGCGCCGCGTCGCGCCCAGTGCCCAGCGGGTCAAGATCCTGGGGACCGGAGAGGTGACCGGGGCCTACGAGGTGCGGGCCAACGCGTTCAGCGCCGGAGCCGCAAAGAAAATCGAGGCCGCGGGAGGGAAGGCGGTGGTCGTCTAGTGTTTAAGAGCATCCGGAACATGCTGGCCATCCCCGAGCTCCGCCAGCGCATATTCTTCACCATCGCCATCTTCTTCGTCTACCGCGTGGGCGGCCACATCCCCGTCCCCGGCGTCAACGCCGGCGTGCTGACCGCCTGGTTCAACCAGGAGGCCCAGGGCGGCCTCTTCGGCTTCATTGACATGTTCGCCGCCGGAAACCTGCGCAAGGCAACCATCTTCGCCCTGGGCATCATGCCCTACATCTCCGCCTCCATCATCATCCAGCTCCTCACCGCGGTCGTGCCCGCCCTCGAGAAGCTCCAGAAGGAGGGCGAGGCCGGCCGCAAGCGCATCACCCAGTACACCCGGTACGGCACCATCGGGCTGTCGCTGCTGCAGAGCTTCGGCATCCAGATCTGGCTCAAGAGCCTGGTCTTCAACGGCGTGCCCGTGGTCGAGCCCGGCATGGGATGGCTCTTCACACCGCTTACCATGATCACCATGACCGCCGGGACCGCATTCATCATGTGGCTGGGTGAACAGATATCCGAGCGGGGTATCGGAAACGGGATGTCGCTCATCATTTTCATCGGGATCATCGCCCGCATCCCGGCGGACGTGATGCTGACCATGGAGAAGGTCGGCTCGGGCGACACCAACCTGGTCAACATCGCCGTGACCCTGTTGGTGATGGTCATCGTGGTGGCCGGGGTCGTGGTGATCCAGCAGGGGCAGCGCAAGATCCGCGTCCAGTACGCCAAGCGCATCGTCGGGCGCAAAATCTACGGGGGTCAGTCCACCCACATCCCCCTGCGCGTCAACACCGCCGGCGTCATCCCGATCATCTTCGCCAGCGCGCTGATCATGTTCCCCAACACCATCCTGATGTTCACCGACGCCGACTGGCTGAAGGCCCTCGCCGGGTGGCTCGCCCCGGGCAAGCCGCTGTACATGATTCTCTACGGCGGGCTGATCATCTTCTTCAGCTACTTCTACACCGCCATCGTGCTGAACCCGGCGGACCTGGCCGACAACATGAAGAAGTACGGCGGCTTCATCCCCGGCGTGCGGCCCGGGAAGAACACCGAGCAGTTCATAGACCGCATCCTGACGCGCATCACCCTGGCCGGATCCGTGTTCCTGGCCGTCATCGCCCTCTTGCCGGTCGCGATGGCGATCATCTTCAAGTCGCCCATCACCTTCGGCGGCACGGGGCTGCTGATCGTGGTGGGCGTGGCGCTGGACACCATCCGGCAGATCGAGAGCCACATGCTGATGCGCCACTACGACGGTTTCTTGAGGAAGGGTCGCATTCGCGGTCGCCGGTAACCTTCGACGCCGTAAAATATTCCGCGGGGCCCCTGGGAAGACGCCCAAGGGCCCTTTGGCCGATTGTCGGGAGCAGGATTTGATACTCGTCCTCTTCGGACCGCCCGGAGCCGGGAAAGGCTCCATCGCCAAGCTCCTCGAGCTGCGCCGCGGGATGGCCCACCTCTCCACGGGGGACCTCATCCGGGCCGAGCTCGCCCGCCCCGACTCGCCCGTCGCCGACCGCATCCGCGCCGTCGTCGAGTCCGGCGCTCTGGTGGACGACGCCACGGTGGAGGAAATCCTGGCGGCCAGAATCGCCGAGAACGCGCCCGCGATGCTCTTCGACGGATACCCGCGCAACCTGCGCCAGGCCGAGCGTCTCGGGGAGATTCTCGACCGGGCGGGGAGGAACCTCACCGCCGCCGTCCTCTTCGAGGTCCCCGACGCCGTCATCGTCCAGCGGCTCTCCAACCGGCGCAGTTGCCCGGTCTGCGGGGCGGTGTACAACCTTTTAACCGTTCCGCCGAAGGTGAAGGGCGTCTGCGACCGCGATTCCGGGAGGCTCGTGGCGCGACCGGACGACGACGAGCCCACGGTCCGGCGCCGGCTGGAGCTATACCACCGCGAAACCAGCCCCCTCGTCGAATACTACCGGGAGCGGGGGAAGCTCGTGCGGGTGGACGGCGTGGGCGAGCCGGAGAAGGTTTACCGGCGACTCGAGGAGATTCTGGCCCCCTTCGAGAGGCGCTGAACGGGGCGGGGCGGCCGGGGGTAAGGGTTTTTCTCCCCGCCGGGCGCGGCACCCCTTGTCTCCAAATTGAAACGCGAGCGGATGATTTTAAAGGACCCGAGCCTCGTAAAAAAGCGCGACGCCATGGCCGCGGCGGGGGCGATAGTCGCCGAGGCCCTGAACCTGGTCGCCCGGACGGTGGCCCCCGGCGTGAGGACCGGCGAGCTGGACGCCATGGTGGAGGAGCTCATCCGCTCCCGCGGGGCCCTCCCCTCCTTCAAGGGCTACAACGGCTACCCCGCCAGCGTCTGCACCTCGGTGAACGACGAGATAGTCCACGGCATCCCCGGCCCCAGGCGCCTCGTCTCCGGGGACATACTCAGCGTGGACGTCGGCGCGTTCCTGGGCGGCTACCACGGCGACGCGGCCCTCACCATCCCGGTGGGCGACATAGACGAGCTCTCCGCCCGCCTCATCCGCGTCACCCGGGCCTCCCTCGAGGCGGCCCTAACCCGGTGCCGCGCGGGGAACCACATCGGCGACGTCGGCTCCGTCGTCCAGACCATGGCCCTCGAGGCCGGTTTCCAAGTCGTGCGCGATTTCACCGGCCACGGCATCGGGCGGCGACTCCACGAGAGGCCCCAGATACCCAACTACGGACGCCCCGGCGCCGGACCCGTCATCCGCTCCGGGGACGCCCTGGCCGTCGAGCCCATGATCAACGCCGGCACCATGGCCATCAAGATTCTCGAGGACAACTGGACCGCCGTCACCTACGACGGCAGCCGCAGCGCCCATTTCGAGCACACCGTCTTTGTCGGCGAACGGGGAGCGGAAATCCTCACGCCCTGGGATTGGCGCTGGGACGATCTCTGACATTCGCCGGAGTGTCGCCCCCTTTCTCCGGAGCCTTCTCTCCGTCTCGCTAAAAACCTTGACTTACGACGCCAAGCTGTCTTAAACTTGCCGCTCGCAACCGGGGAACCACCGCTAAATGCCAAAAGAAGAGGTCATCCAGGTCGAGGGAGTTGTCACCGAAGCATTGCCAAACGCTATGTTTCGCGTGGAGCTGGAGAACGGCCGGATGATCCTGGCCCACATCTGCGGGAAGATGCGGATGAACTTCGTGCGCATCCTCCCCGGCGACCGCGTCCGCGTCGAGGTCACCCCCTACGACCTCACCAAGGGCCGCATCACCTGGCGCTTCAAATAAAGGGGGCCCGTCAAGAGGGCCAGTCGGGGGGAGGCCAGCCAGGGGGGGCGGTGTACGGAAGAGGCTGAACCGGTTGGGGGGGCCACCCAAGGGGGCTCGTTAGTGGGGGGCCGGTCAAATAAAGGGGGGCCACCCAAGGGGGGCCGGAAAGATTGGCGAGAAGAGGACCTGCCGGGTGGGAACGAAGAGTCGGCATACATAATAAAGCACGATACTTGGCCTCAGGGTCGGTTGGGAAGCGATTGGAAACCGTCCCGTTATTCAGCCACCGTTTGAAAGCGTAAATCGCCATGAAGGTCCGCAGTTCAGTAAAGCCCATCTGCGACAAGTGCCGGGTCATAAAGCGCCGGGGCGTCGTCCGCGTCATCTGCAAGAACCCCCGCCACAAGCAGCGTCAGGGTTAAAGGAGAACGATGGCACGCATCTCCGGCATAGACCTGCCCCGCAACAAGCGCATCGTCGTCAGCCTGACGTACATCTTCGGCATCGGGAACACCGTCGCCAAGGCCATCTGCGACAAGGCCGGCCTGGACGTGGACACCCACACCAAGGACCTCACCGACGACGAGATAAACAACATCCGCAAGGTCATCGAGGAGGGGTACCGGGTCGAGGGGACGCTGCGGGCCGAGATCGCCATGAACATCAAGCGGCTCATGGCGATCAACTCCTACCGCGGCATGCGCCACAAGAGGGGCCTGCCCGTCCGCGGCCAGCGCACCAAGACCAACGCCCGGACCCGCAAAGGCCCGCGCCGCACCGTGGGCGCCAAGGCTAAAACAAAATAGTGCATCGGCGGTCCGACCGCCCGGTCGGTGGATTCTCCTGAAAGGCCGTTCATGCAGCGTCAGCGTCGCCGCAGGTCCATAAAGTTCGACGAGGGTTCCCCGGAGGGGTACATCTGCATCCGCTCCTCCTTCAACAACACCATCGTCAGCGTCACCACCCTCGACGGCCGGGTCATCGGCTGGGGCAGCGCGGGCAGCGCGGGCTTCAAGGGCTCGAAGAAGTCCACCCCCTTCGCCGCCCAGCTCACCGCCGAGAACTGCGCCAAGAAGGCGCTCGACGCCGGAATGCGCAAGGTCGAGATTCACATCAAGGGCCCGGGCTCCGGGCGTGAATCCGCCATCCGCGCGCTGTCCGCCGCCGGTCTCGGGGTAACCGCCGTCATAGACATGACCAGCATTCCGCACAACGGCTGCCGCCCGAAGAAGCGGCGCCGGGTGTAGGGGGACGACTTGGCCAGGTACACCGGACCCCGTTGCAAGACCTGCCGCCGCGAGGGAGTCAAGCTCTTCCTCAAGGGGCAGCGCTGCTATTCCAACAAGTGCGCCGTCGAGCGCCGTCCCACGCCCCCGGGCATGCACGGACGCGGCAGGCGCCGCCGCCAGACCCCCTACGGCACGCAGCTCCGGGAAAAGCAGCGCATCCGCCGCTCCTACGGCATGCTCGAGAGGCAGTTCTTCAACTTCTACACCAAGGCCGAGCAGGCCAAGGGCATCACCGGCCACACACTTCTGATCATGCTCGACACCCGGCTCGACAGCGTGCTCCAGCGCGCCGGGTTCGTCGCCACCCGGGCCCAGGCCCGGCAGTACATCCGCCACGGGCACCTGGCCGTCAACGGGCACAAGGTGGACATCCCCAGCTACCGGGTCAAGGCCGAGGATACCGTGTCCATCCGTGAGACCTCCAGCGTCGTCCCGCAGGTCAAGTTCCGCCTCGAGCGCCTCCAGCCTCAGCCCGTGGACTGGCTCGCGGTGGACCAGGCCAAGCTCGAAGTAAAGGTGACGCGGCTGCCCAACCGCGAGGACATCACCCTGCCCTTCAACGAGCAGTTCGTGGTCGAGCTCTACTCGCGTTAACGTCCGGCCCGAGATTCGGGATACCGGCGGGGGTTGACCGGCTCGTCACCGACCCGCCTCGTTTATTAAAACCCCTCAACGGGGCTCTGGCGAATATGATCATCGGCAAGGTCCTGGATACCGACATCAAGGTGCTGATCGAGGGGGACAAGGCCCATCGCAACCGGGCCGTGTTCACCATTCAGCCGCTGGCCTCGGGGTTCGGCACCACGGTGGGCAACGCCCTGCGGCGGGTCCTTCTGTCCAGCCTCACCGGCTACGCCCCCGTCGCGGTGCGCGTCGAGAACGCCGATCACGAGTACGACACCCTGCCCGGCGTGATAGAGGACGTCTCCGACATCCTCCTCAACCTGCGCCAACTGGTGTTCAGCGCGGACTGGGACGACGAGGAGGTCCACGCGGTGAGCCTGGCCGCCAAGGGGCCCGGCGAGGTGACCGGCGCCGATCTCGTCCTGCCCCCCGAGCTCAAGGTCCTCAACCCCGACGCCTACATCGCGGGCCTGGACGCCGACGGCAAGCTGGAGATGGACATAGTGCTGATACGCGGGCGCGGCTACCTCACCTCCCACGAGGTGGAGCTGCCCCCCGAACACGACTACGTGGGCATGATCCCCATAGACGCCGTCTTCACGCCCGTCGTGAAGGTCAACTTCACCGTCGAGGAGACCCGCGTCGGGCAGATGACCAACTTCGATAAAATGGTCCTCGAGGTGGTGACCGACGGTTCCGTCAGCCCGCGCAACGCCGTGGAGACCGCGGCGGCGATTCTCATCAACTTCTTTTCCGTCATCGGCTCGGCCGACGCGCGCCGGACGCCCGCCGAGGAGCGGGAGGACGAGGAGAGGCGCCGGATACGGGAGCTCCTGGCCCGACCGGTGTCCGAGCTCGACCTCTCCGTGCGCTCCGCGAACTGCCTGCGCGCCGCCGACCTGCACACCCTCGGCGACTTGGTGGTCAAGCCCGAGTCCGAGATGCTCAAGTACCGCAATTTCGGCAAGAAGTCCCTGGCCGAGATAGAGGCCTTCCTCACCGAATACGGCCTGCACCTCGGGATGGACCTGAAAGAGCTGTTCGGCGATTAAAAATAGGCGAGGGGTTCTGTCGGAGGCATAGCTCTCTCCGCTCGGCCAAACCCCTGTCTCCTCTGGGGATTCCTTAATGCGTCACAAGAAGGAAGGCTTTCAGTTCAATCGGCCCACCGCCAGCCGGCGGGCGCTTCTGCGCAACCTGTGCCGGTCCCTCGTCCGCCACGAGCGCATCGAGACGACCCACACCAAGGCCAAGGCGCTCAAAGCGTTCGCCGACAGCCTTTTCGCCAAGTCGCGCTCATCGGACACGGCGGCGCAGCGGGCCGTTTTCGCCGAGCTGGGGGATAAAAAAGTCGTCAAGAAATTCTTCGAGGTGGTCCTTCCACGCTACGACGAGCGCACGGGCGGATTCGTCCGCATCATCCCCCGGGGATACCGCAAGGGCGACGGCGCGCCGGTAAGCTACGTCGAGCTCTGCGAGATGGGCGAGGACTTCGCCAAGCCCCGCGTCATCAAGCTCAAGAAGAAAATCACCAAGTAGGGGAGCCAGAACCGCGTAAACGTGGACCCCCTCGGTGAGGGGGTTTTTTAAACGCCCGTCAACGGGCCCCCCAAGATGGGGGGATGGGGGGAGTAAAACCGGGAAACTGATAATACGTGCCGAACGCGGCGTAAACTGCGAGAATTTCAACAAGTACTCGTCGCGACTGTGCCCCCCCAAGATGGGGGGGATGGGGGATAAACCGTGGGAATAAGAAAAAAGCACCGCACGCGGCGGTGACTCAAGAATTGAAATAAATTCCTCCCGCGAGGTTGCCCCCCCAAGATGGGGGGGATGGGGGATGCGGATCGGGGAATTTGAAAAATGTCTCGCACGCGGCGGTGATTATCGAGCTTAGATAGATTCCCCCGCGAATGCGCCCCCTCAAGATTGAGGGGGTTGGGGGAGTTGAAGGAGGGCTAGTCCTAATTGGTAAGGCAGCGGACTTGAAATCCGCCGGGCTTCGGCCCTTACAGGTTCGAATCCTGTGCCCTCCGCCACCAGCGCAGCGCGCTGGACCGCGGTTCCGCGATGAGAGTCGGTTGTTGTCGAGAGGTTGCCGCCGCGAGCGGTGCACTTGAATAGTTTAAAAATTCTTTTCGCGCAGCGCGCTGGACCGCGGTTCCGCGATGAGAGCTTGTTTCAGTCGAGAGGTTGCCGCCGCGAGCGGTACTCTTGAATAATTTTGGGGATGTTTTCTAGCGCAGCGCGCTGGACCGCGGTTCCGCGACGACACGTTCACCAGTTCGATAGTTCTGCGCTGCGCGCAATGCGAACGTCCGCGACCCGCTGACACGCAACGGCTTCCTCTGCTATAATTCCGACGCGCGAGAAATCACCGCTCTTTCCGGCCTCGGGAAGGCGGCTCGGAGAGGTGACCGAGAGGCCGAAGGTGATCGCCTGCTAAGCGATTGAGTGCTTAA
>MFAF01000116.1:3473-5421 GCA_001774505.1 Candidatus Coatesbacteria bacterium RBG_13_66_14 | reverse complement strand
TCGCCCGCGGCGGTGACTCAAGAATTGAAATAAACTCCTACCGCGACTGTGCCCCCCCAAGACTGGGGGGGATGGGGGTACGGGTTAGGGAATTTGAATAACGTATCGCCCGCGGCGGTGACTCAAGAATTGAAATAAACTCCTCCCGCGACTGTGCCCCCCCAAGACTGGGGGGGATGGGGGGGTTGAGAGCGCCCGTAGCTCAGATGGATAGAGCGCCGGACTACGAATCCGTAGGCCGCAGGTTCGAATCCTGCCGGGCGCGCCACTCGATGACGGACCCGTAGCGGGTCCGTTTTTCGCGTGTCGCGGCGCGGAATGTTGTAGAATGAAGGCCGTTTCCGGCCGCGCGCCCGCCGGCCGACACCCCGTGGCGTCGGGCGGGGCTTTCCCGGCGCGGGGGGCTTTAGTATCATCGGGGGACACAGGACGGATAATTTTTGATTCAGCGGGAGCCGGCGACTTGTTCAGACCCTTCATCAGTTTCCTCAGCCGCGACCTGGCCATAGACCTGGGGACGGCCAACACCCTGGTTTACCTGAAGGACCGGGGTGTCGTGATTGACGAGCCCACGGTGGTCGCCATGCGCCGGGACACCGGCGCGGTGATGGCGGTGGGCCTCGAGGCCAAGATAATGCTCGGACGGACCCCCGAGGCGATCCGCGCCCTGCGCCCGATGAGCGACGGGGTCATCGCCGACTACGAGGTCACCGAGCGGATGCTGAAGTATTTCATCATAAAGAGCCACGGGCGGCGTTTCTTCGTCCATCCGCGGGTCCTGGTCTGCGTGCCCTCCGGGATAACGGAGGTGGAGAAGCGCGCGGTGCGCGACTCGGCGACGCACGCCGGGGCGCGCGAGGTGCTCATGGTCTACGAGCCCATGGCCGCGGCGGTGGGCGCGGGGCTGCCGGTCCACGAGCCGGGGGGAAACATCATCATTGACATCGGCGGCGGCACCACCGAGGTCGCGGTCATCTCCCTCTCCGGCATCGTCACCAACACCAGCATCCGCATCGGCGGCGACGAGATGGACGTGGCCATAGACAAGTACCTGCGCAAGACGTACAACCTGTTGGTCGGCGAGCAGACCGCCGAGCAGATCAAGCTCCAGATCGGCAGCGCGTTCCCCCTGGAGAAGAAGGAGACGATGGACATCCGGGGGCGGGATATCGTCGAGGGGGTGCCCCGGACCCTGTCGGTGACCTCCACCGAAATCCGGGAGGCTCTTTCCGAGCCGGTGAGCGCCATCCTGCGCGCCGTGCACCAGACCCTGGAGCAGACCCCGCCCGAGCTGGCGGCCGACATCGTGGACCGCGGCATTTACATGACCGGCGGCGGCTCCATGCTGCGCGGCCTGAACGACCTGTTGCACCGGGAGACCGATCTGACCATCCACCTGGTGGACAACCCGCTCACGACCGTGGTGGCCGGGGCGGGGAGGATACTGGAGAACCCGGACGAGTTCCGCAAGGTGATTCTGAGCGAGAACCGGCGATGACCGGCGAGAAGCGTTTGTTGGCCGGCCTCGTGGTGCCGGTGGTCCTGGCGGGCGCGGTCGCCGTTTGGGCCGACATCACCGGGTTCGAGCCGGTCGCCCGTCTGCGGGCCGAGCTGGCCGGGGCGAGGGCGGAGCTGGCCCTCCTGGGCGACCGCTGGTCCCGCTTCTTTTCCGGGGACCAGGCGCGCCTGGTGGAGGCCTCCCGCGAAGCCGAGCTCGCGCTCTCGGAGCTTTCCTCCAGGCTGGAAAGGGAGGAGAACCGCCGTCTGCGCGCCGAGCTGGGGCTGCGCCTGCGGAGCCCGTGGCGGCTCCTCACCGTCGAGCTGACCCCCACGATGCCGCCCACCCTGGCCGCCGGCGAGTCCCGGGGCGTCGTCCCCGGTCAGGCCGTCCTGGTTGACGGCTGGCTGGCCGGGGTGGTGGGCCGGGTGGCCGGGGACACGGCCGAGC
>MFAF01000116.1:0-3455 GCA_001774505.1 Candidatus Coatesbacteria bacterium RBG_13_66_14 | reverse complement strand
GAGCCCGGCGCGCTGGAGCTGACCTGCCGGGTCGAACCCGCGGCGCAGGTCGCGGGGGCTGGGTTCGCCCACATTATCCTGCGATGATGTACCTCGTCGTGCCGGCGGCGTTGGCGCTCGACAGGCTGGGGTTCGGCTTCTTCGGCGGTTGGGAGCTGTTCCGTCCCGACCTGGTCCTCGTGGCCGTGGTCTACCTCTCCCTGGCGGGGAAAAAGCCGGTTCCGGCGGTGGCGGTCTCCTGGCTGGCCGGTTTCCTGGTGGACCTCTCCGGGTGGGGCCTGTTGGGGGCGAACGCGGTGGCGCTGGCCGGCGCGTCGCTGGTGGTCTTCGCCCTGCGCGGGTCGGTTTACCGGCGCAGCCACCTGGTGCGGCTGTTCACGTTGATGGGCGTGGGGTTCCTCAAGGGCGGCCTGGTGTGGCTCATGGCCGTGCTCTCCTCCACGCCGGGACCCGCCGGCGGCTGGGAGGTTCTCAGCCAGGTGGCGGCCACCGCCGCCCTGGGGATCCCCCTCTTCCTTCTCTTCGACCGCTGGTTCAAGCCGTCCTACGAGGCCTGACGCAGTGCGTCTCCCGGTTCCGCGACGACGAGTTTTAATATTCGATAGGTCGGCGCCGCGAGCGGCACGTGTTGATTATTAGAAGGCTTATTTTTAACAACGCGGGGAGAATCAGTCATCGGTGAGCGGTTTCCGCGGGCGTTGATTCGTACTCTTTTCGGACTGGCGGCGGATGGATAAGCGCAAAATATTCCTCGTCATCGCTGACGGCATCGGCGACCGGCCGGTGGCCTCCCTGGGTGGCAGGACGCCCCTGGCCGCGGCGGCGACGCCGACCCTGGACCGCCTGGCCGCCGGCGGGATAACGGGTCTCCTGGACCCCATCGCGCCGGGCGTCTGCGCCGGCAGCGACACGGCCCACCTGGCCCTGTTGGGCTACGACCCCTACAGGTACTACACCGGCCGCGGTCCCCTGGAGGCCGCCGGGGTCGGGCTCGCCCCGCGGGCCGGGGACGTGGCCTTCCGCTGCAACTTCGCCACGGTCCAGGAGCGGGACGGGGCGCTCGTCGTCACGGACCGGCGCGCCGGGCGGATAACCGAGCGGACCGCCGAGCTGGCCGCCGCCCTGGACGGGATGAAACTCTCCGGCGGGGTGACGGCTCTGTTCAAGGAATCGGTGGCCCACCGGGCCGCCCTGGTGCTCCGGGGGGACCGGCTCTCCGGCGCGGTGTCCGACGTGGATCCCCATTCCGAGGGCGAGACGCTCCACCCCTGCCGGCCCACGGTGGCCGAGGGCGACCCCGAATACGCCGCCGCCCGCCGGACCTGCGCCGCCCTGGAGGAGTTCGTCCGCCGGGGCCGCGAGATCCTGGACGCCCACCCGGTGAACGATGAGCGCCGCCGGGCCGGCCTTCCTCCGGCCAACTGCCCCCTCCCGCGCGGAGGGGGGCTGGTGCCGCACATCCCGCCCTTCGGCGAGCTCCACGGCTTGCGGGCCGCCGCCCTGGTGGAGGTCGGCCTCCTGAAGGGCCTTCTGGGCAACTACCTCGGCTTCGACCTCATCGAGTGCCCCGGGGCCACCGGCGGCGCCGACACGGACATCGGCGCCATGGCCCGGGCCGTGACGCGGGCCTGGGACGCCTGCGACCTCATCTTCGTCAACATCAAGGCCCCGGACCTGGCCGGCCACGACGACGCCCCCGGGGAGAAAATCGCCGCCTGCCTTCTGGTGGACCGCTTCCTGGCCCTCACCGAGACGCTCTGGCACGCCGGGACGATCCTCGCCGTCCTCGGGGACCACTCCACCCCCTGCGAGGTCGGAGACCACTCGGGCGACCCGGTCCCGCTCCTCGTCCACGGCCCCGGCGTCCGCCCCGACGCGGTGGAGGCCTACGACGAGTTCGCCTGCGCCGCGGGCGGCCTGGGGCACCCCCGGGGCACCGACCTCATGCCCATCCTCTTGAATTTTGCCAACCGCTACACCAAGTTCGGAGCCTGACCCCCGTGAAAACATTTACCCTCTTTCTTTTCACCGCCTCCCTCCTGCTGGCCGCGTGCGGGGAAGAGGGCTCCCCCGAGCCCGCGGGCGACGGCGTCGTCACCGAGCTCACCGGCAAGCTCCCTCCCCGGGTGGAGCTGCCGGAGGACCTGCGCGGGGCGCTCGCCGGTAAACGGGTCGTCATCCTGGTGGGCGACGGCTTCTACGACCCCGAGCTCTACGACGTGCGCCGCCTGTTCACCGAGGCCGGGGCCCGGGTGTACCTCGCCGGCGACTCCAAGCGCATCGCCGGCATCGGGGGCGGCGTCCCCCTCCTGGACCTGGGGCTCGAGGAGCTGACGGGACTGGACGGTGTTGACCTGTTGTACCTGATGCAGTCCAAGGGAATGGAGGGCATGGCCTTTTTCCCCGCGACCGGGACGGCCATCGGGAAGGTGCTCGACGGCGGGGGGTACGTGGGGGCGAGCGGGATCGGCGTCCTGGCCTTCTTGCAGGGCGACCGGGCCCGCGGGGTGAAGATGGCGGTGTACAAGGGTCAGCGCAAGAGGATGCTCGAGGGCGGGGCGGTCGCGGTGGAGGGCTCGGACCTCCTCCTGGACGGCCGCATCGGCACCTGCGAATTCTGGCCCCAGGGGCCGAGGCTGGCCCTCGCGCTCATCGAGGCTCTCGCCGCCCGATCCTAGGTTTTATGCTGGACTATTCCTTCGAGCGCCGCGTGCTCGACCGGGGCGATTTCCCCGGACCCATGGCCGGCCTGGACGAGGCGGGGCGCGGTCCGGTGGTCGGCCCGGTGGCCGCGGCGGCCGTCATCCTCGACCCGAACCGGATCCCGTCCGGGCTCGACGATTCCAAGCGGCTGTCGCCCGCCGAGCGCGACCGCCTTGAGGTCGAAATAAAATCCTCGGCCCGGAGCTGGGCGGTGGCTTTCGCCTGCCCCGGCGAAATCGCCCGGCTGAACGTCATCGGCGCCAGTTTCCTCGCCATGCGCCGGGCGCTGGATAATTTAAACCCCCGGCCCCGGCTGGCCCTCGTGGACGGCCCCGAGATGCGGGCGCACTTCCCCCGCCTGGGGATGCCGGCGATGGGCGTGGTGAAGGGGGACGCCCGCGTGGCCAGCATCGCCGCCGCCAGCATCCTGGCCAAGACCGCCCGCGACCGCCTCATGCGCGCCCTGGACGCCCATTTCCCCGGGTACGGCTTCGCCGAGAACAAGGGCTACGGCCTTCCCGCCCTGGAGGCGTTGCGCCGTCTCGGCCCCACACCCGTCCACCGTTGGAGCTGGAACGCCGTCCAACAGACGGACCTCCTCGACCGGTGATGATCGGGTCGCTGCGTTCCGGGCCGGGGTGAGGGGTGCCATATTCTCCCTCCCCCCTCTGGGGGGAAGCGCGCTTACGGGCTAGGGAGAGGGGTAAAAGCGGCGGGGACTAAAGTCCCCGCTCTACATTTCGAGCCGCATG
>MFAF01000115.1:5449-8463 GCA_001774505.1 Candidatus Coatesbacteria bacterium RBG_13_66_14 | reverse complement strand
AGCGGACCAGCCGCTTCGTCAACCCCTCGAAGCACGCCCCTCGGGTCGTGGAATCCCTCGCCGGTCTGACGCCGCGGCGCGAAAGGGAGGGGACGCCCGTGGGCGTCCTGGTCTCCAAAAGGGACGACTTCGCCGGGCGCGACGCCCTGGCCTACTGCCGCGACACCCTGGGATTGACCGAGATTACGGCTGTGCGCTACTCGACCCTGTGGACGCTATGGATGGAAGGCGGCGACCCGGCCGGGGACGCCAGGAAAATGGCCGACTGCTCGGCCCGCACGCCGGGCCTCCTGGCCAACCCACACAGCGAGGTGTTCGAGCTTTTTGAGCTATAAGGTGAGCCTGCAGCAAAATACCAATCCGACGCAATCATGATGGCTCTCGGCATTATTTGCAATCACGCATATTCCCCGTAGGGGCGGGGCTCCGTCCCCGCCCGCGGGAGGCTCAAAGAGAGCAGGAGCCGTTAGTCTGTTGACCATCCACCGCCGCGACTACTACGAGGTGCTCGGGGTGCCCCGCGACGCCGACGCGTCGGCCGTCAAAAAGGCCTACCGCAAGAAGGCCCTGGATTTCCACCCCGACCGCAACCCCGACGACCCCGAAGCCGAGGAGCGCTTCAAGGAGGCGTCCGAGGCCTACCAGGTGCTCTCGGACCCGCAGAAGCGCGCGGTTTACGACCGCTACGGCCACGAGGGACTCGCCGGGCGCGGCTACCACGGCTTCGACGACGTCGGCGACATCTTCGACCTCTTCGGCGACCTGTTCGGCGGGCTCTTCGGCGGCGGCTTCCGGCGCGGTTCGACGGGGCCGCGTCGCGGAGACGACCTGCGGGCCGACGTCACCGTCACCTACGCCGAGGCGCTCACCGGGGTGACGAAGGGGATTCAAATCCCCCGGATCGAGCTCTGCACCCGCTGCCGGGGGACCGGCGCCGAGCCGGGGCATCCCCCGAAGGCCTGCCCGGCGTGCGGGGGGCGGGGGAGGGTCGTGCGCCAGACCGGCTTCATGCGGCTGGAGACCCCCTGCTCACGCTGCCGCGGGACCGGCCGGGTCGTCGAGGAGCCCTGCGGCCTGTGTGACGGCTCGGGGTACACCCGGACCACACCGCGCCTCGAGGTGGAGATTCCCGCCGGGATTGACGACGGCCAGCGCATCCGCCTCTCCGGCGAGGGCAACGACGGCTCGGCCCCCGGCTTCCGGGGCGATCTCTACATCGTCTGCAACCTCGAGCCCCACCCCGTGTTCCGGCGCGACGGCCGGGACCTTTTGGTGGACCTGGAGCTCACCTACCCCCAGCTCGCCCTGGGGGCGAAGGTGGAGGTGCCGACCCTCGGAGAGCCGGAGAACCTGGACGTCCCGGCGGGGACCCAGGCCGGGACGGTGTTCAAGATACGCCGGGCCGGGTTCCCCGAGGTGGGCCGGAGCCGGCGCGGCGACCTGCGGGTGACCATCGCCGTGGGCGTCCCCAAGAGGCTCAACCGGGAGCAGAAAAGGCTGCTGCGCGAGCTCCAGGACACGCTGAACGGGGAGCAAGGGTCCTGAACTACCCTGGTTCCTTCGGATAACTCGAAAAACCCGCGAAGGGAGACACAGGAGGCGCTGGCACGCGTTTTTGCCGGGGGGCGACGCTGGAATGGTCCGGGGCACGCGATGAGCAAAAACCGTGACAGCGCCGGAGTACGCCGTTACCCAACTTTTTCAAGGACCCCCCTGGCCGAACCAGTTGCCTCCATCCCCGGGAGGACCGCATGACCCAGGATTTGGACAAGCACGACGCCAACTTCCTCGGGCTGGTGTACAGCCTCTTCCAGTCGGCGTTGATCCAGATGGGCAAGCTGGCCCACCCGGAGACGGGCGAGGTGGAGCGCGACCTCGCCGCTGCCCGCGCCTCCATTGACCTCCTGGACACCCTCGCCCACAAGACCCGGGGCAACCTCACCGAGGGCGAGGACAAGCTCGTGAAGAACATGCTCACCGAGCTCCGCCTGAACTACGTGGGCGAGGCGGAGAAGGACGGGAAGCCGCAGGAATCCGCCGCCGAGGAACCGGCCAGCGATGCAGACGGGCAGTCCGCCGACGGGAAAGGTTAGCTCCGCGCCGGAGGTCCGCGAGACAGCGGTGCCGGCCCGGGAGTTCATCGGGCGTGTAGGCCGGGAGGCCCTGGCCTGGGCCCTGGACGGGGCCGCCCTGGACCCCACCGTGACCTCGGCCGAGCTCTCGGACTATCTGGACCGGTGCGCCCTGGCGGGCATCAAGGCGGTGTGCGTCCTGCCGCGCCACATGGTCGAGGCGCGCGCCGGGATAGACGACCGCGGCTTCGCCCTCGACCTCTGCGGGGTGGTGGACTTCCCCCTCGGGGCCAACCCCCCCGACGAGAAGGAGGCCGAGGCCGGACGGCTCGTCGCCCAGGGAGCCGACGAGCTGGACGCGGTGATGAGCCTGGGGCTTCTGCGCGCCGGGCGGAACGGGCGGGTTATCGATGAGCTGCGGCGGCTCAAGGCGGTGGCCGGCCCGCGGGTGTTGAAAATCATCATCGAGACGCCGCTGTTGACCGACGACCAGAAGGCCCGGGCGGCGGAGCTCTGCCTCGAGGCCGGGGTGGACTGCGTGAAGACCTCCACCGGTTTCCACGGGCCCACGAAGCCCGCCGACGTGCGGCTGGTCCGGGAGGTCATCGGTTCGGAGATGGACCTCAAGGCCGCGGGCGGCATCCGGACCCTGGAAGACGCGGCGCTCTTCTTCGAGGCCGGTGCGAACCGCATCGGCGCCCGGACCGCCCCCGACATCATGGCCGAGTTCGACCGCCTGCGGGGGCGAGAAACTTATGGATTTGACGTTTAACGGAGCCGACACATGCCGCCCAGGCCGCTGAACAAGACCGCCCTGCGGCGCCTGTTGGAGATTGACCGGCTGGTGCGCTCCGGGAGCGATCCGACCACCGAGGGCCTCGCCGAGCGCTTCGAGGTGACCGAGCGGACCATCTACCGCGACCTGGCGTACCTGCGCGACCA
>MFAF01000115.1:4674-5377 GCA_001774505.1 Candidatus Coatesbacteria bacterium RBG_13_66_14 | reverse complement strand
GCGCCGCGTCTGGCGGGTGGACCCGCGCATCGTCGAGGCCGCCGGGGCGGCCCTGCGCGCAAGAAGGAGAATCCAGGCCGACCTTTTCGTCCCCGGCGCCGACGAGAGCTGGCGGCGCTTCACCTTCGAGATTTACCGCATCTGCAACCTGGACGGCGCCTGGTACGTCCTGGGGCGGGACGCGGATTCCGACGAGCGGGCGGCGGTCCCCCTGGCGCGGCTGAAGGGGTTCCGCGAGCTGTCCGAGCGTTACTCGGTGCCGCCCGATTTCAGCCTCGCCGACGCCCTGGCCGACGCCTTCGGCTTCCGCCTGGAATCGCCGGGGTACCGGGTGCAGCTGAAGTTCCGCGGCCGGGCGGCCCACCTGGTGGCCGAGCGCGAGTGGCACCCCAGCCAGCGGATGGCCTTCCAGCCCGACGGCTCGCTGCGGCTGACCCTGCGCACCGCGAACCTCGCCGAGCTGGCCCGGTGGCTGTCCGCCTTCCCGGGGGAGGTCCGCGTCGAGGCCCCCGAGGAGCTGCGCCGCCTGGTCGTCGGCAACGCCCGGAAGCTACTGGAGGACAACGAGCCCGAACCATGACGCGACTCCTGCCCATCCTCCTGATTTTCATCACCGCGGCGCACGGCGCCCTGGAGGTCCGTGAGGTGCCGCCGCTGGTCAAGAGCGACCGGACCCTTGAGACCGAGCTGGACCGCGGCTGCT
>MFAF01000115.1:1888-4477 GCA_001774505.1 Candidatus Coatesbacteria bacterium RBG_13_66_14 | reverse complement strand
GGACCCCGAGGCGGTGGAGGAGCTGCTGGCCGGGGACCGCTCCTTCGCCCGGGGGGACTACGCGGAGGCGGCGCGAGCCTATGAGCGCGCCCTCGAGCTCGACCCCGCCTTCGTCGAGGCCCGGGTTTACCTGGGCGACTGCCGCTACCAGACCGGCGACCACGCCGGGGCCCTGGTCGAGTACCGGCGGGCGGTGGAGATGAACCCGGATTTCGCCCCGGCCTGGAACTTCATGGGCGACGCCCTCGCGGCCCTGGGCCGCACCGCCGAGGCGGTGGAGGCTTACCGGAAGGCGCTGGAGCTGAACCCGGACTACGCCGGCCCGCGCACCAAGCTGCGCCAGTTGGGCGAGGAACCTTAACGACTGCGGAGGTTTCCGATGCTCAGAAGTTTCGCCGACATACACGACCGGGTGAAGGGGGCGGCCCGCCGCCGGCTGGCCGTGGCCGGTGCGGCGCATCCCCACACGCTCCAGGCGGTGTCCCAGGCGCACGGAGCCGGGCTGGTGGACGCCCTCCTCTTCGGCCCCGCGGGGGAGATTGAAGCCGCGGCGAAAAAGGCCGAGGTGGACCTCTCCCCCTTCGAGGTGCGCGACGTGGCCGGCGACGCCGAGATAGCCGCCGCCGCCGTGGCCGCAGTCCGCTCGGGCGAGGCCGCGATGCTCATGAAGGGCAGCGTCGCCACCGGCGCCGCGCTCAAGGCCGTCCTCGACAAGGAGAATGGGCTCCGCTCCGGCAAGCTCTTGTCCCACATCGCCTGCCTGGAGGTGCCCGGGTGCGACCGGCTGTTGTGGGTCACCGACGGCGGGATGAACATCCGGCCGGACCAGCCGACAAAGGCGGAGATCCTCTCCAACGCGGTGGACGCCCTGCGGCGCCTGGGCTATGAGCGGCCCCGCGTGGCGGTGCTGGCCGCCGTGGAGGAGGTCAACCCCGACATGCCGGAGACGCTGGACGCCGCGGCGCTGGCCCAGATGGGCGAGCGGGGGCAGTTCGGCGCCTGCGAGGTGGACGGCCCCCTGGCGCTGGACCTGGCCGTGGACGCCGAGGCGGCCAGCATCAAGGGCATCCAAAGCCCCGTGGCCGGAAAGGCCGACATCCTTTTGGTCCCGGACATCCACGCGGGCAACATCTTCGCCAAGGGCCTGATCTACCTCGGCGGGGCCAGGGTGGGTGGGATGGTCGCCGGGGCCGCGGCCCCCATCGTCCTTCTGTCCCGGGCCGACACCACCGAGACCAAGCTCAACTCCATCGCCCTGTGCACCGCCGGGGCGGTCTAGGAGGTTCCCGTGGGCTGGGCCGACTGGCTGTTCGTAGTCGTCATGGCCGGGATGCTCCTGCGGGGGCTCCTCGTGGGTCTGGTGTGCGAGGCGTTGGGCCTGGCGGGCGTCATCGTGGCCTACATGCTCGCCGCCGTGCTCTACACGCCGGTGGGGCGGCTCTTCGCCGTGGACGTGGCCGGCTTCGACGTCAGCGGGCCCATCGCCTTTATCGTCATATTCATAGCGGCGCTGGTCGGGATGCACTTTTTGGAAAAATTCCTGACGACGCTCATAGACGCCACCATCGCCGGCTGGCTGAACCACGTCGGGGGCGCGTTGCTGGGGCTGGTGAAGGGCGTTTTAGTCTGCGCCGCCGTGGTGCTCCTGGTCCACCGCCTGCCCTCGGGCCCCGAGACGCGCCGGGAGCTCTGTGAGGGGCCGATTTCACGGCCGGTGTCCGCCTTCGCCAAGCCGCTGGCCTACCTCGTCGAGGCGCTGGCCCCGGCGGTGGAGGACGACGCCTGGTGGCGGCCCGGGCTCGAAGAGACGCTCGGGGTCCACGACGGCGAATGGGAGCTTCTGGAAGGAGAAGATGATGGGTAGATGGCTCGTTCCGGTCGCGCTGATCGGACTCTCGTTATTCGCCGGGTGCGCCGGGGAGGAGGAGCCCGAAGTGCCCCTCGCCGACTCCCTGGAGGCGCTGTTCCCCCTGGCCGAGGAGCTCCTGGCCGCGGCGGACGAAATCGAGGAAGAAGGATTCGAGACCACGGCCTGGCTCGTCCGGGTGGAGGAGGTCCCCGCCACCCACGAGTTGGCACGGCGGGCCAAGGCGGCGCTGCGCGACGCGGTGACCGCCTTCGGCTCCTACGCCGTGGGCAAGCTGCCCAACGACTACGTGGCCGGCATGGACTACTACCACAAGTTCGAAGAGGCGATGGACCGGATGCTCGTCGAGGTGATGTCGGAGGATGAGCCGAAGTAAAGCCAAGGGGCCGACCTACACGGTCTTCGGGCGGAGCGTGTCCCGGCGGGCGACGCACTGGGCGACCGCGGGGTTGTTCGTCATCGTCGCGGCCCTTGGCATCGCCTGGGTCTCGGGCGATTTCGAGGACCCCCTCGCCACCGCCGACGCCCTGGAGGGAATCGGCGTCCGGGTCATCGAGGCTTCGGAGGGCGTCGTCGAGGGGGGAGAGACCTTCGACGCAAGGCCCTGGCTGGAGGAGGTGGACGGGGTTCAGAGCTTTTTGAACTCCGCCGGTTTCGCCAAGGATGAGCTGCGGGCGACCATTCACGGTCTGGGACGGTTCTCCGAGACCCGGCACCGGCGC
>MFAF01000115.1:0-1819 GCA_001774505.1 Candidatus Coatesbacteria bacterium RBG_13_66_14 | reverse complement strand
TGGTCCCCGCCGCTTTTTTAAACCCGGCGGCCCGCGGAGGGGCCGCCCTACATCGGTCAATGCGTGTAGCGCGGGGATTTGCCAGGGGCATAGCTCGCTGCGCTCGGTTCCTATCCCCGCCTTTTTACGTTCCCGGCCCCGACCCTCACCCCGGCCCGTCGGCGAGCCGCTCCCTAAAAGGGAGAGGGGGTAGCTGCACCCCCCTTCCTAGCCCGTAAGCGCGCTTCCCCCCAGAGGGGGGAAGGGACATGCGGGTCGCCTACATCCGCCGGAGCAGCTCCCGGGCCTGCTCCCGCAGCGGCGCCAGCGCCCCGGCCTCCGCGGGGCCGCCCGGCGCGAGGGCCAGCACCGCCTCGAAACGCGACCTCGCGCCGGAGGCGTCGCCCAACTGCAAAAGCGTCCGGCCGAGCCCCAGCAGGGCCGGCGCGAAATCCGGCCGGTCGGCGAGCACGGCCTCGTAATCGGCCCGCGCACCGTAGAGGTCGCCCCCCGCCAGCTTCAGGTCCCCCCGCCGGGTCAGGAGGACCGGGGCGGGCCCCAGGCGCTCGAGGCCGCGGTCCAGGTAACCCGCGCCGTCCAGGGGCCGTCCCTGGGCCGCGGCGGAATCGGCCGCCCCCAGATAGGCGTCGCGCCAGTCCGGGGCGATACGCACCGCCCGGAGGTAGGCTTCCTCCGCTTCGGGAAGCCGGCCCAGCGCCGTGTACAGGGTGCCCAGGTCCATCGGCAGCTTCGGGGAATCCTCGCCCAGTTCCTCCGCAAGCAGGTATTTTTCCAAAGCCTCCTCGAGCCGGCCCTCCCGGTGCAGCGCCACCCCCCAGTCCAGATAGAGCGACGGAGGCGGTTCGGCGAAGGCCGCCTCGGCCCGCTCGAAGTAATCCGCCGCCTCGGTGCAGCGGTCCGCCCACAACAGCCGCGAGGCCACGTTGTAGTAGGCCGTCCCCCGGTCGGAGAGCTTTTCGACGTTCTCGTCGGGGATGTTCACCCCCACGGCCAGGACGGCCAGGACGCCCGCGGATATTCCGAGGTCGCGCCACTTCCTCTCCCTGACGAGCTCGACGACCCGCCAGACGGCGATACCGGCGAAGGCGCAGGCGAGCGGCACGACGGGGAAGCGGTAGCGGCCGGTGATGAAGAAGAGCGTCACCGCCGCCGCGTAGGCGAGCGTGACCAGGTACACCGGCGCCAGCTCCCGGCGCCGCCGCCAGCCCAGCCCCAGCCCCAGGAGCGCCAACGGCATCACCACCGCCAGCGTCGGCCAGGGCAGCCCGAGCCACGGGACCTCCTCGGTGTAGTGGCCGTAGGATTCGAGCTGGGGCCACTCGTAGCCGTGGACGAAGTACCACGCCTTGCGGAAGAGGTTGACGACGAACTCGCCCGGGTTTTTCCCGATGAAGCGCAGGGCTTCCTTGAGCCAGTACCGGTTGGCCTCGGCCAGGGTCACGTACCGGCCGGTGACCCGCGTCAGGTAAAGCCTCCCCGTGGCCTCGTACAACTCGCCGGTCTTGTATTGGACGGGCGGGCTGTACAGCCCCACTCCCCCCGGATGGTTGCCTATCTGCAGGTTGATTCCCAGGTTGGCCGTGGTGAGGATGAATTCGCCTGACTGGGCCGCGTTGTAGACCGTCACCGGCAGGATGGGGACCAGGACGCAACCGGCGAATATGCCCGCCCGGCCGAACGCCTTGCGCCAGCCGTCTTTTTTCAGGACGACGATCAGCCAGACCAGGAGCGCCGGGACCACCGCCAGGATGGTGCCCCAGGCCAGCCCGCCCAGGCCGAGGCAGATTCCGGCCCCGACCAGGTTCCGCGTCCGCCGGCC
>MFAF01000114.1:4212-6415 GCA_001774505.1 Candidatus Coatesbacteria bacterium RBG_13_66_14 | reverse complement strand
GGAGTAGTACAGCTCGAGCGCCGTGGCGGTCGGGATGCCGAGCTGGAGCACCCCGGCGTAGGCGTCCACCGCCCCCTGGAGGTCGCCCCGCCGCTCGGCCAGCCGGCCGGCGAGGACGCCCGCCTCGGGGTCCCTGGGGTCCAGGTGCCGCAGGGTCTGGAGGACGGCGTCGGCCTGCTCGTAGCAGCGCCCGGCGATGTAGGCGCGGACGAGCATCTTCTGGGTGGAGGTCCCGGCGGGGTCGCGCTCGGCGGCGGCCTCGGCGTACCGGATGGCCGGGGAGAAGTCTCCGGCGTCGAGGTGGATCCGGGCCAGGCCGGAAAAGCTCCGGGGGTCGTCGGGCGCGGTCCGGGTGGCGGCCTCGTAGCTCCTGGCGGCCAGGGACGGCTCGCCCTCGCGTTCGTAGGCCAGCCCGATGTTGTACAGGGCGTCGGGGTCGTCCTTCCGGGAGCCCAGGACGGTCCGGTAGGCGTTCCTGGCGGCGACGTAATCGCCGTCGGCCAAGGCGTCGCGGCCCAGCCAGCGGTAGAGCTCCACCGGCGCCGTGGAGTAGGGCACCTGGTGGGCGCCGTTGGCGGCGGTGAGCTCCAGCTCGCGCTCGGCGGCCTTGGAATCCCCCGCCTCGTAGAGGCACCGGGCGAGGTGGTAGTGGGCGCGCGCCGGCATGGGGTCGTGCTCCAGCGCCTCCGAGCAGGCCAGGATCGCCCACCGCTGCCCCAGCGGCAGCGCGTCGAAGCCCTCCACCGGCACGGCGGGCCGGTCGGGCAGCGGCAGCTCGATGGCGGGCTCGTAGCCCTCCCCGAGGTCCAGGGCGAGGGCGATGGCCGCCGCGGCGTAGAAGCAGCCGGGCACCTTCGGGGCGCTCTGCAGAATCTTCGTCAACTGCTCCAGGGCCAGGATGTCGTTGCCCTCGGCCAGGGAGAGCCAGGCCAGCCGGGGCCGCAGGCGGTAGGCGGCCCTGGGCGAGGTCTCCGTCCCCTCGGAAAGTATCGCCCGGGCCTTCTCCAGGTTGTCCAGGCCGATGCAGGTGTCGGCGAGGTTCACGTAGCCGGAGCCCAGGCCGGGGTCAATGTCTATGGCTTTGGTGAACTCCTCGGCGGCGTCGGCGAGCTGGCCCGCGGCGGAATAGATCAGCCCCCGCCCGTAGGCGTGCCAGGACCGCGACAGCCCCAGCCGCTCCGCCCGCTCGAGCTGCTCCCGCGCCCGGTAGAAGTCGCGGTGGTGGGCGTGGTACAGGGCGAGCTGGAAGCTGTAGAAGGGGTCGTCGGGGTGGGCGTCGCGGTCGGCGATGAGCCGGTTGCGCGCGGCCTCGAGGCCGTACGTCCCGGCCAGGGCCGCCAGGCGCCCCTCCGCCGCCTCGTAGCTCGTCGGGTCCAGGGACAGCACGGCCTCGTACTCGATGAGCGCCTCGTCGGGGAAGCCCTCGTCCAGGAGCACGTTGGCCGTGAGGAGGTGCGGCTCCGGGTCCTCGCGGCGGGTGAGGACGAAAACGAGCGCCGCCGTGACGGCCAGGAAGGCCGCGGCGCCCCAGAAGATGAGGCGTTTTTTCTTTTTGTCGAGCGCCATCGCGCGCCCCTTCACCGCCGGCCGCGGAGCCGGGGGATGGTCGCTGTCCTCCGCTTCTCCTCCCGCACCAGGCGGCCGTCGTGGAGGTGGAGGATGCGGCGTCCCGCCGAGGAGACCTCGGGGTCGTGGGTGACCACGATGATGGTCTGGCCGTCGGCGTGGAGCTTTCGAAACAGGTGCAAGATCTCTACGCCGGTTTTGGAGTCCAGGTTTCCCGTGGGCTCGTCGGCCAGAAGAATCGAGGGCCGGGTGACCAGGGCGCGGGCGATGGCCACGCGCTGCCGCTGGCCCCCCGAAAGCTCGCTGGGCTTGTGGTCCACCCGGTCGGCCAGGTCCACCTCCGCCAGCGCCCCCCGGGCCAGCTCCATCCGCTCCGCCGGCGGAATCCGGGAGTAGACCAGCGGAAGCTCCACGTTGACCAGGGCGCTCGCCCGCGGCAGGAGGTTGAACGTCTGGAAGACGAAGCCGATTCGACGGTTGCGGATATCGGCGAGCTGGTCGTCGTCCAGCTCGCTGACGAGCTCCCCGGCCAGCTTGTAGCTCCCCGAGGTGGGCGTGTCCAGGCAGCCGATGAGGTTCATCAGGGTGGACTTGCCCGAGCCCGAGGGGCCCATGATGGAGACGTACTCGCCGGCGG
>MFAF01000114.1:1176-4112 GCA_001774505.1 Candidatus Coatesbacteria bacterium RBG_13_66_14 | reverse complement strand
CCCTTGCCCCGGACGAAGGGACGGTCGCGCAGGATCGGATAAGGTGTATACCCCCTGCCCCCAAATCGGGATGTCCAGGGCGTGCGCGGTCGCTCAGTACGGCGACCCGGTGAGGATTCATTCTCCGGGGCCGCCCTACATAGGTCGCCCCGGGTCGCTTCCCCGATTCCGGACCGCGGCCGTCCGTCCTGGGTTCGCAACGCACCGAGGGCGGACATCGTCATCGGTTGGCGCGGGACCCCGCCCCGTTAAATCACCCACCCGGTCGGGGCGGCGGCGATTCATCCACCCGCCGCATACCTGTTGTACAGACGCGGCCCCATGTCGTCACCCGGCCCCCCGGCCGCGGCTCACTCCTCCTCTTCCTCCTCCACGGTCACCTCGGCCACGGTCACCGCGCCCCCGTGCTCCAGCTCGCGTAGCTCCTTGTACGGGCCGCTCACAACCGTCTCCCCCTCCTCGACGCCCGACAGGATCTCGATGAAGGCCTCGTCCGAAATCCCCGTCACGACGGGGCGGAACGAGACCGTCTCGCCGTCGAGGACGAAGACCCCCTCGACCTCGTCCCAGTCGTTGGGGAGCGCGAAATCCTCGCCGAGCCATTCCAGGACCGTCTCGCGGTCCCGGACGACCACGGCGGAGATGGGCACGGATAGGGTGTCCTCGGCGGTGTCGGTGGTTATCTCCACCGTGGCGCTCATCCCGGGGAGCACCGTCGCCGGCAGCTCGTCGGTGATGACCACCTTTATCTCGAAGTTGACCACCTCGGCCTCGGAGCCGGAGAGGGTGGTCTTGGCGGAGCGGGCGATTTCGGAGACGTATCCGGCGAAGCTCTCGCGCGGGAAGGCCTCCACCTCCACCCTGGCCGGCTGGTTGAGCTCCAGGGAGACGACGTCGGTCTCGTCAATCTCGGCCTCCACCTTCATCCCCTCGAGGCTGGCGATGGTGGCCAGGGGGTTGATGCTGTAGGTGGGGGGGTAGGCGATGTCGCCCTCCTCGAAGTTCAGGGCGACGACGACGCCGTCCATGGGCGAGGAGTAGCGTGTCTTGTCCACGGAGTCGCGGGCGGCGCGGATGGAGGCCAGGGCGCCCCAGGACTGGCTCTTAGCCGCCTCGTGCTGCGCCCGGGCGATCTGGAGCTGCGTCTGCGTGGCCTCCCACTCCTGCTTGGAGATCAGCCCGTCGTCGTAGAGGTGCTGCTGGCGGGTGAAGTTGTCCTCGGCCTGGGTGAGGGTGGCCTGGGCCAGATCCAACTGGGCCTGGGCGGCGGAGTAGCCGGCCTGGCTCTGGCTCAAGAGGCTCTGGGACTGGTCGGGGTCTATCTCCAGAATCAGGTCCCCCGTGTGGACCTGCTGGCCCTCCACGACGGCCACGCGGACTATCTGGCCCGCGGTGAGCGCCACCAGGTTGACCTCGATGGCGGGGCGGACGTGCCCCGGCCCGGAGACCACGCTCTCGAGGGTGCGCTTTTCCACCGGCTCGACGTTCACCACGGACTCGGGCTCCCCCGAGGCGAGGACGTTGACGAGGACGATGGCCGCCAGCGCGCCCAGGACGATGAGAATGATCGTCCGGCGCTTGCGCTTCTTTTTCTCGGCGGGGCTCAAGTTTTCCGCCACAAACGCCTCCCGTCAGCGGGTTTTTCCCCGTTCCGCGGCGATCAAGACGTTAGCGACGAGCATCTGGGTGGTCACCGGGCCGACGCCCCCGGGGACGGGGGTGAACCAGCCGGCGACCTCGGCCGCGTCGGGGTGGACGTCGCCCTGTTCGCGCCCCAGCCCGTCGTTCCAGTTGTACCCGGCGTCGAGGACCACGGCGCCCGGCTTTACGTACTCCGGCGTGACCATCTCCGCCCGCCCTATGGCCACCGCCAGCACCTCGGCCTCCCGCGCCACGCCCGGCAGGTCCCGCGTCCGGCTGTGGCAGACCGTCACCGTGAGGTGCTCGGCCAGGAGGAGTTGAAACAGCGGCTTGCCCACGATGTTCGAGCGGCCGATGATCACGGCCCGCTTCCCGACCAGCTCCACGCCGGTGCTTTTCAGGATGTGGTGCACGGCGCGGGCGGTGGCCGGCACGAAGCGCGGACGCCCCAGGGCCAGGAGCCCCGCGTTCACCGGGTGCACCCCGTCCACGTCGCGGTCCGGGTCCACCAAAAAGTCCACCGCGTCCGGGTCGAGACCGGCGGGCAGCGGGCGCAGGACGAGCACCCCGTGGGCGCCGGTTTCAGCTTCCTTGAGCAGTCTCTCGAAACCGGCCGGGTCCACGCCGGCGGGGAGCTCCACCGTCCTTACGACGAGGCCCCTCTTCGTCCCGGCCTTGACCAGGGAGCGGGCGTAGGCCCCGGCGTTGGGGTCGTCCCCGGGGGTAAGGACGGCGAGCGTCGGCTCGATCCCGGCGCCGCGCAACGCCTCGGACCGGGCGGCGTTTGCCTCGCCCAGCCCGCCGGCGATTTTTTTGCCGTCTATGATTTCTGCGCCCAACCCGGCTCCGTTCGCGGGTGGTAAGTCGTGATTTTCATGGCGCGTGAGGCGAGTTTAGCCGCTCGCGCCGCGCTAGTCAAGGGCGCGGGGCGGGCGGTGGTCGCCGGGGCGGTCGGGGACGGTCTCCCCTACGGCTACGAATCGCGCATTTCCGACGTAGGGGCGGGTGTCCACACCCGCCCGCGAATTCGCCGCGTAATCCCTTTACCCGACTTTTACCCTCACCCTAGCCCGTCGGCTAGCCGCTCCCTGAAAGGGAGAGGGGACCGCCGCACACCCGCACCCGTCTGCTGCGATGGCGTAGGGGCCGACCGACCGGTCGGCCCGGTTAAAGGAAGCCCTCACCCTTAATCCCTCTCCCACAGGGAGAGGGAGACCGCGGGAAGCGGCTTTCCCGTTCTCAACCCTGACCCTCATCCTGACCCTCTCCCTGAGAGGGAGAGGGGATTTACGGCA
>MFAF01000114.1:466-1164 GCA_001774505.1 Candidatus Coatesbacteria bacterium RBG_13_66_14 | reverse complement strand
AGCCCTCACCCCCGACCCGTCGGCGAGCCTCTCCCACAAGGAGAGGGGGGCCGCTTCCCACGGGGGGAGACGCCTTTGTGCAACCGATAATTGCCACGACGGGCCGGACTTGCGTATAATGGCCGCGTCGGGCCGGTGTGTCGGTCCCCCCGACCGACCGGCCGCCCCGGCCCGCGGAGGGCCCCGTGTTCGACCTCGAGTTCTCGCTCAAGGACATCCTCGACGTCCTCATCGTCGCCTTCATCGTCTACGAGCTCCTGGTGATGATCCGGGGGACGCGGGCGGTGCAGATGCTGATGGGGCTTCTTTTGCTGGTGCTGGCGAGCATCCTGGCCGAGCTGGCGCGGCTCCCGGCCCTCTCCTTCGTCTTCGGCAACTTCAAGACCGTCTGGATAATCACCTTCGTGATTCTGTTCCAGCCGGAGCTGCGGCAGGTGCTGGCCCACCTGGGGCAGAACCGCTTCATCCGCTTCTTCATCGGGGCGGAGCGCAACTTCGTGGACGCGGTGGTCGAGGCGGCGGGGGAGTGCATCCGGCTGAAGATAGGGGCGCTGGTCGTCTTCGAGTACACCGACGGCCTGCGGTACTACATCGAGCGCGGGGTGAAGATCGGGGCCCAGGTGACGCCGGAGCTCCTGGTGACCATCTTCACGGAGAAGAGCCCGCTGCACGACGGGGCGACCATCATCCGCAACGGG
>MFAF01000114.1:0-447 GCA_001774505.1 Candidatus Coatesbacteria bacterium RBG_13_66_14 | reverse complement strand
CGATGCTGCCGCTGGCCGACCCGCCGGGGCTCGCGCGCAAGTACGGCGCCCGGCACCGCGCCGCCATCGGCATCTCCGAGGAGTCCGACGCCGTGGCCCTGGTGGTCTCCGAGGAGCGCCAGGTGGCCTCCATCGCCCGCAACGGCAAGCTCACCGAGTACACCGTCAACGAGCTGGGCAAGCTGCGCTCCGACCTCGTGAAGATTTTCGGCGTGGACTAGGGGTTACCCCCCGTCCCGCGCGGCGCGGGACCCGTACCCCTTAGAAAAACTCGATAAACCGGAATTCCGTCCCTTTGCGCGCGACGACACGGGTCCGGCCGCCCCTTCACCGGAACAACCTGGAAGGTCCGATGGCCTCCAAGCGCGCCCGCTTCTGGCAGTCGCTCTCGAAAAACTGGGGGCTGAAGGTCATCTCCCTGGTGGTGGCCGCCGCGGTGTGGCTCTA
>MFAF01000113.1:3845-12848 GCA_001774505.1 Candidatus Coatesbacteria bacterium RBG_13_66_14 | reverse complement strand
CCAGGGGGTTGCGTGTCAACCCCTGCAGCGCGGCTCCGGCGAGCCCTAAAGCCGCGCCCACCACCAGGCCCAACAAGGTCCGCCCGAGGCGCAGGACGAAGATGCCCGTAAGCAGGGGGTCCGTCCCTGCGAAGAGCCCGTGCAGGTCACCGGGACCCAGGCCCGGCCCCAGAAAAAGACCGACGAACAGCCCGCCCGCGCCGAGAACGACGATGAACGCCACGGATGCGCTTCTATCCATACGCGGTGGATACTAAGGGCCGTCGGGGCGTAAAGTCAAGGCCGCGCCTTCGACCGCGGTTGAACTAAAGACCTGAATGTAAAGCAAGGGTTTGAATCCCTCGCCTTCATGAAGAACCAAGGCCCCGGGCCTTGGTCGTCGTGTCGCGCTCGCTCGATCGCTGGAATTGGGCACCGCGGTCTGCGCAGAACCTCGTCATGGTCGTACCGCAGCCGTCCGGCAGTCTTCCGCTCAGCTCCTCAGAAGGCTCACAAGCCGGTCCAGCTTTCTGTCCCGCGAGAGCTTCCGATGGTTGAATTTCCACGCGTATTCGGCGAGGTACAGCGGAAGGCGGTTGTAGCGGATGCCGCCTCTCCCGACCAGATTTTCCCGGAGGTAGCACCAGAAGTTCGAGAGCAGTTCAATCTGACCTTGGGCTCCAATCTGACACACCTCGTTCACGTACCCGTCTTCGGGGCCGTCCTTGGGCGTCCACCGCGCGATGGATAGGGAAACGGGTTCCGACTTCAATTTTTTGAGGAGGAGAGACCTTCCCTCCACGGGCAGCGCCGTCGCATAGACCGTTTTATTCTGCCCGATTAAAATAAAAAGAGGCCGGTTATGTGTTTTCTCCAAGGAAAAAGCGCCTGTAACTCTTTCGAGCAGCTCTTCCGTATGCCTCGCGAGGACGCCGAGTTGTGATTTTGCGATTGCCCGGCGAAGAACCAGCAATGAACGCAGTACACGGCGCCTTTCTATATGGGTTTCAGAGGCTATATAATTACTGCAATTGTCATTGATAAAGTGACGAATAATCGCTTCCCACTGCTCCGTGCGCAACCTAAGCGGAAGCTGATCCGGCTTCCACTCATACCTGCAGGCGCTGCACATGAGCTTGCTCCTGCGCACGCGGTACAGTTTAGTGTTTCCACACCGTGGACATATGCTATTGGAAATCATGGCGATATGAGTGGCTGAACTGGAACTATGTCAATATGATACACTTAACTCGAGACGGATGTTGCATGTTATATTAGAGTGAGCTCGGTGTCAACTATAGTCTGTACCCCTTGACAACGAGGACGCCCACTGTTAGCTTTTACGGCTTGCTAAGTGCAACTTGCATACCAGGGGCCGGTGTGTCCAAGTTCCAGCTCGTCACCGACTACGTCCCCAAGGGGGACCAGCCCGGAGCCATCGCCGAGCTGGTACGCGCGCTCGGTGAGGGTAAAAAGCACAACGTGCTCCTCGGCGTCACCGGCTCGGGCAAGACCTTCTCCGTGGCCAACGTGGTGGCGCGCGTCAACCGCCCCACCCTGGTGATCAGCCCCAACAAGACCCTGGCGGCCCAGCTCTACTCCGAATTCAAGACGCTGTTCCCCTATTCGGCCGTGGAATACTTCGTCAGCTACTACGACTACTACCAGCCCGAGGCCTACATCCCCTCCACCGACACCTACATCGAGAAAGACTCCTCGATAAACGAGCAGATAGACAAGCTGCGCCTTTCCGCCACCGCCTCCCTTCTCTCCCGCCGCGACGTGCTCATCGTGGCGAGCGTCTCCTGCATCTACGGCATCGGCACCCCGGAGGACTACGAGGCGATGAGCGTGAAGCTCTTCGCGCACGACCACTTCGAGCGGGACGAGCTTCTGGAAAAGCTCGTGGACATCCAGTACACGCGCAACGACATAGACTTCAGCCGCGGCCACTTCCGCGTGGCCGGCGACATCGTGGACGTCTACCCGGCCTACGGCGACACCGGCCTGCGCGTCGAGTTCTTCGGCGACGAGATAGACCGTCTGTCGGTCATTGACCCGCTCACGGGGAACCGGATTTCAGACCTGGCGACGATGACCGTCTTCCCCGCCCGCCACTTCGTCAGCCAGACCTGGCGCCTGGAGCGGGCCATCCGCTCCATCGAGGAGGAACTCGAGGAACGCCTCGTCGAGCTGAAAGGCGCCAACAAGCTCCTCGAGGCCCAGCGCCTGGAGAGCCGCACCCGTTACGACCTGGACATGCTGCGCGAGGTCGGCTACTGCAACGGGATCGAGAACTACTCCCGCCACCTCACCGCCCGGCCGCCGGGCAGCCGCCCCAACGTCCTCTTGGACTTCTTCCCCCAGGATTGGCTCCTGGTCATTGACGAGAGCCACGTGGCCCTCCCCCAGCTCCACGGGATGTACAACGGGGACTACTCGCGCAAAAGCACGCTGGTGGAGCACGGCTTCCGCCTGCCCTCGGCCCTGGACAACCGGCCCCTCAAGTTCGAGGAGTTCGAGGGCATGGTGAACCAGGTCATTTACACCTCGGCCACGCCCAGCTCCTACGAGATGGAACACGCCGCCGCGGACGGCGTCGTCACCGAGCAGATAATCCGCCCCACCGGCCTGGTGGACCCGGAGATTTTTGTCCGGAACGCCGAGGGGCAGGTGGACGACCTCATGGCGGAAATCCGGGAGCGGATAGCCATGGGCCACCGGACCCTGGTGACCTGCATGACCAAGCGCATGGCCGAGGACCTTGCCGAATACCTCTCCGAGGCGGGCATCAGCTCGCGCTACCTGCACTCCGAGATAGACACCATCGAGCGGGTGGAGATAATCCGCGGCCTCCGGCTGGGCGAGTTCGACGTCCTAGTGGGGATCAACCTCCTGCGCGAGGGGCTGGACCTGCCCGAGGTCTCCCTGGTGGCGATTCTGGACGCGGACAAGGAGGGCTTCCTGCGGAACGCGCGCAGCCTCATACAAACAATAGGCCGATGCGCCCGAAACGTCAAGGGCCGCGTCGTCATGTACTGCCGCGACGGCAAGCCCGGCGCGGCCATGCGCGAGGCCATCGGGGAAACCGACCGCCGCCGCGACATCCAGCGGGCCTACAACGAAAAGCATGGCATCGTGCCCAAGACCATCGTCAAGACCATCGAGGCGGTGCGCGCCGGGACACTCGTCGCCGACTCCCGGACCCCCGACTCGGAGCACGTCATCCAGGCCGAGCGGATGGAGCGGGCCATGTCGCAGCTCGACACCCTGGAGCGCATCCGCCAGCTCGAGCAGGAGATGCTCGTGGCGGCCGAAAGCCTGGAATTCGAAAAAGCGGCCGCCCTGCGCGACCGCATCAAGGCGCTGACCAAGGAGCTGGAGCAGAAAACCTGACCGAAGGGGGAAACCATGCGAATCGCTGCAATACTACTCTCATGCCTTTTGCTCCTGGCCTGCGAACAGGAGCCCGCGCCGTCCATTGACGGGCTCTGGGAGGGCGCCATCACCGTCCAGGGCATGGAAATCGGCTTTTCAGTCAAATTCGCCACCGCGGACGGGGCGCTGACCGCGACCATGGACATCCCGTCCCAGATGGCCTACGGGCTGCCTCTCTCGAACGTCACCTTCGACGGGAGCCGCGTTTACTTCGAGCTCGAATCCGCCCTGGGCCTGGCGACCCACGAGGGGACGCTCGCGGAGGGCCGGATAACCGGCGCGTTCAAGCAGGGCGACGCCGAGGGCGAGTTCTACCTGGAGCGCGTGGTGCCCGAGGAACTCCCCTACGACACCGAGGAGGTCTCCGTCGAGGTTTCCGACGAGGTCACCCTGGCCGGGACGCTGTCGCTCCCGCGGACCGAGGGACCGCACCCCGCGTTAATCCTCATCTCCGGCTCCGGGGCGCAGAACCGCGACGAGGAAATTTTCGGCTTCAAGCCGTTCAAGCTCCTGGCCGATTACCTCACCCCCCTGGGCGTGGCCGTCCTGCGCTGCGACGACCGCGGCATCGGGGGCTCCACCGGCGCGGGCGCCGACGTCACCACGGCGGACCTGGCCACCGACGTCGCCGTCCTGATATCCCACTTGAAGGGCCGGACGGAAATAGACCC
Organism: Candidatus Coatesbacteria bacterium RBG_13_66_14; assembly: GCA_001774505.1. Lineage (GTDB taxonomy): Bacteria > RBG-13-66-14 > RBG-13-66-14 > RBG-13-66-14 > RBG-13-66-14 > RBG-13-66-14. The sequence goes on along the minus strand of MFAF01000113.1, from coordinate 8,760 downwards.
CGGCCGGATCGGGCTCCTGGGCCACAGCGAGGGCTCGATCATCGCCGGCATGGCGGCGGCGGAGGCCGGCGGACCCGCCTTCATCATCCTTTTGGGCGGCCCGGCCCACACCGGCGAGCAGATAGTCAAGTCCCAGTTGGTCCTGCTCTCCCGGGCCGAAGGCGCCACGGAGGAACAGATCGCCGAAGGTCTCGACCTGCAGGACCGGATATTCACCGCATTGCGGACCGGTGAGGATTTTGATGAACTGAAAGAGGAGACCAAACAGTTGATCCGTGAGTCCATCGAGGACCTCACCGAAGAGGAGCGGGCTAAAATACCCGACGTCGAAGCCTACGTGGAGGCGACCGTCGAGGCGGAGTTCGCCGCCGTGGAAAGCCCCTGGTTCCGCTTCTTCATGGACTACGACCCCGCCCTCGACCTGGCGGAAATCGCCTGCCCGCTCCTGGCGGTCTGGGGCGAGCACGACCTCCAGGTTCCCGCCGAGGAGAACCGGGCGCGGATGGAGGAGGTCCTCTCCAAGGCGGGCCACGGCGACTACACCCTGGAAATAGTCCCCCGGGCCAACCACCTCTTCCAGGAAACCGAGACCGGCGCCTTCAGCGAGTACGCCCTTCTCCCCAAGGAGTTCGCCCCCGGCTTCCTCGAATTGATTTCCGGCTGGCTGCTGCCCCGGGTCGGCATCCCCCAATAGGCCGCCCGTCCGCGCGATACGAACGCCCCCCCGTGGGGGCGTTTTGGCGTTTACACGCGCCCCGGGGGGACCGTATACTCACCCAGTTACGAAAAACCGCAAAGGAGCACCGTGCGCGAGGACCTGGACAGGCTCATGGAGGAGCGGGGAATAGACTGGCTCTTCATCGAGGGGGGGAATGGGGACAACCCCGCCATGCACTACCTCCTCGGCAACGCCCCCATCGGCTACTGCTCGCTGTGGAAGCCCCGGGGCGGCCGGGCGTACCTCTTCACCGGCCCCTTCGAGCGCGAGGAGGCCAAGAGGCTGCCCTTCATCGCCGTGGACACGACGAAGTACAACTACCACGAACTTTTGGAGAAGGAGCCGGACCACCTCAAACGGGCCGTGGAATTCATCCGCCGCATGATGGCGGACGTGGGCGTGAAGGGACGCGTGTCGCTCTACGGCCGCGGCGGCCTCGGAGCCAACTACCTCCTCTACCGGGCGCTCGACGCAGCCGTGTCCGAAGCGCACATCGAGCCCGAGTTCGAGAACGACATGATAATCACCGCCCGCGAGACCAAGGACGCCGAGGAGATTGACCACATCCGCAGGGTCGGCGAAAAATCCTGCGAGGTCTACGCCCAGGTGCGAAAGCTGCTCGGGTCCGCCGCGGAGCGCGGGGGAAAGCTCTTCGGTCCGGACGGACCGCTGACCGTGGGGGTCGTCAAGCGATTCATCACCCTGGAGCTCTTCAAGCGCGGCCTGATGGAGGACGTGGGCACCATCTTCGCCCCCGGCGACGAGGGCGGCTACCCCCACTCCCACGGGACGGACTCCCGCCAGCTCACGGTCGGCGAGCCCATCGTCTACGACATGTTCCCCCGGGAGCTGGGCCACGGGTACTACTTCGACATGACGCGCACCTGGTGCGTCGGAGAGGTCCACCCCGAGGCGGAACGTGACTACGAGCTGGTCAAGGAGGTGCAGGCCGACGTGGAGGGTTCGATCAGAGTCGGGGAGCGCGCCTACGCCTACCACAAACGGGCGGCGGACCTGATCGCCAAGGCCGGCCACCCCACAATTATCTCCGACCCCGCCTCCCAGGTGGGTTTCTGTCACGGCCTGGGGCACGGGGTGGGCCTTGACATCCACGAGAAACCGCGCCTCGGCGGGACCGAGAAGAACCCCGACCTGATCCAGCCCGGCGGCGTCTTCACCAACGAGCCCGGGGTGTACTACCCCCAGAAAGGCTACGGCGTCCGGGTCGAGGACACGCTCTGCATCACGCCTGACGGGAAAATGCAGAACCTCACCCCGGAACCCAAGGCGCTCTTGATTCCCCTGGGGTGACGGCTGGAAAGCCACCGTGAAGCGCGATATAATAAGGGTGTGCGGAATCGCACACCTGTCGCGAGTCCCTCGAACCGTAATCTGCAAAGCCCGCGGCGGATTTCTCTTGCCAAAGGGGATTATTTATATTAAATAATCCTGTGGCAGGGTATAGTTTTCCAGCGCCAAGGAACCGAAAAAGGGGGCACCGTGCGTAAATATCTCTTTCTTCTTTTGATCGTTCCCGCGATCGCTTTCGGCTACACCTACTCCGTGAGCCCGGAGGACGTCGGAATGGACGCCGGCCAGGGGTACGACATCCCGCGCATAGCCGGCGGCGTTTACACCAACGAGGTCGGGGATCCCCACCTGCCCTGGCTGCCGCTCCGGGTCGCGGTACCCGCCGGGATGGCGGCCGCCGAGGTTGAGGTCGTCTCCCTGGAAACCCAGGAGCTGCCCGGCTACTACACGGTCTTTCCGACCCAGCAGTCGCGGCCGATCAGCATGCCCGGAGAATTCGTGGAGAACTTCTCCCCGGTTTACGCCTCCGACGACCCCTACCCCGGCCGTCCCATGGTGGCCACGGGTGGGGGCAACATCGCCGGGTACGGCGTGGCCGACATGGTCTTCTGCCCCTTCATCTACCACCCGGTCTCGGGTCGGCTCGAGGTCATCACCGAAATCACCTTCAACCTCGAGCTCGAGACGCTGTCCTACGAGATTCACACCCCCGCGGTCGTGACCCCGGCCACCTCCGAAATCAACACCCAGCGGGTCAAAAGCCTGGTCATCAACCCCGAATCGGTCTACACGCCCGCCGAGGTCGTGCCGCCCAAGGTCATCGGCACGGGCTTCGGGGCGAATTACAACGAACCCGACGAGGGCTCGACCGCCGAGTGGCTGCTCATCACCCGCGAGGAATTCGCGGAGGCCTTCCAGCCGCTGGTGGAATGGAAGCTCAAGAAGGGCCTCTCCACCGCCCTGGTGACCGTGGAGTACATCATCGAGAATTACGACGGCCGCGACCAGGCCGAGAAGATCCGCAACTTCATCATCTACGCCTACGAGAACTGGTCCACCACCTACGTCGTGCTGGGCGGGGACTGCAACTACGTCCGCGAGCGCCGCGGCTTCGCCGTGGGCTTCGGCTCGCCCGACGACTACATGATCCCCTGCGACCTCTACTACTCCGACCTGGACGGCGACTGGAACGCCGACGGGGACGACCTCTGGGGCGAATGGCCTACCGACGAGGTGGACTTCTACGCCGACGTCTACGTCTCGCGTTTCCCGGTGAACACGGTCGAGGAGATCGAGGCCATGGTGTCCAAGACGCTCGTCTACGAGAAGAGCATCCCCGCGGACTTCCCGCTGAACACCGTCTTCTTCGCCGGAAAGCTCGACGACATCCCCACGTGGGGCGGTGACGGCAAGGACCAGGTGGCGACGCACCTGCCGCCGGACTTCCCCTACGTCACCTACTACGAGCGCGACATGACCTACGGGGCCGCCGACATCATCGCCGAGTTCGAGGCCGGACACTCCGCCGTGGTCAACCAGCTCCACCACTCCTCCTACGACATCATCGGCGCCGGGGACGGCTTCATCTCCACCGCGGACGCCATGGGCATGACCAACGGCGACTACATCGGGTGGTTCTACGCCCAGGGCTGCATGTGCGGCGGGTTCGACCGCGCCCGGTGCGCCGGCGAAGGGATGGTCCTGGCCCCCAACGGGGGATCGGTGGCGGTCATGTTCAACTCCCGCTACGGCCTTTACATGCCCGGCGATCCCAAGTCCGGCGAGAGCAATGTTCTCGACGAGCAGTTCTTCGCCGGCATGTTCGACGAGGAGCTGACCTCTCTGGGCGCCGCGCAGGCCTACTCCAAGGATTACTTCGTCCCCATGGCCAAGCAGAACCCCTACATCCGCTGGGTCATGTACGTTCAGAACATTCTCGGTCCCTGCGAGACGCAGGGCTGGTGCAACATTCCGGAAAACCTCGTCGTCACCCATCCCACCAGTTGGAGCGGCGGCGAGTTCAAGGTCACCGTGAACTCCGAGAGCCGCGGCCCGCTCAACAACGCCAAGGTGTGCCTCTACAAGGACTCGGACGTCTACCTCGTGGGATACACCCGCGCTTCGGGCGAGGTCATCTTCTACCCCGACGTGGATGAAGCGGGCGAGCTCAGCGTCACCGTCAGCTTCCAGGACACCTGGCCCTACGAGGGCGTCTGCCAGGTCGAGGCCGGCTCCGACGCCGAGGTGGCCGAATTCACCGGCAGCCCCACCGACGAGGGCGTGCTCCTCAGCTGGACTCTGACCGACACCGGCGACCTGGTCGGGGTGAACCTCTACCGCGGTGAGGCCAGGCTCAACTCCCTCGACCTTCCCGGGGAGAGCGGCCGCTTCCTCGACCGCGCGCCCGACGAGACGAACGACTACTATCTGGAGCTCGTCCACCCGGACGGCGCCAAGTTGCGCGTCGGGCCGGTCACGGTGACGGTGCCCGAAGGCGTCGGCAGGCTGACCCTCTTTGAGCCCTACCCGAGCCCGGCCACGGACCGCGTGAGCATCGAGGTAAACACGCCCGCCGACGGCAGTGTGCTTCTCGCCGTTTACGACCTGTCCGGGCGGCGGGTGGCCACCCTCGCCGACGGAGATTACAGCGCGGGCCGCCACACCTTCACCTGGGATTGCGCCGACGCGGCCGCAGGCGTCTACCTCTGCCGCCTGAGCACCGCCGAGCGCGTCCTTACGAAGCGCCTGGTCCTCGCCCGATAAACCCGCCATAACCGAGGAGGGCCGAAAGGCCCTCCTTTTTCATACTTACCGAGGATTGGTCGCTCGGTGCCTAAGAGCCCGCCGCACAAACGGGTAATAAGGGGGCCGAAGGGCCCTCCTTTT
>MFAF01000113.1:260-3791 GCA_001774505.1 Candidatus Coatesbacteria bacterium RBG_13_66_14 | reverse complement strand
GGGCCCTCCTTTTTCATACTTACCGAGGATTGGTCGCTCGGTGCCTAAGAGCCCGCCGATGAAACGGGTAAAAAGATGGCCGAAGGGCCATCCTTCCTCAGGGGCGCAAAGCGGCTCGACAGGTAGGGAAAAACTGCCCCACAGGAATGCATAATCGGGGAGTGTTCGGGCTCACGGTCGGACGATACGCGCCGCCGGACACCGGCCGGTCCCGGTAAAACGAAGTGGGTGCTCCCCGCTTGAGTGAACCCGTCGTTAACCTGTCCCTCGGGCTTCCTTTTTCATATACTCGTCCCGTAACGTCCGAAAAGGAGGTGCCGTGATGCAAAACCGTTCGGTGATTTGTGCGGCGTCACTCGCGCTTCTCGCGGCGGCCGCCTTCGCCGTCGAGCCGGGGCCCGGACCGGTAACTTCCACCTTCTCCATCGTCGCCTTCGATCCCGAGGCCCGGGAGTGGGGCGTCGCCGTCGCCTCCCGGGTTCTCGCCGTGGGATACATCGTGCCCTGGGCCCGGGCCGAGGTCGGCGCCGTGGCCACTCAGGCGTACGCGGACCTCCGCTACGGCAGGTACGGCCTGGAGCTGCTGGAGGCGGGCTTCACCGCCGAGCAGGCCCTCCAGGTGCTCCTGGAATTCGACGCCGAGGCGCAGCAGCGCCAGGTGGCGATCGTGGACTCCGCGGGTCGGGTCGCCGCCTTCACCGGCGCGGAGACGATGGCCTGGGCGGGCGACCGGCAGGGAGAACACTACTCCGTCCAGGGCAACATCCTGGTCGGCGAACGGGTGCTCGTCGCCATGGAGCGGGCCTACCTGGAAACCGGGGGACCTCTCGCCCGGCGCCTCTTGGCGGCGGTCGAGGCGGGGGACGAAGCCGGGGGCGACTCCCGGGGAAAGCAATCGGCGGCCCTGCTGGTCGTCCGCGAAAGGGGCGGCTACCAGGCGCTCTCCGACCTTCTCGTGGACATCTCGGTGGACGACGACCCGGCTCCGGTGGCCGAACTGGCGCGGATTTACGATTTGTGGGAGGCGAATTTCCTCATCGAGCCCTACCTCGACTCCGCCGACCCTACGGTCCGGGGGTACGCCCTGGAAATCATCGAGCGGGCTCTGGCCGAGAAAGATGACGCCCAGCTCTTCAACTCGATGGCCTGGGTCCTCGCCGTCCGCGGGCTGTACCCGGAGAGGACGCTGGAAATCGCCCACCGGGCCCACGAACTGGAACCGGACGACCCGAACATCATGGACACGGTGGCCGAGGCGCACTACGCGGCGGGCGACCCCGGGTCAGCCCTGGAATGGGAGGAGAGGGCCCTGACGCTCGACCCGGAGAACGGCTTCTTCCTGGAACAGAGGGCCAAGTTCCATGCCGCCGTGGAGGGGGACTAGAGTTTACGGCTTGGCATAATGCGCCTCCTGTGATATATTCGTTCGACAAACATATCCGGCCAAACACCTAATCCCAAGGTGGACCCATGGTATCCAGACGGCTGATCTTCTGTTTGACCCTGCTGTTTTCGGGAGTCGCCCTGGCCCACGTGGAAGACGTCCCCACCACCCTCGAGCTCGTCTCGTCGGCCTACGAGCGGGGTGAGCTCGCCTACACGGACTACGCCCTCTACAAGCTCTACCTCGCCTTCGGCGACGCCGACCGCATCCCCGACGCCTACCGGGGCTCGGACAGCGTGGCCGGCGCCTGCGGCACGCTCCTCCTCTACGACGCGAGCTACTGCGTCATAAAGGGGCTCTTCGACGAGGCCGAGCTGGCCGACGCCGGGATGTACCTGGGGCGCCCCACCGACGAGGCTCCGCCCGGAGCCAGACGGGGTTACGACATCCCCGACCCCGAGATCCACCACTGGGACACCCCCGAGGGCAACTTCCGCATGTGGTGGGCCGGCGTGGGGCCCCACGCCCTCTGGCACCCCGAGGACGAGGACCACAACGGCGTTCCCGACATCGTGGAGATCATCGGCAGCTCGCTCGAGCACTCCTTCGGGGTCTTCGTTGACGACCTCGGCTTCGATTACCCCGTCAAGGACGGCGCCTGGTACCCCTCGGGGGCGGATTACGGCTACTGGGAGGGTGATATTCAGGAGGACTGGGAACGCTTCGACGCCTACTTCCGCAACATGGGCGAGGACGGGATGGATACGGGCGTCATGGCCTACGCCCAGGTGGATTACCCCTATGACGAAACACCTCGGGAGGACGCCAGCTTCCACATGGCCTTCCGGCACACCGACGATCCCGAGAGCGCCCGGGGGAGCCTGGAGACCGTGGGGGCCCACGAGCTCCACCACGGCGTTCAGTTCGGCCTCGACTGGCCCAACCCATCCCACGTCAAGGAGAAGACCTCGGTCTGGAGCGAGGAGAAGGCTTATCCCACCTACAACCAGTACCAGGGCGGCCGCCTGGGCGCATTCATGTCCTCCACCCACGTCGGCCTCACCCGCCAGGAGGGCCTCTCCTGGTACAACGGCACCATCTGGAACCACTACTTCGAATCCCTGACGTTTCAGACACCCGAGCTCCAAGACCTGATGGAGTCCTACGGCCAGGTAAATCCCGTCGCCATGTACTGGGAAAACTACGACATGTACCAGGAGGGCACGGGGACCAACATCGAGTTCAACGACGTCTTCGACAGGGTTTTCCGCGACGCCTTCCCGGACTTGGAGTTCGAGGACGACATGGGCGGCCTGGCCTACGCCTTCGGCGAGTTCATCGAGTGGAACTGGTTCACCAATCACCGCAGCGCCCGGCGGTCGGACAATTCCGCCAACAACCATGGTTTCTACTACATTGACGACCTGAACCCCGACGAGGACAATCCGGTCTCGTACCCCGAGGTCAACGATTTCGAGCCCGAGGGGACCCGGGAGTTCACCGGTGCTCAAGTCGTCTCCGGCGTTAATGTCGAGCTCAAAGCCTCCCCCGGGAACATTTACCACTGCCCCGACGGTCTCGGTTCGACGTACTTCCACATCATCTCACTCGACCCCATCCCCGAAGACGCGGTTTTCGCCTTCAAGGGCTACCCCGAAAACGAGGTTGACTCACGTTACTGGGGCGGCGCCTACATCCTGATGCAGGACGAGGACCGGCAGCATGCCGATCAGACCTCCGACGACCTCTCGACAAAGATGAACGTCTTCGGCGACAAGGGGATCATCCGCATCAACGACGCCAACGACTACTACGAAATCGCCTTCATCCCCTACGTCCGCCGCGACGTGGGGAGCGATCTCGAGGCGTCGGTCAAGATATACGCGGTGAGCTCCGACGACCGGGAAGCGCCCAGCTTCAAGTCCTCCGACGGCGGAACGCTCCTGTTGAGCGTCGTCCCCGGTCTCATCTCCCACATCGAGTTCACCGCCACCCCCAACGAGCAGCTCTTCGCCTGCCCGAACTACGACGTCCACTTCACCGAGGTGGACGCCCAGGGCGATCCGGTGGACCAACACTACTGGCAGGTGAACGGCTTCCAGAACGGCGACGACACCTTCTTCGACTGGACCGACGGCCCGGCGGTG
>MFAF01000113.1:0-241 GCA_001774505.1 Candidatus Coatesbacteria bacterium RBG_13_66_14 | reverse complement strand
CGCCCGAATACGACGGCACGGCGGACATTGACGTGACGGCGAGCGACCTCGGCGGCAACATCGGGACGACCTCCTTCGAGGGGGTTCTTTCCCAGGCGAACATCGGCGACGACGGCGGCGTGGTTGGCCGCGACGCGCCGGCGACCCTGGAGATCCCGGCGGGCGCGGTGGATCCGGGCGCGCGGGTGCTGGTGATGGGCCGTCCCGACATCTCCGGCGGCCTGCTGGAGACCTGGGCCCT
>MFAF01000112.1:9605-9899 GCA_001774505.1 Candidatus Coatesbacteria bacterium RBG_13_66_14 | reverse complement strand
TCCGGACCCGTCGGAGAGCTTTGACGCACTAATCTGCTTCCACGTCCTCGAGCACATCCCAGACGACCGAAAGGCCATGCGGGAGATGCGGCGGGTGCTGAAACCGGACGGCTGGGCGCTGATTCAGGTGCCCCACTATCCGCAGCGGGGGCCGACCTACGAGGACTTTTCCATCGTCTCCCCCGCGGAGCGGAGGAAGCACTTCGGTCAGTGGGATCACGTCCGGGTCTACGGGAATGATTTTGAGGAAAGGCTGGAGGAGTCCGGCTTCAGGGTGCGCTTCATAGATTACGC
>MFAF01000112.1:3205-9598 GCA_001774505.1 Candidatus Coatesbacteria bacterium RBG_13_66_14 | reverse complement strand
CTTTCTCCCGCCGAGGCTGAGCTTTACGGAGTCAAGGATACCGTGGGATTCCATCTGTGCGCTAAGGGCGATGCCTGATTCGACCACCAGTCAGACCGGGTTCTCCCTCATCGAGATGCTCATCGCCAGCGCCATCCTGTTGATCGGCGTGACGGGGATCCTTCTGGCTATCCCCGGAGCCGAGGAGGGGGTGGCCGCGGGGGGGATGGCCGGTCGCGCGGCGCTCTACGCCAAGGAGCGGCTGGATTCGCTGGCGGCGCTGGACCCGGCGGAGCTCGCCCGCGGGGCGCGGCTGGAGCCGTATTCCGATTCGCCCGAGGGGCTCTACACCCGGCGCTGGTGGGTGCTCACCGCGGAACTCGAGCCCGACCTCGAGGGGGAGCGGCTGGCTGAGACCCTGGCCGAGCAGGGGCTGGTCCCCGGCGACTTCGATCTCCCGACCGGCTTCCTCCGGCTGAAGGTGGAGCTGCTCTGGCGGCCGCCCGGCGGGAGGCTGGAGCGGATGGAGGTGGGTCAGCTCGTCACCCCGTCGAGGTAATGCTGGTGGGGTGGCGGCTGGTGGCAGAGGCGCGGGTGTCCGCATCCGACCTTCGCGTCATTCTAACCCGAATGTAGGGCGGGGGCTTTTGTCCCCGCCGTTTTTTTTTCCACAGATTCGGATCCACTCAAAGCTACGATGACGTAGGGGCGGGTGTCCACACCCGCCCGTTTTCTTATAATGTGGCCCTCGCTCTTGATCCCGTCGGCGCGCCGATCCCGGAGGGAGAGGGAGACGGCGGGCCGACCTGAAGGTCGGCCCCTACGAGGATGGCGCAGATTCAAGCAAATTCCGTAGGGCGGGGTTTTGCCGGGGGCATAGCTCGCTTCGCTCGGTTCCTAACCCCGCCGCTTTTACCCCTCACCCTAGCCCGTAGGCGAGCCTCACCCAGGGGAGAGAGAAAAGAGGGGCTCCGGGCCCCTCTTTGTATTAACCCTCGCGGGGGGGTTGACCCCCGTCCGGGGGTCGGTCACCTCCACCGGAGGAACGGTCACCGCCGCCCGAGGAACGGTCTCTCCCGTCGGAGGAACGGTCACCGCCGCCCGAGGAACGATCTCTCCCGTCTGAGGGACGGATATCTCTGCCCGAGGAACGATCTCTGCCGTCGGAGGAACGGTTACCGCCCCTTGCTGAACGATCTCTAGCGCCGGAGGATTGGTTACCACCACCCGAGGGACGATCGCCCCCGCCCGAGTCGGGTTTTCTCCTGCGGTGCCTATTCCGGGGACGGTCGTCCTCGCGGGTCTGGAGCCGGACGTGCGGCCGGTCCACGTTTTCCTCCACGGTCAGGGCGAAGAAGGCCAGGTAGAGCTCGTGGTAGTAAACGCCGACCTGGCTCAGGTAGCTCCAGACGAAGCCGAGGAACAGCACCAGGGCCAGCGCCAGCTCCACGATGCGCAGCGGGGTGAAGGCCAGACCCGACGTGAGAATCCACGCCAGCCGGGCGAGCGCGTAGGAGAGGAACAGGCCGGCGAGGTTCATCCGCATCTGCCCCCCCGCCTCCAGCCGTTCCAGGCGGCGGTGGACCTCGGCGGAGTGCTCGGCCAGGGCCGACAGGCACAGCCGGTCGCGCAGCTCGTCGTTGGCGGTCTCGTACTTGAAGTAGGTACGGAAGGCGTTGGCGAAGCTCTGGGGAAAGTTGCGGTCGAGGGAGTGCCCGGCGCCGTGCGCCAGCTTCACCCTCAACAGCCCCGCCTCGCGGCTCGCGCGCTCCAGGAAGAAGCTGCCCGGTATCCGTCCGAAGAAGAGCCGCTGGACCAGCCGGCCGAACCAGCCGAAGACCGTGGACAACAGAAGCCCCGCGGTCAGGGCCAGGACGAGGAACACCAGCGCGCCGGTAAGGCTGAACCCCCGAACGCCGAACAGGGAGAAAAGGTTGATCTCCACCCGCCAGGTTGCCAGCACGGCCAGGGCGCCCGGCACGATCATGGCGAGCAGGCCGTAGCGGTTGAAACTGTAATGGTTCATCGAAAACCTCGCTCGGGGATTCGGTTGATAAACCACGGATCCCCTGAAAACTGGTGGGGAATGCCCACACCGCGTCTCGGACCGGGGCTAGAGGATGTACCGCGAGAGGTCCTCGTCCTTGGCGAGTGATTCCAGCTTCTCGTCAATGTACTCCCGCGTGACGGTGAGCTTCTGCTCCCGATCCAGGTCGGCGGCCTCGAAGGAAGCCTCTTCCAGCAGGGCCTCGAGGACCGTGTGGAGCCTTCGCGCGCCGATGTCCTGGGTGTGGGTGTTGATGTACTCGGCGAGCTCGGCCAGGCGCTCGACGGCGCCCGGGGCGAACTCCAGCCGGAGGCGTTCCGTGCCGAGGAGCGATTGGTACTGCTTGACCAGCGCGTTCTTCGGCTCCGTGAGGATGCGGGTGAAATCCTCCTTCGTCAGCGAATTGAGCTTGACCCGGATGGGGAAGCGCCCCTGGAGCTCGGGCATGAGGTCCGAGGGCTTTTTGTGGTGGAAGGCGCCGGCCGCGATGAAAAGGACGTGGTCCGTGCGCACCATGCCGTACTTCGTTTTGACCGTCGTGCCCTCCACCAGGGGCAGCAGGTCGCGCTGGACGCCCTCGCGGGACACGTCGGGGCCGTGGGTCGAACCCCCGGCCACGATTTTGTCCAGCTCGTCCAGGAAAACTATGCCGGTGGTCTCGGTGCGGGCCAGGGCTTCACGGGTCACCTTCTCCTGGTCCATGAGGCGCTCCGATTCCTCGACGATTAGGGCGCGGCGAGCTTCGGAGACCTTCAGGCGGACGCGCTTCTTCTTCTTGGGGAAGAGGCCCGAGAGCATGTCGCCCAGGTCGAGCCCCATGCCTTCGAGCCCCGCGCCGGAAAAGGCGGAGAGGACCGGGTTGTCCGAGCTGGAAACCTGGACGTCCACCTCGCGGTCCTCCAACTCCCCGGCCGCCAGAAGCCCCCGTATCTTCTGAACGCTCGCCTCGTGGTGGGCCAGGGCCTCCTGGTATTCCTTGCGTTCCTCCTCGGACGCCCCCGGACCGGGCAGCGCGGGCGGCCGGGGTAAGAGCAGCTCGACGAGCCTCTCCTCGGCCCGCTTCTGTGCCAGGGTGGCGACGCGGGCGAGCTCCTCCTCGCGCACCATGTTCATCGCTATTTCGGTCAGGTCGCGGACGATGGACTCCACGTCCCGGCCCACGTAGCCGACCTCGGTGAACTTGGAGGCCTCCACCTTGACGAAGGGGGCGCCGACCAGGCGGGCCAGCCGGCGGGCTATCTCCGTCTTGCCCACCCCGGTGGGGCCGATGAGGATGATGTTCTTGGGCGTTATCTCGAAGGCTATCTCGGGCGGGAGCTGGAGCCGCCGCCAGCGGTTCCGCAGGGACACCGCCACCGCGCGCTTGGCGTCGTCCTGGCCCACGATGTAGCGGTCCAGTTCGGTCACGATGCGCCGGGGCGTGAGCTCCTCGGAGCTCAGCCGCTCGGGTTCCGGCTCCAGGGGCATGATTTTATTTTCCATCGCCGAGCTCCCGCTGCAGTTCCCCGTCGTCCCGCCGGACTTTCTCCCGCTGGGCCTCGCGGTGCCCGGCGAGCCTGGACGCCAGCTCTTCATCCGCGAGGGCCAGGCACTGGACGGCGAAGAGGGCGGCGTTGTGCGCCCCTGCCCGACCCACGGCGAAAACGGCCACCGGAATCCCCCCCGGCATCTGGACGCTCGCCAGGAGCGCGTCCAGTCCACCCAGGCCGCCGGACTCCAGGGGGACGGCCAGCACCGGTTTCGTCGTGTGCGCGGCCACCGCTCCCGCCAGGTGGGCCGCCATCCCCGCCCCGCAGATGAAGACCTCGACGCCCCCGGACTCCGCCTCCCGGACGAACCGGACGACCTCCTCGGGCGTGCGGTGGGCCGAGAGGACGCGGCCGGCGAACCCGACGCCGAATTCGGTGAGAATCTCGAAGGCGGCTTCCATCACCGGTTTGTCCGAGGCCGAGCCCAGGAGCACGGCCACCCTCTTCCCGCTCTTTCCGCTCAACGCGCCTCCGAGTGTTTCCCCCTAGCCCGACGAGCCCTTCGACCGGTCCAGCTCGCGCCAGGCGATGTCCCTGCGCAGGATCTTCCCCTTGAAGTGGATCCTCTCCGCCCGCATGTAGGCGTTGTGCACCGCGGCCCGGATGGTGGCCCCCATGCCGGTCACCCCCAGCACGCGCCCCCCGTCGGTGACGGTCTTCCCCTCGCTCACCTTGGTCCCGGAGTGGAAGACGACGCTGACATAATCGTCGGGTCCTATGCCCGTGATCTCGTGCCCGGTCTGGATGCGTCCCGGGTAGCCCTCGCTGGCCAGGACGACGCAGGCCGCCTTCTTCTTGGTCAGGTTCACCTGCCTCACGGGCAGGTGCCCGGTTGCGGCCGCGTAGATGAGCATCAGGAGGTCGTCGGCCACCCGGGGGACGATGGCCTGGGTTTCGGGATCGCCGAACCTGCAGTTGAACTCGATCACACGAGGCCCGTCCTGCGTCAGCATCAGCCCGGCGTAGAGCATCCCGGCGAAGGGCGCCCCCGCCGCCGCCATGCCCTTCAGTGTCGGCTCCACCACCGAGCGCATGACGTGCTCCACCAGTTCGTCGTTCACGACGCCCACCGGCGAATACGCACCCATGCCGCCGGTGTTGGGCCCGGTGTCGCCCTCTCCGATTCGCTTGTAATCCTGTGCGCTGGCGAGCACGCAGGTCCCCCCGGAGCCGTCCGCCAGGACGAACAGGGAGACCTCCTCGCCCTGCAGGAACTCCTCGATGACGACGGTCTTCCCGGCCAGCCCGAATGCGCCCGTGTGCAGCATTGCGTCCAGTGCCTTTTCGAGCTTCGCGGGCGTCTCGCAGATGAGCGCGCCCTTGCCCCCCGCCAGCCCGTCGGCCTTTACCACCAGCGGCAGTCGGTGTGTGGTGCCGTAGTTCCAGGCGGCGTTGAAATCGTCGAACACGCCGAATTGTGCCGAGGGCACGCCGACGGACGCCATGAGCTGTTTGGCGAAGGCCTTTGAGGACTCGAGGCGCGCGGCCGCCTGTGTGGGCCCGAAGATTGTGAGCCCGGCGCGGGAGAACTCGTCCACAATGCCCGCGTCGAGGGGAGCCTCGGGACCGACGATCGTGAGGTCTATGGCGGCCCCGCGGGCGAAGTCAACCAGTGTGCCGATTTCGTCGCCCGGGAGGGGCGGAATTTCGGCGCACTCGGCGATGCCCGCGTTTCCGGGGTAGGCGTAAAGCTTGTCGAGCCTGGGGGAACGAGATACCCCCCAGGCCAGTGCGTGCTCGCGTCCGCCGCCGCCGACGATGAAGACGCGCATGTTTCGCCTCCCCCCCCTCCCTCTCCCTCCCCCCCATTGGGGGGAGGTTGGTGGGGGGGCTCAATGCTTGAAATGTCGCGTTCCGGTGAAGACCATGGCCGCGCCGGCCCTGTCCGCCGCGGCGATTGCGGCCTCGTCGCCCTTGGAGCCGCCGGGCTGGATGATGGCGGTGACGCCCGCCGACGTCAGGGTCTCCACGCCGTCGGGCATGGGGAAGAAGGCGTCCGAAGCGGCCACGGAACCCCGGGTCCGAGCCTCGGCCTTGCGGACGGCTATGACGGCCGAATCCACACGGCTCATCTGCCCGGCGCCGACGCCGACCAGCCAGCAGGCGCCGTCATTCTCCCGGGAAGCCAGGACGACGGCGTTGCTCTTGACGTGCTTGACCGCGCGCCAGGCGAACCGCAGCGCCGCCCACTCCTCCTCGGTCGGGGCCCGCTTCGTCACCACGCGCTGTTCGCTTGCGGTTTCGTCGTCCACGCCTTGGAGGAGCAGGCCGCCGGGGATGAAGCGCCCCTCGAGCCCGGTGGGCGGCTCGGGCTTCCCCAGGGCGATGAAGCGCCGCTGGGATTTCTTCGTCAACAGTTCGAGGACGCCCGGCGCGTAGTCCGGCGCCACGGCGCACTCGATGAACTGGGTGTCGTGGACGAGCGCCGCGGTTTTGGCGTCCAGGGTGCGGTTGAGGGCGACGACGGAGCCGAAGGCCGACAGGGGGTCGCCCTCGAGGGCCAGCTCGTAGGCCCGCTCCAGGGTGGGGGCCTCGGCCAGGCCGCAGGGGTTGGTGTGCTTGACGACCGCGGCCGCGGGGTCGGAGAAATCGCACACCGCGTTCCACGCCGACGCGATATCCCAATAATTATTGAAGCTCAAGGCCTTGCCCGAGAGCGGCTCGGCCGATGCAAGCCCACCGCCGCCCGCGAGGGGCAGGTAGAGCGCCGCGGGCTGGTGCGGGTTCTCGCCGTAGCGCAGCTCGCGCGCCTTGCGGTATGCCGCGATGTAGAGCTCGGGGAGCCCCCCGCCGCGGGTCAGGTAGCCGGTGATGGCCGCGTCGTAAGCCGCGGTGTGG
>MFAF01000112.1:2937-3082 GCA_001774505.1 Candidatus Coatesbacteria bacterium RBG_13_66_14 | reverse complement strand
GCCGCCGCGCGCAAGAGAGCCACCCCGCCGATGTCTATCTGCTCGACGGCCTCCTCGAGGGCGGCCCCGCGGGCCACAGTCTCGGCGAAGGGGTAGAGGTTCACCACCACCAGGTCTATCTCCACGGTGCCGATTCGCTCCAAGT
>MFAF01000112.1:1520-2888 GCA_001774505.1 Candidatus Coatesbacteria bacterium RBG_13_66_14 | reverse complement strand
GGAATCAGACGGTCGCTCATGTTTAAAACCACCGGGACGGTAAGCGGCGTTTCGTCGGAGCGGCTCCGGCTTCGACCCACTTCGGGAATGCGGGGAGGCGTATTTTAACATACGAGCGCCGGGGCGTCAGCCGGCCCGGCGGCACCTCAGCTTAAAGGGACCGCTCGCGCCGGACGTGGGGCGGCGATCTCACGGCGCGGCGGGTGGCCGTTCCCTAACCCTTTCCCCGTTTCTCGGGCTCCTCCCTGAGAAGATCCTCGACGTCCTTGGTTTCCACCCAGCGGACGACCGTCGCGTCCGGTTCCTCATCCACCGGGTCCCCGCGCAGTTGCTGCCGGCGCCTCACCCAGGAGGCCGCCAGGTAGCGGTAGATGGGGGAGAGGAAGAAGGCGTCCACCAGCACGGAGAGGCCGAAGATGAGCGTGAACCAGATTTCGCCCTGGGAGAAATCGGTGCGCACGCCGTGGACTACGGCGAAGGCCACGCCCGCCAGCCCCACCACCAGCAGGGCCCACAGCGCGATGCGCCCCTCGCGCTCGAGCTCGCGGCGGTAAGTCTCGTACTCGGATTTGACCATCCACGCCTCCTTGGCGATCCGCCGTCGCGCCCCGCACGACGCCCGGTTTCCTCGACCCCGGTCAAATATAGAGCCCGGCTCGACGGGTGTCAAGGAGCACCCCTCTCGCATCTCAAGGATGGAAGGGCAAGGGGTTTAACCGAGCGAACCAAGCGAAGCGAGCTACGCCCCCGGCGAACCGAGCGAAGCGAGCTATGCCCCTGGCAAAACCCCTTGTCTCGGTTTCCAGGGAAGGGCTATAATACCCATGCGCCGCGCGGCCCACACCAACCAAACTCACGGACGGTCGAAAGATGCGACTTATCCCCGTTTTTCTCCTGGTCCTCGCCGCCGGGGCGCCGGCCTTCGAGCTGACGCCCTGGGAGGCGGGCCAGTGGGTGAACTACGCCGATGTGGACGGGGAGGCGGCCGTGACCGTTTCCCTGTTGGAGCTGCCCGAGCGCTCGGAGGGGCAATGGCTCCAGGTGAACCTCCTGCTGCCCGGGATGGGGTGGATCGTCCTCCAAATGGCCCTGCAGGAAGGGGGCGCGGAGTTCATCCAGGAGGACATTTCGAAGCACGTCCAGGAGCCGGGGGCCCAGGAGACGCCCTTCGACAGCTTCGAATCCCTCCTGGCCTACTACGGCAACTTCGGCGCGGAAATACTCCTCGGGATGGACACGCCCGAGATGGGGGACCGCATGGTCCTCTCTCTGACCCCGGAGATGCTCGGCGAGTTCCTGTCGGTCCTCGACGGGTTTGGTGAAAACTACGAGTCCGCCAAGCCCGCCGTTTTCGAGACGGAGGAGGAT
>MFAF01000112.1:206-1499 GCA_001774505.1 Candidatus Coatesbacteria bacterium RBG_13_66_14 | reverse complement strand
GGCGTGTTCACCTGCAGAAAAATTTCCTCCGAGTCGGGCGACGTCTGGTACGCCGACGAGGTCCCGCTCTTCGGCGTCGCCCGGGTTTCCATCCTCGATGAGAGCGGCGGGACCGACGTGGTCATCGAGCTCACCGACTACGGCACCTCCGGGGCGACGGACGCCCTGGACGGCTGGCCTGAACCCATGCCCATCGAGAGTTTCTTGAGCCAGCTCGTTTCCGAGCAGTCGTACGAGTCCTACACCGACCAGGACGCCCTGGCCAACAAGAAGCCAAGGTGACGGCGAATCCCATGACCAGGCCGCTGGATACGGACTTCATGCTGGACGGGATAGCCCGCCTGCGCCGGGAGCGCGGGGCGGTCATCCTGGCCCACAACTACCAGCTCCCCGAGGTCCAGGCGACGGCCGACCTCACCGGCGATTCCCTGGGCCTGGCGCGCCACGCCGCAGAAACCGACGCCTGTCTCATCGTCCTTTGCGGCGTCGAGTTCATGGCCGAGACGGCGGCCATCCTCTGCCCCGACAAGCGGGTGCTCCTGCCCGAGCTCCGCGCCGGCTGCCCCATGGCCGATATGATCACCAGCGACGACGTCCTGGAGGCGAGGGAGAAGACCCCGGAGCTGTACGTCGTCACCTACGTGAACTCCAGCGCCGAGGTGAAGGCGGCCAGCGATGTCTGCTGCACCAGCGCCAACGCGGTGGATATTTTACGTAAAGCTCCGGCGGGCCGGCCGGTCCTCTTCTGCCCCGACCGCCATCTGGGCGAGTGGGCCGCGCTCCAGGTCGGACGCTTAGACATCGGCCTTTACCCCGCCGAAACGGACATCCGCCTCTGGCCCGGATTCTGCCCCACCCACCACCGCCTGACCCTGGAGGATTTACAGAGGGTCAAGGCCGCCCATCCCCGGGCGAAGGTCATGGTCCACCCCGAGTGCCGCCTCGAGGTCTGCCGGGCGGCCGACCGCGTCGCCTCCACGGGGGGGATGCTGAAATACCCCGGCGAGACGGACGACCGCGAGTTCATCGTGGGCACCGAGGTGGGCCTCCTGGACCCGCTCCGGCGGGCCTATCCCGACCGGCTTTTCCACCCCGCCGCGGCGGAGAAGATGGTCTGCTGGAACATGAAGGTGACCACGCTGGAGAGCGTTTACGCGGCGCTCGCCGAGGACCGCTACCCGATAGCGGTCCCCGAGGAGGTGGCCGCGCCCGCCCGCCGGGCCATCGAGCGGATGCTGGAGGCGTAGGGCGGCCCCGTAGGACGAGTCCTCCGCGGGCCGCCGCATGTCCCCT
>MFAF01000112.1:0-197 GCA_001774505.1 Candidatus Coatesbacteria bacterium RBG_13_66_14 | reverse complement strand
GACCCGCCCCTACATCATTGCAATCTGCCGTGTTAAATTGAAGCCCGCCCCCCTATTCCTCCTGCCGCCTGCCGATGATTCCCACCACGTGCGCCTTTTCGCTGTCCTTCCTCCGGCACGGTCCTTGCTCCTCTTCAGCACGGCGGGCGGTTCGGGGTGCATTACCGCAGCGGCCGGGAGAGTGTCAATAGACTCCG
>MFAF01000111.1:27349-27699 GCA_001774505.1 Candidatus Coatesbacteria bacterium RBG_13_66_14 | reverse complement strand
GCCCTCCCCCCAGAGGGGGGAGGGGACACGGGGCGACCCTCGCCCTCGCCCGCACGCGCGCCTCTCCCTTTACCTCCCCTTGGCCCCGTGTTAAAATCCCGTTCCAGTCTCCACGCCCCCCGCCAAAACCCAACGGGAGCCGCCATGTTCCGCATGCGCGAGACCGTCAAGGGTATCCGCCCCTACAAGCCCGGCAAGCCCTCCGACGAGCTCCGGCGCGAGCTGGGCCTCAAGGGCGAGATAGTCAAGCTGGCCTCCAACGAGAACCCGCTGGGCCCCCCGCCGCGGGTGATGCAAGCCCTCCGAGCGCACGTGGGCGAGGTCCACCTCTACCCGGACGACTCCTGCTA
>MFAF01000111.1:24027-27337 GCA_001774505.1 Candidatus Coatesbacteria bacterium RBG_13_66_14 | reverse complement strand
GGCCCTGGCCGAGCACCACGGCGTGGAACCCTCCATGATCATCGTGGACCGGGGCTCGGCGGGCGTCATCGAGCTGGCGGCCAAGCTGTTGTTGGATCCCGGCGACGAGGTCGTCTACTCCGAGAAGAGCTTCCTCATGTACGCGCTGATGGCGCAGTCCTACGGCGCGGTGCACCGGAGCGTCCCCCTGCGCCCGGATTACGTCATAGACCTGGACGCCATGCTGGCCGCCGTCACGCCCAAGACCAAGATCGTCTACCTGCCCAACCCGAACAACCCCACCGGGAGGTACAACGACGCGGCGTCGCTCGCGCGGTTCGTCGGGGCGCTCCCCGAGGGCGTGGTGCTGGCGCTGGACGAGGCCTACGTGCTCTTCGCCGAAGACCTGGTCCCCGACTACGAGTCGGGCCTCAAGTATCTCCTCGCCGGCCGGCGCAACGTCTTCATCCTGCGCACCTTCTCCAAGTCCCACGCCATGGCGGGCCTGCGGGTGGGGTACGGCATCGGGGATGCGGAGCTGGTCGGCCAGATGCACAAGGTCCGGCAGCCGTTCAACGTCGTCTCCCTCGCCCAGGAGGCCGCCCTGGCCGCCCTGGACGATAAGGAATTCGTCGCCCGGACTCTCGAGGTCAACCGCGAGGGGATGCACAAGCTCGACGAGGGCCTGCGGGGGCTGGGCTTCGAGACGGTGCCCTCCACGGCCAATTTCCTCTTGTTCCCCGCCGGCACGGCGGAGCGCGCCGCCTTCCTCTCCGACGGCCTGTTGAAAAAAGGCGTCATCGTCCGGCCCATGACCGCCTTCGGCCTCCCCGACCACATCCGCGTCACCATCGGCCTGGACTGGCAGATAGACACCTTCCTCGAGGGCCTGGGCGCGGTCCTGAAAACCGAAAAGAAGTGACCTTGAACCGAGCGAACTCATCGGACCGGCCCCGCGAGGAGTGCGGCGTATTCGGCATTTTCGGCCATCCCGAGAGCGCCGTCTACACCTACCTCGGCCTCTACGCCCTGCAGCACCGGGGCCAGGAGTCGGCGGGCATCGCCTCGCGCCTGGCCGACGGCTCCATGCGCTTCCACCGGGCCATGGGCACGGCGGCCGAGGTGTTCGACGAAAGGGAGCTCCGCCGCCTCAAGGGCGACGCCGCCATCGGCCACGTCCGCTACTCCACCACCGGCGCCAGCCGCCTGTTGAACGCCCAGCCCATCTACGTCGAGTTCGGCAAGGGCAGGCTCGCCGTGGCCCACAACGGCAACCTCACCAACGCCCAGAGCGTCCGCAAGAGCCTCGAGGCCCAGGGCTCCATCTTCACCACCACCACCGACTCCGAGGTGATGGTCCACCTGATGGCCCTCTCGCGGGAGCGCGATCCCGAGGGGTTCATCGGCGACGCCCTGCGGCGGTGCCAGGGCTCCTTCTCCCTGGTGGCCCTGACCCCGGACCGGCTGGTGGCCGTGCGCGACCCCCGCGGCATCCGCCCCCTGTGCCTGGGCACCCGCGAGTGGACCGACGAATGGGGCGAGGCCCACCTGGCCTGGCTCGTCTCCAGCGAGTCGTGCAGCTTCGACGTGATAGACGCGCGCTACGAGCGGGAGATAGCCCCCGGCGAGATGGTCGTCGTGGACGCGGGCGGCCTCAAAAGCGTGTGGCCTTTCGACCCCAAGCCCGAGGCGTTCTGCGTCTTCGAGTACGTCTACTTCGCCCGCCCGGACTCGGTGCTGCGGGGCAAGAGCGTTTACGGCGTGCGCAAGGAGCTGGGCCGCCGCCTGGCCGTGCAGCTCGACGAGGCCGGCGTCACCGGCGACGTGGTCATCGCCGTCCCCGATTCCAGTAACCCCACCGCCCTGGGGCTGGCGCAGGCCTCCGGCATCCCCTTCGAGTTCGGGCTCATCCGCAGCCACTACGTCGGCCGCACCTTCATCGAGCCCAAGCAGCAGATCCGCGACTTCGGCGCCAAGCTCAAGTACAACCCCGTCCGCACCGTGCTCAAGGACAAGAAGGTCATCTGCGTGGACGACTCCATCGTGCGCGGGACGACCTCGAAGAAAATCGTCAAGATGCTCAAGGCCGCCGGGGCCGCCGAGGTCCACCTCGCCATAAGCTGCCCACCCTGGCGCTACCCCTGCTACTACGGCATAGACGTCAGCAATTACATGGAGCTCGTCGCCAACGAGAGCTCCTCGATTGACCGTGTGCGGGAGTTCATCGGCTGCGAGACGCTGACCTACCTGTCCTTGGAGAATCTTTTGGAGGCGACGGGCCTGCCGGTGGACAGCTTCTGCCACGCCTGCTTCGACGGGAACTACGTGGTGCGGCCCGAGGCGGCGATTCACGGGCCGGGCCAGCCGCAGCTTTTCCTGGGCCTGGCCGACGCCCCGTCGCACAAGGAGTCCGAGTTCCCCGAGGGGGAGAGGTAATGAGTGGAGATTCATATTTTTGGTTTAATAGCACGGTAGCACAAGTGTTGGCTGCATTTATTGTGTTTACTTTACCAATGTATTTTTATATAAAAAGATCTTTTCGAAATCAATTAACGCAGCATTTAGATATACGTAAAATTAATTATAATAATTTATTTGGTGAGTCTATGATGAGCGATATATTTAGCTTTATCTTTACTATATACGAAGACCGCTATGCAAAAGTGGGTTCAACTAACATTAATACGCTCATTAACAACAAAATTGCACAGGTACATAATCAACATAATAATGATATTGACATTATTGTTGCGAGTATAAGAAAATATCTCCTTAGATATACAAATGAACAGGAAAAGCTAGAGCCAATTGTTAATGACCTAATAAATATAAAATCAATTATTAATAAAGAGGAAAAAGAGATAACTGACGAGGATGATAAATTATTATTTAATTCGTTTAATGAAATAGGGCTTTCTGTGATGAAGTTTTTTTCTCCTTACACCCGAGGAGTGGCAAAACGCGTTGATATTGATAAGGATTTACAAAATATTTTATATCAAATTCAGAATTACCAGAAAAAATTCGTTAATGAGACTAAATATATACTAAGACGCTATATTAGAATTGAAATTAACGACTTAATTGAATATACTGAAAAAATTAAACATAAAACTAATTTCTATAGATGTATTATTTCTGCCGGTGGTTTATTAGCTTGCATTTGTGTTTCTTTTTCTATAACTAATATAATATATCGGAATGTTTTTAGTTGTTTGTTAATATTATTTTTATTTGGTACTATTACAATATTTTACTTATTAATGTTTATTTTATTAATAATAGGGATTATAAAATAATTCTCTAATACCTTTTAGTAGGAAAGCCGCCG
>MFAF01000111.1:23759-23998 GCA_001774505.1 Candidatus Coatesbacteria bacterium RBG_13_66_14 | reverse complement strand
CCGGGAATGGGCCAAATTAAAAAAGCTCGGCGAGCTTGAGGTCGCTATCATGGCGGAGACCCCTTTCGACAACGTTCGTAACCAGCTCGGCCGGTGCGGCATCTGGTGCGGGAGCTGCTGCGTCGGGAACGGCACCCTCCAGCTCATCTCCCGCCAGAACGCCCGCGTCATCGCCAGCCACGGCCTGCCCCACTGGGGCCCCAAGGAAATAGACTACGACAAGCTCAAGGCCTGGCTCG
>MFAF01000111.1:22423-23752 GCA_001774505.1 Candidatus Coatesbacteria bacterium RBG_13_66_14 | reverse complement strand
CGCCGACCTGCCGCCCTGCAAGGGCTGCATGCGGGGCGAAGGCGACGACGAGTGCAAGTTCCGCCCCTGCGTTTTGGAAAGGAAGCTCACCGACTGCACCGCCTGCCCCGATTTCGGCTCCTGCGAGCACGACAAGGCGCTCCGGCACATGCGCGAGGGGGCCCGGAACGCCGCGATGCGCGTCAAGGTCCCCGGCGACGGGCCGGACATCCTCGACCGCTGGACGGCGGAGTTGAAAAAGACCTGGCCCTCCGGCGTGCTGTTTCTGGAAGACTGAGGACACGGGTTGACCTGAACGGCGCGCCGTCGGTCGGCCCCTACAAGGGTGGAATAGGTCGGTAAACCGGCTCGTAGGGGCGGACCTTCAGGTCCGCCCGGGGTTGGATAGAAATGACGATTGGCTGAATCCGTTGGCCGTGCTTGACCGTGAAAGGAACCGGATGGACGAGGGGCGCAATCCGTACGAGAAGGCCGGCGTGGACGTGGGGGCCGGGGAGAGGTTCGTCGAGGCCATAAAGCCGCTGGCCGCCTCGACGCGCATCCGGGGCTGCGTGGACGCGCTGGGCGGCTTCGGCGCCGCCTTCGATTTAAAAGCCGCCGGGCTGGTGGACCCGCTCCTGGTCTCCGGCGCCGACTCGGTGGGGACCAAGGTGCTGGTCGCCATCCGGGCCGGGGTCCACGACACCGTCGGCATAGACTGCGTGGCGATGAACGCCAACGACGTGCTGTGCGTGGGGGCGCGGCCGCTCTTTTTCCTGGATTACCTCGCCGCGGGGAAGCTCGACGCGGCGCGGGACGTGGCCATCCTTTCCGGCGTGGCCGAGGGCTGCCGCCGGGCGGGCTGCGCGCTCATCGGCGGCGAGACGGCGGAGATGCCCGGTGTATATAAGGAAGGCGACTACGACCTGGCGGGGTTCGTCGTGGGGGCGGTGGAGCGGGGGCGGGAGTTCTCGCCGGACAAAGTCAAGCCGGGCATGGCGCTGGTGGGCCTCGGCTCGTCGGGGCTGCATTCCAACGGGTTTTCGCTGGTGCGGCGGCTGGTCTTCGACGAGGCGGGCCTGGACGTGGACGCCCACGTGGAGGCGCTGGGCAGGACCGTGGGCGGGGAGCTGCTCACGCCCACGCGCATCTATACAAAATTGCTGCCGCTGTTCAACAAGCACGGAGTCGCGGCGCTGGCGCACATCACCGGGGGCGGCATCGCCGGCAACCTGGGGCGGGTGATTCCGCCGGGGCTCAAAGCCGTCGTCGAGCGGGGCAGTTGGCCGAGACAGCCGGTCTTCGCCTGGCTGCAAAGTTTGGGCAAATTGACTGCCGAGGAGATGGAGC
>MFAF01000111.1:22293-22412 GCA_001774505.1 Candidatus Coatesbacteria bacterium RBG_13_66_14 | reverse complement strand
CCGTTTTTACCCCTCACCCTAGCCCTCCCCCCAGAGGGGGGAGGGGAATAGCTGCACCCCCCTCCCGAGCCCGTAAGCACGCTTCCCCCCAGAGGGGGGAGGGGACATCTCACTCACCT
>MFAF01000111.1:17233-22254 GCA_001774505.1 Candidatus Coatesbacteria bacterium RBG_13_66_14 | reverse complement strand
GAGGTCGTCATCCCCCTGTCGCAGCACATCGGCGCCCCGGCGAAACCCGTGGTCGAGAAGGGCGCCGTCGTCAAGGCCGGGCAGATGGTGGGCGAGCCCTCGGGCTTCGTCTCCGCCCCGGTCCACTCCCCGGTTTCCGGCACCGTCAAGGCGGTCGCGGACCGTCCCCACTGCCTGAGCGGGGACCAGCCGGCGGTGGTCATCGAGCCCGCCGAGACGGACGAATGGGAACTGATGGAGCCCATCACCGACCTGGACCGGACGCCGGTGGAGAAGCTGGTGGAGCGGATCCGGGACGCGGGGCTGGTCGGCATGGGCGGCGCCGCCTTTCCCACCCACGTCAAAGTCGTACCCCCCAAGGGCCACGCCTTCGACACGGTCATCCTCAACGGCGCCGAGTGCGAGCCCTTCCTCACCTGCGACCACCAGCTCATGCTCGCCAAGGGCGAGGAGATCGTCAAGGGCCTGAAGATTCTTTTGAAAATCACCGGCGCCCAGCGGGGCTTCATCGGCATCGAGGCCAACAAGCCGGACGCCATAAAACACCTTGAGGAGCTGACGCGCCACGCGGCTCAAATCAACGTCGCCGTGTGCCGGGTCAAGTACCCGCAGGGGGCGGAGAAGCAGCTCATCAAGGCCGTCACCGGGCGCGAGGTCCCCGTGGGCGGGCTGCCGTTCCAGGTGAAGGTCCTGGTCCAGAACGTGGGCACGGCCTACGCGGTGTGGGACGCGGTGGCGAACGGCCGTCCGCTCGTCGAGCGCGCGGTGACCGTCACCGGCCCCATCGTCAAGGAGCCCAAAAACCTGTGGGTCAAGGTGGGCACGCCGGTGGGCGAGCTCCTCGAGCGCTGCGGCGGGCTCACCGACGACGCCGCGCGGTTCATCCTCGGCGGGCCCATGATGGGCCTGGCCCAGCACCGCTTCGACGTCCCGGTGACCAAGGGCACGTCGGGGGTGCTGTTCCTGCCGCCGCCGCGGCCCGAGGACTTCATCGCCGGCCCCTGCATCCGCTGCGCCCGGTGCGTGGACACCTGCCCCATGAAGCTGGTGCCCTGCGAGGCCGCCACCTTCTCCGAGGCGGGCAAGCTCGACAAGGCCGAGGCCAACGGCGCGGGGGACTGCATCGAGTGCGGCTCCTGCGCCTACGTCT
Organism: Candidatus Coatesbacteria bacterium RBG_13_66_14; assembly: GCA_001774505.1. GTDB lineage: Bacteria > RBG-13-66-14 > RBG-13-66-14 > RBG-13-66-14 > RBG-13-66-14 > RBG-13-66-14. The sequence continues at coordinate 21,104 of MFAF01000111.1, read as the reverse complement.
GCCCGGCGAGGCGGCACCTGGTCCAGTCCATCAAGGTCTCCAAGCCGGCGATACTCAAGCGCCGCGCCGAGAGGGCCAGGGGGGCCTAGAGTCCCGCGGCCGGCGGTCCGGTGAGGTTGCGCCGGGAGGGTCGAGGGGGCCTGGAGCGGAGGCAGTGTGATTCAACGAGCGTCCGTAGATGAAACCGCGCCCGTTTCCTCTGCGGTGCCGTGGAAAACGCCGTAGGGGCGACCGTCCACGGTCGCCCGTGGAAGGGACGGCCGTCACTTCCGCGCAGAGGTTAAGAGCAGAGCCTTCGATGGTGTTACACCCCTAAACTGATTCGAAGCAGAAGGTCATGCCCAAAGACGACGACATCCAGGCCGGGGGGACGTCCGAGGAGGGTGGGGATAAACCGGAGCCTGCGGACAAGGCCGAGGCCGCGCCCGAGCCCGCGGACAAGGCCAAGCCTACGCCCAAAGCCAAGGCTAAGGCTCAGCCTACGCCCGCGCCCGCGACCGCGCCCAAGAAGGAGAAGGAGCCGGGGAAGGCCTACCGGCTCTCCGTCTCCAGCGCCCCGCACCTGAAAAGCCCCGAGGACACCGCCAAAATCATGCGCTGGGTCCTGATCGCTTTGTTGCCCGCGCTGGCGGGGGCGGTGTGGTTCCAGGGCTGGCGGTCTTTAATGCTGGTGGCCGTGGCCGCGGTGAGCGCGGTGGTCTTCGAGGCCGCCATTCAGCTCGCCACCAAGAAGCCGCTGACCGTCAGGGACTGCTCGGCGGTGGTGACCGGGGTCCTTCTCGCCTTCAACCTTCCCTACTACGTGCCGTGGTGGCTGCCGGTGGTGGGCAGCTTCGCGGCCATCGCCATCGCCAAGCAGGCCTTCGGGGGCCTCGGGTACAACCTGTTCAACCCGGCGCTCATCGGGCGGGCGGTGCTCCTGGCGGCCTGGCCGGTGCACATGACCACGGACTGGTACTCCCACGCCGAGGGCGCCCGGGCGCTGCCGCACCTGGCCAACCTCTCCGGCACGACGGTGGACGCCGTCTCCACGGCGACGCCGCTGGCGGTGATGAAGGACGCCGCGGCCACCTTCGCCAATCCCGGCGCCGCCCCCGAGGCGCTGGCCCAGGCCAAGGCCGTCGTGGCCCAGCTCACCGGGGCCGAGGGCCTCGGCAAGCTCGCCCTGGGAGACGTCGGCGGCTGCATCGGCGAGACCAGCGCCGTCCTCCTCCTGATCGGCGCCCTCGTGCTCGTGATAAAGGGCATCGCGGACTGGCGCGTCCCCGTGGGCTACCTGGCCTCCGTGGCCGTCTTCATGACCGTCTTCGGCTGGGTGGGAGGCGTGTGGACCGGGCTCTTCCACCTCCTGGCGGGCGGCTTGATGCTCGGGGCGCTCTTCATGGCCACCGACATGGTCACCAGCCCGGTGACGAAGAAGGGGCGCTGGATCTTCGGCGTCGGCTGCGGGATCCTCGCCTCGGTGATCCGCCTGTGGGGCGGATACCCCGAGGGCGTGAGCTACTCCATCCTTCTGATGAACGCCGCCGTGCCGCTGGTGGACCGCTTCACCGTGCCCAAGTTCTTCGGGGAAAAGGGGGCCGGACGTGCTTAAGCTGGGCATCACCCTCTTCGTCGCGACGGCGGTCATCGCCGCGGCGCTGGGCCTGGTCTACTCGGTGACCAAGGACACCATCGCGGCCCAGGAGCAGGCCAAGGTCCTGGACGCCGTGGCGGGGGTCCTCCCCGAGGGGGCCGAGGGCGACCTCACCGAGGCCGTCAACAAAACCGAGAACGGCCTGGAGGTCCCCGACTACTTCGTCGCCCGCGACGCCTCCGGGACGGTTCTCGGATACGCCATCGTCTGCTACGGCAAGGGCTACTCCTCGACCCTGGAGATCATGGCCGGCTTCACGCCGGACGGGATCATCACCGGCACCAGCGTCCTCAAGCAGGCCGAGACGCCGGGCCTGGGCGAGCGGGTCAACGAGATCCGCATCGAGGGGACGCTGTGGACCGCCATCGGCGGGCTTTTTTCCGGTACGGCGGGCCCCGCGGGTCCGCCGCCGAAACCCTGGTATCAGGCCCAGTACCTGGGCCTCCACGCCGACTCGCTTGAACTGGTGAAGGGCGCCGCCGCCGACCCCGAGCGCGACCAGGTCGCCGCCATCACCGGCGCCACCATCACCAGCCGCGCCTTCACCGACGGCGTGCGCGAGGGCGTGACCGCCTTCCTGGCCCGCACCGACATCCCCCGCTAGGGGGGTTGGGCCGGTAGGGGGACAAACTGAAGAAACCGCGAAGCAGTCGTCGGGGGCCGGTTGGGTGTTCGAGCGAGGGGTGCAGTAAAATTCATCCCTCATTGCGGTCGAGGCATGAGGCGATGTAGGGCGGGGATTCCATCCCCGCCGAAAAGGGGACGTTGGCGTTGAAGCGCGGCGGGGTCGGGTATATGCGCCCGAAGGGAAAACCCGCCCTGCGGAGGGCACCGGCAAACACGCCTTGTCCTGTCTGCCAAATTAATAAGGTTCACCATCTTCTCGGTCCGTTTACGGACGGTGAACCTTAGGGAAATACCTCCTTAAGGAGGAGCGGCCTTGTCCACCTTCAAAGAGTTCACCAAGGGGTTCTTCCGGGAAAACCCGGTCTTCGTCATCGCCCTGGGCCTGTGCCCGACGCTGGCCACCTCCAGCCTGGTGGAGAAGGGGTTGGGGATGGGCATGGCGGCGACCTTCGTCCTGGTCTGCTCCAACGTCATCATCGCCCTCATCCGCAAGCTCGTCCCCTCGCGCATCCGTATCCCGATATTCATCGTGGTCATCGCCGCCTTCGTGGTCATCGTGGAGCTGGCGATGAAGGCGTACCTGCCGCCGCTGTCCGAGTCGCTCGGCATCTTCATCCCCCTGATCGTGGTCAACTGCATCATCCTGGGGCGGGCCGAGGCCTACGCCCAGAAGAACAACGTGAGCCGGTCGTTCATGGACGGCCTGGGGATGGGCCTCGGCTTCACCTTCGCCCTGCTGGTCATCGCCACCATCCGCGAGGTCCTGGGCTTCGGGACCTTCCTCGGCCTCCCCGTCTTCGGCTCCGACTTCGAGCCGGCCACGATCATGATCCTCTCCCCGGGCGGCTTCATCACCATCGGCTTTTTGATGGGCTACTTCGCCTGGCGGCGCCGGCGCAAGAAAATGAAGGGCGTCGGAGACCCCGACGAACTCCTCGCCGAGCGGCAGAGGCTCACCGAAACCACCAGGGAGGCGGCATGAGTTACGGCGTCCAGCTCATCCTCCTTTTCATCGGCGCGGTCCTGGTCAACAACTTCGTGCTGATGCGCTACCTGGGACTCTGCCCCTACCTCGGCGTCTCCAAGCAGTTCGATTCCGCCTTCGGCATGGGCATGGCGGTCATCTTCGTCCTGTTCCTCGCCGCGGTGGTCACCTGGCCCATCTACTACTTCATCCTCGTCCCCCTGGACCTGGCCTGGATGCGGACCATCTTCTTCATCCTGGTCATCGCCGGCCTGGTGCAGACGGTGGAGATCATCCTGCAGAAGTCCGTGCCCAGCCTGTACCGGGCGCTGGGCATCTTCCTGCCGCTCATCACCACCAACTGCGCCGTCCTGGGCGTCACCGTCCTCAACATAGACTCCGGCTTCGATTTCCTCCAGTCCGCCGTGCACGCCATCGGCGCGGGGGTGGGCTTCACCCTGGCGCTCCTTCTGATGGCGGGCCTGCGCGAGCGGATGGAGGTCGGCAACGTGCCCAAACCCATGCGGGGGCTGCCCATCGCCTTCATCACCGCCGGGCTCATGTCCGTGGCCTTCCTGGGCTTCTCGGGCCTCATCCCCGAGTAGGGGGCCGGTCGCGTTGGGGAAGGGCGGTCGAGGTTTCGG
>MFAF01000111.1:11514-17141 GCA_001774505.1 Candidatus Coatesbacteria bacterium RBG_13_66_14 | reverse complement strand
CCGGATCCAACGCGGCTAAAATTGAGACGAAGTATCCTCGGATTACCTGTTGAACCGCGCCTGCGAATGTGCTATTATTCCGGGTGGAAATTGAGATAATTGATCTGAATTGATACTACGTCTAGCTTGACTTTCCCCCGGCGGGGTAATACTCTCTTCGGGTTTCCAAGCCCGACGGATGGAGCCCCTAAAAACTACCGCCACATGCCTGCGGTAGCCGGTCAGGGGCTTGGCGCGGAGGGTCCAGGGAGGGATATAAGAGCGTTTCCTTGCGCCCCTTTTTTCGCGTCTGGATTGAGAATTATTTCACGGAATATGCGCGGTACGCTATATAAGCACTTGTGTATAAGCTTCAACAGGTTGACAAATCGGCCCCCCGGCGCGGCTGATTCCAGGTGACGGAGGAAAACCGATGCGGGTCATAGACGGCAAGGTAGAGGGCCGGGAGCTGACAAAAAAATTCCTCGAAGAGGTGATGCTCATCCCCAACGGGGAAAAGGTCAACATGTGCATCCAGTGCGGCACCTGTTCGGCCTCCTGCCCGACCGGCTACGCCATGGACTTCACCCCGCGGCAGATCGTCGCCGCCCTGCGCGCCAACATCATCCACGAGGTGCTGGTGAGCAACTCCGTGTGGCTGTGCGCCTCGTGCTACGCCTGCACGGTGCGCTGCCCCGCCGGCATCCCCTGGACCGACATCATGTACCAGCTCAAACGGCTCGGCGAGGACGAGGGGATCATCCCCCGGGTCAAGAAGGGGCACGAGCTGGCCACGGCCTTCAACTCCATCATAGACAAGTACGGCCTGTCCGCGGAATTTTTGCTCATGCTGAAGTTCTACTTCCGCACGGGCATCTTCAAGGCCCTGGGTCAGCTCGGTTTCGCCACGAAGATGCTGACCAAGGGCCGCCTGGACCTGGGCGCGCACAAAATCAAGGGCATAAAAGGCCTTCAGAAGATGATGGCCGTTATGGAGGAAAGGAAATAGCCGATGGCCGCCTCGAACGGTAAAAAGTACACGTACTACCCCGGCTGCTCGCAGACCAAGACCAGCCGGGCGTACGACGCCTCGGTCAGGGGCGTGGCCGGGAAGCTGGGAATCGAGCTGGTGGAGCTCGAGGACTGGAACTGCTGCGGCGCCTCCAACTACATCGCCATTGACGCCCGGAAGGCCTTCGTGCTCTCGGCCCGCAACCTGGCCCTGGCCGAGAAGACCGGCCGGCCCGACATCGTCACCAGTTGCAGCGGCTGCTACGTCATCCTGGCCAAGGCCAAGAAGTATATCAAGACGAACCCCAAGCTCCACAAAGACATTGACGAGGCCCTGGCCACCGACGGCCTTACCTACACGGGCAACGTCAGCGTCCGCCACGTCCTGGACGTCCTGGTCAACGACGTGGCCGAACAGCGGATCCGGGCGGCGGTCACCGTGCCGCTCGCCGGCCTCAAGGTCGCCCCGTACTACGGGTGCCAGATCGGCCGCCCCTACGGCGAGTTCGACGACGAGGAGTGGCCCCACACCCTGGACGACCTGGTGGCCTGGTCGGGCGCCGAGCCGGTGAACTTCCCCCTGAAGTCCAAGTGCTGCGGGGGCATCCTGATGACCACCCAGCCCAAGGTCGGCCGCACCCTGGTCGGCAAGCTCCTGAAGAGCGCCAAGGACGCCGGGGCGGACTGCATCGTCACCGCCTGCTCCCTGTGCCACGTGACCCTGGAGTCCTACCAGAAGAAGGTCAGCCGCCACCTCGGCGAGGACGTGAACATCCCGGTGCTGTACTTCACCCAGCTCCTGGGCCGGGCGCTCGGGCTCACCCACAAGGAACTCATGTTAAAAGACAGCCTCACCCATGCCGAGGCCGTCCTTCCGTAAAGGGTCCCCACGATGAGCGAAAACGGCAGCAAGAGAATCGGCGTGTACGTCTGCCACTGCGGCTCCAACATCTCGCAGACGGTGGACGTCAAGGCGGTGGCCGAGTACGCCGGCACCCTGCCCGGCGTGCGCGTGGCCCGGACCTACCAGTACATGTGCTCCGACCCGGGGCAGGCCCTCATCCAGAAGGACATCGAGGAGCTCCACCTGACCCACGTGGTGGTCTCCTCCTGCTCGCCTCTGATGCACGAGCGCACCTTCCGCCGGGCGGTGGCCGAGGCCGGGATCAACCCCTACCTCTTCGCCATGGCCAACATCCGGGAGCAGGTCTCCTGGGTCCACACCGACAAGGCCCGGGCGACGGAAAAGGCCAAGCGCCTCATCGCCGCGGAGGTCTTCCGCGTCGCCAACCAGGAGGAGCTCGTCCCGGAGAAGGTGGACGTGAACCCGGCGGTCCTCGTCATCGGCGCCGGAATCGCCGGCATCGAGGCCGCCCTCAAGTGCGCCATCGCCGGCCAGAAGGTCTACCTGGTCGAGAAGGAGCCCTCGGTCGGCGGCCACATGGCCTTCTTCGACAAGACCTTCCCCACCCTGGACTGCGCCGCCTGCATCCTGACGCCCAAGATGGTGGACGTGGGCGTCCACCCCAACATCGAGCTTCTGACCTGGTCCGAGGTCACCAAGGTGGACGGCTACGTCGGTAATTTCAAGGTGACGGTAAAAAGGAAGGCCCGTCACGTGGACACCGCGCTGTGCAACTCCTGCGGCGACTGCGTGGCGGCTTGCCCGGCGGTCATCTACCCCGACCTCAAGGTCGTGGAGATCGGCGGCCGGCTGATAAACAAAAAGGACCCGGCCGAGGCGAAGGCCCCCGTGGCGGCCCGGAGATAGAACGCGCCCCCGCGCCCGGGGGCTTTGAGAGCGGCGTCGGGTCGTTCGTGTTCGTGGCCCACGGGCGTTAAGGGGCTTGAATGGGCCGCTCGCCTCAGAGGCGCGCCCCCGGGTGAAGGGTTTTGTAGTCGAGTCAGCGGCATTAAAGGCGCCCTCCGGCGGCGCGTCACTCGGCGAAAGGGCTTGAAGGGGCATCGCCTGAGCCCTGCGGGGAGAAAGCCCCTTGCCTCCCGCGAAGACGAGCCACTCCGCGAAAGGACACTAAAAAAGTGCAGACGGAAAGAATCAAGGTGGACCTGGAGCTCGCCCGGCCCCTCCTGGAGAATTACAACCGGGGCGAGCTGACCCTCATCGCCCTTCTGCTCGGGGTCCAGGACCTCTACTACTACCTGCCCCGGGAGGCGGTGGAGTTCATCGCCCGCGAGACCGGAGTCCCCATAAGCGTCATCTACAGCCTGGCCACGTTCTACTCGGCCATCTCGCTGGAGCCCAAGGGGCGCAACCACATCCGGTGCTGCGTCGGCACGGCCTGCATGGTCCGCGGCTCCATGTTCGTGCTCGACGACCTGAAGCGCGAGCTGGGAATCGGGCCCGGCGAGGTCACCGAGGACGGCGCCTTCTCCCTGGAGGAGGTGCACTGCCTCGGCGCGTGCGCCCTGGGGCCCGTCATCACCAAGCGCGACAAGTTCTACGGCCACGTCACCAAGTCCAAGGTCCGCGAAGTCATCGGGGCCTTGAGGAAGGCCGACAGGGAAGGCGTCTGACCCTCGGGTCGGGAACCGCCGGGCGTGGTGTCGGCGCGGTAGGGGAGAAGACTGGGTCGGAAACCATCGAGCTGCTGATCAACAGGTCGCCGTCGGTGCGATAGGGGAGAAAAGCGGGTCGGGAACCGTCGAGCGACGGGCCGCAGTTTGAAGAATTGAGAAGAATACGCCTGACCCGCGGGTCGGGATCCGGTGAGCTGGGTGTACGAATAAACCGCCTGCCCGTGCAGTGAAAGGGTAAACGTCTGACCCGCCTGCCTAGAGGAGACAAGGGGCTTAAGCCCCTTGCCGGAAAACTTTACCGGGAACAATCAAGGTGAAGAACATGAGGATTACGAGCGTCAAGGATCTCGACAGCCTGAAGCAAAAGGGCCGTGAATCCCTCCATCCCGGAAAGATACGGATTTCCGTCGGCTCTTCGACCTGCGGCATCGCCAACGGGGCGCTCGACGTCGCCGAGCGGCTCATCGAGGGCGCCAAGCGCGAGGGGCTGGAGGTCGTCGTCGAGGACTCCGGCTGCTTCGGCTTCTGCCAGATGGAGCCGCTGGTGGACGTCTGGGTCCCCGGCCGACCCCGCGTCGTCTACGCCAACATCACCGAGGATAAAGTGGACGAGCTCCTGCGGGCGGTGAAACAGGGGCGCGTCATCGCCGACTGGGCCCTCTTCCGCCTGGAGGGCGAGCACATCGTCCTCAACGACGAGCGCCTGGCCTACGACGTCTCCAAGGGCAACGGCGAGTACAAGAACGTGCCTCTGATGGAGGACGTGGGCTTCTTCAAGGGGCAGCTCCGCATCGCGACCCGCAACTGCGGCTACATCAAGCCGGTGAGCCTTCAGGAGTACGTGGCCCGCGGCGGGCTCTATCCCCTCTTCAAGGCCCTGACCACCATGAAGCCCGAGGCGGTCATCGAGGCGGTCGCGGCCTCCGGGCTGCGCGGTCGGGGCGGCGGCGGCTTCCCCACCGGGCGCAAGTGGAAAATCGCCCACGAGGCGCCCGGCGACACGAAGCACATCGTCTGCAACGCCAGCGAGGGCGACCCCGGCGCCTACATGGACCGCTCCGTCCTCGAGGGCGACCCGTACTCGGTCCTCGAGGGCATGATCATCGGCGCCTACGCCATTGGTAACGTCTCCGACGCCTACATCTACGTGGGAAGCGATTACCCCAGAGTCCGCCGCTTCCTCCTCGAGTCCGTCGCCACCCTGCGCGAGTACGGAATTCTGGGCTCCGACATCCTGGGCACCGGCCTCGACTTAGACATCCACGTGGTCCAGGGCGCCGGCGCCTTCGTCTGCGGCGAGGAGACGGCCCTCATCTTCTACATCGAGGGCCAGCGCGGCATGCCGCGCCCGCGGCCGCCCTACCCCGCCGTTTCCGGCCTCTGGGGCAAGCCCACCATCATCAACAACGTGGAGACCTGGGCCAACGTCCCGGTCATCGTCAGCCGCGGCGCCGACTGGTTCAGCTCCATCGGCTCGGCGGGGAGCAAGGGGACCAAGGTCTTCTCCCTCGTGGGCAACATCAAGAACACCGGCCTGGTCGAGGTGCCGATGGGCACGCCGCTCTGGGACCTCGTGTTCCGCATGGGCGGCGGCATCACCCGCTGGCGCGAGTTCAAGGGGGTCCAGACCGGGGGGCCGTCGGGCGGCTGCCTGCCCGCCAAGCTCCTCAACATCCCCGTGGACTTCGACAAGCTCTCCGAGGCCGGCTCCATGATGGGCTCCGGCAGCATGATCGTCATGGACGAGCACACCTGCATGGTGGACATGGCGAAATACTTTCTCGCCTTCACCAAGGAGGAGTCCTGCGGCAAGTGCACCCCCTGCCGCGAGGGCCTCCCCCACATGCTGGAGATTCTGGAGAGGATCTCCCGGGGCGAGGGCGTCCAGGGAGACCTGGAGCTGTTGGAGGACCTGGGCACCTTCGTGAAGGAAAATTCGCTGTGCGGCCTGGGCCAGACGGCGCCCAACCCGCTCTTGACCACCCTGCACTACTACCGCGAGGACTACGAGTCCCACATCAAGTACAAGAAGTGCCCCGGGTCGGTGTGCAAAAGGATCGTCTCGGCCCCCTGCCACCACACCTGCCCGGTGGGCATGG
>MFAF01000111.1:7029-11330 GCA_001774505.1 Candidatus Coatesbacteria bacterium RBG_13_66_14 | reverse complement strand
CGCCGTGGACTTCCTCCGCGAGGTCAACGTCGGGGGCCGGACCACCGTCGGCAAGCGGGTGGGCATCATCGGCGGCACCAACACCGCCCTGGACGCCGCCCGGACCGCCCGGCGCCTCGGCGCCGAAAAGGTCACCGTCTTCTACAACCGGACCCACTTCGAGATTCCCGCCGACGAGTTGGAGGTCCAGGCCGGCCTGGAGGAGGGGATCGAGGTGGTCTACCTCTGCGCGCCCTCGAAAATCATCGCCGAAAAAGGCCGTCTGAAGGGGCTCGAGCTGGTGCAGGTGGAGATGCGCGGCGTGGACCCGACCGGCTGGCGCGAGCCGGTGGTCCTCGAGGGAACCGAGTTCACCGTGGAGCTCGACAACCTCTTCCCGGCCATCAGCCAGAGGCCGGACCTGGGATTCCTCCCCGACGGCTTCAAGATTTCCCCCAAGAACACCGTCGAGGCGGACCCCGGCACCATGATGACCGACGTCCCCGGGGTGTTCGCCGGGGGCGACGTCGTCGCCGGGCCGTACTTCGCCACCGACGCCATGGGCCACGGCAAGCTGGCCGCCAAGTACATGGACCGCTACCTGCGGGGCGGGGACATGACCCCCGAGTACACCCTGACGAAGCCCACCGCCCACGTCGAGCCCTACGAGATGACGCCCGTGGAGGTCGAAACCATCGTCTCCCGGCCCGAGACGCCCCTGCAGCCGGTCGCCCAGAGAATCAAGAACTTCGAGTCGGTCGAGCTCGTCCTCGACGAGACCGCCGCCGTCAACGAGGCCAAGAGATGCCTGCGGTGCGACTGGCGCTGGGAGCACGAGGCCGAGGAAGAAGAAAAGCGATAGTTGGAGGAGGGGGCGAGGGGTTCAACCGAGCCGTAGGGGTGGGGCTTAAGTCCCCGCCCGCGGGCGACCGCGGAGGACTCGTTAAAGGTCGCCCCTGCGAGAGACCGCGAATGGCGAAGCGGAGTAACGCCCTCGGTGCCCCCCCTGTCTCCACTGAAAGGATGATCCCATGGTTAAGCTGACCATTGACGGGCAGAGCGTGGAGGTCGAGGAGGGCACCACCGTCCTGGCGGCCGCCAAGGCCCTGGAGATAGACATCCCGACCCTGTGCTACTCCGATTTCCTCGAACCCTACGCCGGATGCCGGATGTGCACGGTCAAGGTCGGCGGGGGCGACGGCGCCAAGCTGACCACCTCCTGCAACCTGGCGGCCACCGAGGGGATGGTGGTCGTCACCGGCGACGAGGACGTGCGCCGGGCCCGGAGGCTCATCCTCGAGCTCCTGCTGGCCAAGGCCCCGTCCGTGGAGCGCCTCCAGGAGCTGGGGGTGGAGTACGGGGCCGACCCCAGGCGCTTCGGCGAGCCCACCGAGGAGGCCCTGGCGAACCGCTGCATCCTCTGCGGACTGTGCACGCGCATCTGCCAGCAGCGGGTCAAGGCCTTCGCCATCTCCATCAACGACCGCGGCCAGCGGAGTTACGTCTCGGCGCCCTACGACGCCCTCTCGCCCGACTGCATCGCCTGCGGCTCCTGCTCCAGCATCTGCCCCACCGGCTCGGCCAGGGTTTACGACCGCTACGACCGCAAGGTGATCCACCCCGAGCTGTCGCTCGCCTCCAACTCGGCCGTGCGCTTCGTCACCAAGCAGATGGTCCCCAACGTGCCCACGGTCTACGAGGACGACTGCATCCACTTCCGGCAGAGCGCCTCCGGCAACGCCGTGGACGCCTGCCGCATCTGCGAGGAGGCCTGCGGCAAGGACGCCGTGAGCCTCGATTCCAGCGACGAGGAGGTCCAGCTCGACGTGGGGACCATCATCGTCGCCACCGGGATGCAGGTCTTCGACCCCTCGGTCATCCCCGCCCTGGGCTACCGCCGGCTGCCCAACGTCATCACCGGGATGGAGTTCGAGTTCATGGCCCGGGCCGACGGCGTCACCGGCGGCCACATCGAGCTCGAGGACGGCCGCACCCCCGAGGCCATCGCCATCGTCCACTGCGTCGGCTCCCGCGACGAGCGGCACCACGAATACTGCTCCCGCGTCTGCTGCATGTACTCCCTGAAGTTCGCCCACCTGGTCAAGGAGCACACCGACGCGGAGGTCTACAACTTCTACATTGACATGCGCGCCTTCGGCAAGGGCTACGAGGAGTTCTACAAGCGGCTGCTCTCCGAGGGCGTCCATTTCATCCGCGGCAAGGTCGCCGAGGTCATGCAGGCCGGCGACGGTCTCATGGTGATCGCCGAGGACACGCTCCTGGGCACCAACCGCGAGGTGCCGGTGGACATGGTGATCCTCTCCACCGCCTTGGAGGCGCGCTCCGACGCCGAGGACATCCGCCGCGTCGTGGGCATCGGCTGCGGCAGCCAGGGGTTCTTCCAGGAGATGCACCCCAAGCTGGCCCCCGTGGCCACCACCACCGACGGCGTGTTCATCGCCGGCGCCTGCCAGGGGCCCAAGGACATTCCGGACTCCGTGGCCCAGGGCGCCGCCGCCGCCGCCGAGGCCCTCTCCCTCATCGGCCAGGGCCAGGTCGCCATCGAGCCCATCACCTCGACCATAGACGAGGATCTCTGCTCCGGCTGCCGCTACTGCATCCAGAACTGCCCCTACACGGCGATTTCCTACGACACGGAGAAGAAGATCTCCGTGGTCAACGGCGTGCTGTGCAAGGGCTGCGGCACCTGCGTGGCCGGCTGCCCCTCCGGGGCCGCCCGCCAGCGGCACTACTCCGACACGCAGATCTACGCCGAGCTCGGCGGCATGCTGCGCCTGTAGGTCGGCGCCGGGTCGGCGGGGCGGTTGGGGTTTGTGCGCAGCAACTGCACCGGCAGCTCCGGGGGCGGGTTTAGAGACCCCGTCGAGCTGGCCGGGCGCGGGGAACAACACGCTGGCCGGCGTAGAAAACGGCTGGCGGGCCCGGCGCGGGTGAGAAAAGGACACGGACGCGGGGACGACCGCCCGGGCCGGAAGGCCGCCCCCAAACGCATGCTGAAGCGCGCGGTTTCGCGTAAAAAAAACCGGCCTTGTAAATTTTTTTGCCGACCATCCGTGGACGTCAAAGCGACCGACCTCACAGAGGTACAGAACCGATGCAAGGCAACGGCAAGGAACGGATAGGCGTCTACGTCTGCCGCTGCGGGACCAACATCTCGCACGTGGTGGACGTGGAGGCGGTGGCACGGTTCGCCGCCGGCCTGCCCGGCGTCGTCGTGGCTAAAGAATACAAGTACATGTGCTCGGAGCCCGGTCAGGAGCTCATACAGAAGGACATCGAGGAGTACAAGCTGGACCGCGTGGTGGTCTCCTCCTGCTCGCCGCTGATGCACGAGGTCACCTTCCGCGGGGCGGTGGAAGACGCGGGGATGAACCCCTACCTCTTCCAGATGACCAACATCCGGGAGCACTGCTCCTGGGTGCACGACGACACGGTCCGGGCGACGGAGAAGGCCAAGCGGCTCATCCGCGCCGCGGTGCTCCGCGTCGCCCGCCAGCGGTCCCTCGAACAGAAGGAGGTCCCGGTCCACCCCGACGCCATGGTCGTGGGGGCGGGGATCGCCGGCATCGAGGCCGCGCTCCGGCTCGCCGACTCCGGCCGCAAGGTCTACCTCGTCGAGAAACAGCCCTCCATCGGCGGCCACATGGCTATGTTCGACAAGACCTTCCCCACCATGGACTGCGCCGCCTGCATCCTCACCCCGAAGATGGTCACCGTGGGCCAGCACCCCAACATCGAGCTGTTGTCCTACTCCGAGGTGGAAGAGGTCGCGGGCTACGTGGGCAACTTCAAGGTCAAGGTCCGCCGGAAGGCCAGCTATGTAACCGGTGACTGCAACGGCTGCTCCGACTGCACCCAGGTCTGCCCCGTCGCGGTCCCCAACGAGTTCGAGCAGGGCCACGCCGACCGGAAGGCCGTCTACCGCCTCTTCCCCCAGGCCGTGCCCAACACCTTCACCATAGACAAACAGGGCGTGTCGCCCTGCAAGATCGCCTGCCCCGCGGACTGCAACGCCCACGGGTACGTCGCCCTGGCCTCGGTGGGCAGGTTCGCCGAGGGCCTGGCCATGGCCCGGGAGCGGGTGCCGTTCCCCGGCATCCTCGGCCGCGTCTGCAACCACCCCTGCGAGAGGGAGTGCAACCGTTCCGAGGTGGACCAGCCGATCTCCATCGCCGCCGTCAAGCGTTTCCTGGCCGACTGGGAGGTCTCCTCGGGCGCCGAGTACGCCCCCGTCCTCCCCGCCGAGGAGCGCCGGGAGAAGGTGGCCGTCGTGGGCGGCGGTCCCGCCGGGCTCACCGCCG
>MFAF01000111.1:6377-6995 GCA_001774505.1 Candidatus Coatesbacteria bacterium RBG_13_66_14 | reverse complement strand
CCTCTTCGATTCCGCGGATAAGCTCGGCGGCGTCATGCGCAGCCACATCCCCCAATTCCGCCTCCCCGAGGCGGTCCTCGACCGCGAGGTCGCCAACGTCAAAAAGTGGGGCTTCGAGGTCAAGACCGGCACGTCACTCGGCAAGGACGTCACCCTGGACGGGCTCCTCTCCGGCGGCTACAAGGCGGTCATCGTGGCCACCGGCGCGACGAAGAGCACGCGGATGGACATTCCGGGCATCGAATCCGACGGCGTTTTCTTCGGCATGGACGTGCTGGCGGAGGTCAACCGCGGCGGCCGCCCCAATCTGGGCAGGAAGGTCGTCGTCGTCGGCGGCGGCAACGTGGCCATGGACGTGGCCCGCACCGCCCTGCGCCTCGGCGCCGATTCCGTGTACTGTTTCTACCGCCGCACCGAGCGGGAGATGCCCGCCGAGCCGTCCGAGATCGAGGAGGCCAAGGAGGAGGGCGTCCGCCTGGAGTTCCTCACCGCCCCGGTGAGCCTGCGCCGCGGCGACGACGGCCGGCTTGTCCTGCGGTGCATCCGCATGGAGCTCGGCGCGCCCGACTCCTCGGGCCGCCGCCGCCCCGTCCCCGTCGAGGGCTCCGAGTTCGAGAC
>MFAF01000111.1:1292-6362 GCA_001774505.1 Candidatus Coatesbacteria bacterium RBG_13_66_14 | reverse complement strand
GATTACGGCCATCGGCCAGACCGCCGACGTCGAGGTTTTACGGAAATGGGGCCTGGAGACCAGCTCCTGGGGCTCGGTGGTGGTGGACCCGGTGACGGGGGCCACCAACAAGCCGGGCGTCTTCGCCGCCGGCGACCTGGTGCGCGGGCCGGCCTCCATCGTCGAGGCCATCGCCGACGGCCACCGCACCGCCGAATCGGCGGACCGCTTCATCCGAGGCGTGGACCTGGCCGAGGGTCGCATCCTCCCCGAGCCGGTGAAGGCCCCCGTCCGCGAGGCCCGGGTAAAAAGCCCCCGCGTCCGGATGCCGAGCCGGCCCATTCAGGGGCGGCTGGCGACCTTCGACGAGGTCAACTTCGGGCTCACCGAGGAGATGGTCACGGCCGAGGTGGAGCGCTGCCTGAACTGCTCGGTCTGCTCCGAGTGCCGCCTCTGCGAGACCAAGTGCGAGGCCAAGGCCATAGACCACTCCATGACCGACACCGTCCGCGAGGTGGACGTCGGCGCCATCATCGTCGCCACCGGCTTCGAGCCCTTCGACGTGCGCGAGACGCCGCAGTTCGGCTGGGGCCGCTTCCCCGACGTGCTCACCGGCCTGGAGTTCGAGCGGCTCTGCAACGCCAGCGGCTACACCGAGGGGCGCATCGTCACCAGCGACGGCCGCGAGCCGAGGGCCGTGGCCATCCTCCACTGCATCGGCAGCCGCGACGAGAAGCACAACGCCTGGTGCTCCCGCGTCTGCTGCATGTACTCGCTGAAGTTCGCCTACCTGGTCAAGGACCACACCTCGGCCGAGGTTTACAACTTCTACATAGACATGCGCGCCTTCGGCAAGGGCTACGAGGAGTTCTACAAGCGCCTCTTGAACGAGGGGGTGCACTTCATCCGCGGCAAGGCGGCCGAGGTGACCGACGCCTGGGAAAACCCCGAGGAGAAGGGCCGGCTGGTGGTCGTAGCCGAGGACACCCTCCTGGGCGGCACCCGGCGCATCCCGGTGGACATGGTCATCCTCTCCGGCGGCCTGAAGCCCCGGCTCGACGCCGACTCCGTCGCCAAGACCCTCCACCTCTCCTGCATGCAGGGCCAGTTCTTCCTGGAGAAGCACCCCAAGCTGGCCCCGGTGGACACCGCCTCGGACGGCATCTACCTCGCCGGCGCCTGCCAGGGGCCCAAGGACATCCCCGACGCGGTGGCCCAGGGCGCGGCGGCGGCCGCGGCGGCCCTCTCACTCCTCGACAGGGGAAAGGTCGTCCTGGAGCCCATCAAGTGCGTAATTGACGAGGACCTCTGCAGCGGCTGCAAGCTCTGCATCCAGAACTGCCCCTACCTCGCCATCTCCTTCGACGCCGAAAAGAAGGTCTCCGTGGTGACCGAGGAGCTGTGCAAGGGCTGCGGGACCTGCGTGGCGGGCTGCCCCTCCGGCGCCGCCGGCCAGCAGGGCTACGAGGACGTGCAGATCCTGGCCGAGCTGGAGGGCATGCTTACCTAGCCCCCCGGCGGTCCCCGTCGCCTGAGGTGGGTGGTGCCGGGGGGAGTGCGCATCGAGCCCGGAGGCGCTTCCTCAGACGCATGGAAAGGTTCCCGGCGGGCGTCGCGGGACACGGCCGCCCGGACGGTCACCGAGTCATAAAAAAGCGGATTACCGGGAGAAATTCCCGTCAACTGCACCGGGAGTAAAGAATGGCTGACGAGAGCTTCGAGCCCAAGCTGGTGGGGTTCCTCTGCCGCTGGTGCACCTACACCGGCGCGGACCTGGCGGGCATCAGCCGCATCAAGTACCCGCCCAACCTCACCCCCATCAAGGTCATGTGCTCCGGCCGGGTGGACCCCACCTTCATCGTCCAGGCCTTCGCCGACGGCGCCGACGGGGTGCTCATCGGCGGCTGCCACCCCGGCGACTGCCACTACGACGTGGGCAACTACCGCACCATGCGCCGCTACCCGATGCTGGTAAAGCTCCTGGGACAGTTCGGCATCGAGCCCGACCGCATCTGGCTGCGCTGGATCTCCGCCTCGGAGGGCAACCTCTTCGCCGACACCATCCGGGACTTTACCGCCCGCGTCAAGGAGCTGGGGCCGCTGAACTGGGCCGAGCGGACCAAGGCCATCACCGATTCGGTGGCCTAGGCGCCGTTGCCCTGTGCGATGGGTCGCGGAGATTTTTAGCGGAAACCGTGACTTGTGAATCCCGTAGTTCGACCGGCTTTTCCGGTGCGTCGCAGAGCTTTTTGGAAGAAACAACAGCCCCTCACCCGGGGGGATCGGGAAGGTTCGATAAAATGGCAAAGCCCAAGGTAGCGTTTTACTGGTGCGGCGCGTGCGGCGGCTGCGAGGAGGCGGTCGTGGACCTGGCCGAGGACATCCTCAAGGTCGTCGAGGCCGTGGACATCGCACTGTGGCCGGTGGCCCTGGACTTCAAGCTCAAGGACGCCCAAGCCTGGAAGCCCGGCGAGATAGCCGTGACATTCATCAACGGCGCGGTCCGACTCTCCGAGCACGAGGAGTGGGTCAAGCTCCTGCGCGAAAAGAGCGGCCTCATCGTGGCCTTCGGCGCCTGCTCGCACCTGGGCGGAATCCCCGGGCTGATCAACCTCTCCACCGCCGAGGACCTCTTCCGCAACAAGTACGAAACCTCGGTCACCGTGGACAACCCGGGCAAGGTCCGGCCCCAAACCCACTCCAACGTGGACGGCTACGACCTCGAGCTCCCCGCGGTGTGGAACAGCGTCAAGCGGCTCGACGAGGTGATAGACGTTGACTACTACCTCCCGGGGTGCGCGCCCCCGCCGAACCTCATAATGGACGCCGTCCTGGCCATCCTCAAGGGCGAGCTGCCGCCCAAGGGGTCGGTCCTGGCGCCGTCGAAGGCGCTCTGCGAGACCTGCCCTCTGAACGAGACCAAGCCGGAGAAGATCACCATCGGCGAGTTCAAGCGGGTGGCCACCAGCCAGCCCGACCCCAAGGAGTGCTACCTGGCCCAGGGTTTTATCTGCATGGGCCCGGCGACGCGGGGCGGCTGCGGCGAACGCTGCATCAGCGCCAACATGCCCTGCCGCGGGTGCTTCGGGCCGCCCCCCGAGGCCCTGGATCAGGGGACCAAGCTCCTGTCGGCCATCGCCTCCGCCGGGAGCGCCCTGACGGAGGATGACGCGGCCGCGGCCGCCGCCAACATGGTGGACCCCGCCGGAACCCTTTACCGCTTCAGCCTGCCCAGCTCGATCCTCAAGCGCGGGCTTCCAAGGAGTGAGGGATAATGAGCACAAGGGTCACCATCAATCCGATAACCCGCCTCGAGGGCCACGGCAAGATCGAAATCTTCCTGAACGACGCCGGGGACGTCGAGCGGGCTTTCTTCCAGGTGCCCGAGGTCCGGGGCTTCGAGACCTTCTGCATCGGCCGCCCCTCCGAGGAGATGCCCCGCATCACCGAGCGCATCTGCGGCGTCTGCCCCACCGCCCACCACATGGCCTCCACCAAGTGCCTGGACGACCTGTGGGGCGTGGAGCCGACGCGGGCGGCCTGGCTCATCCGCCGCCTCGTCTACAACGCCTTCACCTTCGAGGACCACAACCTCCACTTCTTCTTCCTGGGCGGCCCCGATTTCATCGTCGGCCCCACCGCCCCCGCCGCCGAGCGCAACATCCTGGGCGTCATCGGCAAGGTCGGCCTCGAGATCGCCGGCAAGCTCATCAAAATCCGCCGCGAGACCCGCAACATCATCCAAACCATCGGCGGCAAGGTCGTCCACCCCGTCTTCGGCCTCCCCGGCGGCGTGTCCCGCGGCATCAACGAGGAGGAGCGCCAGAAGTTCCTCGAGGTGGCCAAGGAGGCCGTCGGCTTCGCCGAGTTCGCCCTGCAGGCCTTCGCCGACATCGTCCTGGCCAACAAGGCTTACGTGGACCTCATCCTCTCCGACGGCTACACCCACAAGACCTACTACATGGGCCTGGTGGACGACAACAAGAAGGTGGACTTCTACGAGCGGCGGGTCCGCGTGGTGGACCCCGCCGGCAAGGAGTTCGCCCTCTTCGAGCCGCGGGATTACGTCGAACACATCTCCGAGCACGTGGAGCCGTGGAGCTACATCACCTTCCCATTCCTCAAAAAAGTCGGCTGGAAGGGTTTCGTTGACGGCCCGGAGTCCGGCGTGTACCGCGTGGCCCCGCTGGCCCGCCTGAACGCCAGCGAGGGCATGCGCACCCCCAAGGCCCAGGAGCACCACGACAAGCTCTTCGCCACCCTGGGCGGCAAGCCGGCCCACAACACCCTGGCCTTCCACTGGGCCCGCCTCGTCGAGGCGCTCCAGGCCGCCGAGGAAATGGTCACCCTACTCTCCGACGACGAAATCACCTCCGACGACATCCGCAACCTCCCGACCAAGACCCCGGTCGAGGGCGTCGGCATCCTGGAGGCGCCGCGCGGGACGCTCATCCACCACTACTGGACCGACCCCGACGGCATCCTGACGCGGGTCAACCTCATCGTGGCCACAAACCACAACTCCGCCCCCATGGCCATGAGCGTGGAGAAGGCGGCCAAGGCCGTCATCAAGGGCGGCAAGGTGGACGACGGCCTCTTGAACATGGTCGAGATGGCCTTCCGGCCCTACGATCCGTGCCACGCCTGCGCCACGCACGCGGTCGGCCATTCGCCGCTCATCGCCAACATCTACGGGCCCGAGGGCGAGCTGGTCCAGACCGTCCGCCGCGACGGTTGAGAGGTCGGTTTCGCGTAATGTAGGGCGGGGACTTTAGTCCCCGCCGTTTTTCGCCTACGGCTGCACCCTCCCCCCTCTGGGGAGAGGGGACCGCTTCACCCATTGCCCAACGGGTTGCGATGACGTAGGGCGGGGCTTCTACGCCCCGCCGTTTTTTGCGATGGTGTAGGGCGGGGCTTCTACGCCCCGCCGTTTCTCCCCGGCGGCTACCCCCTCCCCCCTTTGGGGGGAGGGTGGGGGTGAGGGGTTGCGCTGACGTAGGGCGGCCCTTCTACGGGCTGCTGCTTTATGCGTTATCCCGGGCGACCGTGGACTCATCGCCCCTACGTTTTTTTTAAATCAGAGAAAACAAA
>MFAF01000111.1:0-1019 GCA_001774505.1 Candidatus Coatesbacteria bacterium RBG_13_66_14 | reverse complement strand
GCCGGGGGAAATCCGCATCTACGCCGTGGAGGCGCCCGACCCGTTCACCTTCGGCGAGGGGCTCTCCCCGGCGCTCGCCGCCGCCCTGTCTGCCATCGTGGAGGGGATTTTCCGGGAGCTGGCCGGGTGAGTTTTTTCAAAAAAAAAGCGGGGCCGCGGGGCCCCGTTTTTTACGCGCGAAAACGGCCTAGTAGCTCGAATACGTTATCTCGTAAATCTTCCAGTAGTTGTCCCGGGTGACCAGGTCTATGAACACCCGCACGTCGGCGTCGCCGAGGAAGGACTTCACGCTGCACTTGACGGTGACCCGCGCCTCGCGGGAATCGTGGTCGTGGAGCGTGGGGGTTTTCCAGTTGCTCCAGTTGGCGCTCTGCATCTGGTCCCAGTCCGAGTCCCAGGTCTTGAGCTGCGGCGAGTCCTTGGCGAAGAGGGCCTTGCAGGCGGCCTCGTTCTCGGCCTTGAAGCCGTCTATGAACTGCTGGACGATCTTGTCCGGCGCGGGGCCGAGGATGGTCTCCGTCTCTTCTTCTTCTTCCTCGAAGTCCACCTCTTCGCCGTCGCCGGTGTCCCCGCCCGACGAGCCGCCGCCCGCAGTGAAGCCGTCCGAGTACCCCATCTGGTACCCTTCCTTGAACCCCTGGTTGTAGCCGTCGTCGTAGCTCCCCTCGGGCGGCGAGAAGCCGGGCCCCTGGCCCTCGGCCTTGTCGAAGCAGCCGAGGAGGATGAAGACGGCCGCGCAGGCAATCACGAACGACAGTATTTTCATCGCGTTCTCCCCCGGTTTACGGAGCTTGATGAGCGCAGTTTTTTATATTTTAGTACCCGGCGGGGCGGATGTCCACACCCGGCGAGGGATTCCCGCCCGGTCAATACCTTGCAAATTGCGATGACGTAGGGCGGCCCCGTAGGACGAGTCCTCTGCGGGCCGCCGCGTTTTTCACGTTCCCTACCCCGCCCCTCACCCTAACCCTCTCCCTGAGAGGGAGAGGGGACACGCGCCGACCCTCACCCCCGGCTGC